>DHCC01000033.1:60840-159219 GCA_002398875.1 Bacteroidales bacterium UBA4912 | reverse complement strand
GTTATTGAAGATTACAATAACGGAAATATTGAAGGTGCATTAGATCACCAAAACTTTGCACAGGAAGTTATCAATGTTATTGCCCGTTACAGAGGTAACATTGTGGCTGGCAAACGTATTATGAAATTCTTAGGAATTGACCTGGGAATAAATCGCACTCCTTTTCAGAATGTTACTGATGAGGAAGAAACTATTATAAGAAAAGAGCTTGAAGCAATTGGGTTCTTTGAGCGTTGCAACAGAATATAAGCATCTGAAGCAAGCTAAACATATTATAATTAAACTCAAAGCCGGATCTTTTCAAATTGACAAGATCCGGCTTTATTAATAACACTATGGAACTTTATGAATGTAATAGTGAAAAAGTTCATAAGTGCATTATTTGTATAATAAAAAAAGTAGTGATAAGACTCTGATAAATGTCTAAGCACTACTTTTCAATAAGTATCAATTAATTATTCCTTAATCGAACATCTTTTTAAATTTATTGAAAACACTCTTTCTTGCAGTAGCTGAAGGAGTGAAATTATCTGATTT
This sequence comes from Bacteroidales bacterium UBA4912, assembly GCA_002398875.1. GTDB lineage: Bacteria > Bacteroidota > Bacteroidia > Bacteroidales > Dysgonomonadaceae > Proteiniphilum. The sequence goes on along the minus strand of DHCC01000033.1, from coordinate 158,682 downwards.
TTCTAATTCTTCCATCTGTTTGCGTTCTTTTGCACTCAGGTTTTCAGGAACGTAAACATTCACATGAATCAACTGATCACCTTTGCCAAAACCATTCACCGAAGGCAAACCCTTATTTCTAAGTCGCAATACTTTTCCTGGTTGAGTTCCCGGCTCAATTTTAACCTTAGCCATACCATCTATTGTAGGCACCTCAACTGTTCCACCCAGAGCAGCCATTGGAAAGCTAAGGAAGAGATTGAAAATTACATCATTCTCATCTCTTATCAAGTTAGGATCTTCCTCCTCCTCAATTACAATAAGTAAATCTCCGTTTATACCACCTCTACGGGCTGCATTCCCTTTTCCGGACATTGAAAGTTGCATACCTTCTCCAACACCTGCAGGTATCTTGATTGTTATAACCTCATCTTCCCGTAAAATTCCTTCACCATTGCAGTGAGAACACTTCTTAGTAATAGTTTTACCATCACCGTTACAAGTGGGACAAGTAGATGATGTCTGCATTTGACCGAGAATAGTGTTAGCTACACGGGTCACAACTCCGGAGCCGTTGCATGTTGCACATGTTGAGACAGAATTACCATCTTCAGAGCCATTACCATCGCAATGTGAACAAGACACATATTTCTTGACCTTTATTTTTTTCTCAACTCCATTAAGAATTTCTTTTAGGTTCAGTTTAACTTTCACACGCAAATCTGACCCCCTGTTCATTCTCCTTCCACGTTGTGAACTGCCGAAGCCACCGAAGCCTCCAAAACCTCCAAAATGTCCGCCAAATATATCTCCAAACTGAGAGAAGATATCATCCATTGACATTCCGCCACCAAAACCACCTGAAGCGGCACCGCCTACTCCGGCATGCCCAAACTGGTCATATCTGGCACGCTTATTCTGATCACTCAGCACTTCATAAGCTTCTGCTGCCTCTTTAAATTTTTCCTCAGATGATTTATCACCCGGATTTTTATCCGGATGATATTGAATAGCCTTTTTTCGGTAGGCTTTCTTAATTTCTTCCGCTGTAGCAGTTTTAGAAACTTCAAGTATTTCGTAATAATCTCTTTTATCGGCCATATTATTCTCCTACTACTACTTTTGGGAAACGAATAATTTTATCGTTCAGTTTATATCCTTTCTGAATGCAGTCAATAACAATTCCTTTTTGTGATTCATCCTGCGCCGGCACTGTTGTAACAGCTTCAAAATACTCAGCATCAAAGGGCAAACCGATAGCTTCAATCTCCTCAACACCATTTTGTTTGAGGAAACTTATAAATTTCGAATATATAAGATCCATACCTTCAAGCAGCGCGTCTCTGTCTTCAGATTCATGCAATGATACAAGAGCACGCTCAAAGTCGTCTACCAAAGTTATGATGTTCTGAAGTACCCTTTCTCCGCCAGCTTTGATAATATCAGCTTTTTCCTTTAGAGTACGCTTTCTGAAATTATCAAACTCTGCATTTAATCTTAAGTAGCTGTCGCTCTGCTCATCATGTTTTTTCTGAAGTTCATCATATTTATTCTTGAGCAGAGTATATTCGTCAATTACTTCAGATGTTTCAGAGTCTACTTCTTTTTCTACCTGATCAATGTTATCAGTTTCAACTGTCATATTGTCCTTAATATCCTTTTTTTCGTCATTTGCATTACTATGCTGACCCATATCACGTTTCATATATAATTTTGTTTTGTTTTCTATATCTACTTTTTATACACTGCAAATAGTTTGCCATAAAATCCTTAAAGGAATAATTCGCACCATTCATCAAATATTTCTACCTGATGCCAACCGTGTCTGCTTAAACTTTGTCTGACTTTTTTTAATGGTTTTTCTTTACCTAACTGAGATTTGGAATAAAACTTATCGGCAAAGCAAATAATCTTCTCCTCCAAACTTTGCGGACGCATATCTCTTTTTGGAATAGGTAAATTCCTGTTGAGTATCGTTTCAAGACTGAGACCTGTGCCTGTATGCCTTTCGCACACCATTCCGTGTTTAGGATAACCTTCATTAGTAAGCAATTCTCTCCCAAGATATCCATGACATATATATGGCATATCTCCTTCACATGCAATTCGGGGTGCGTTTGTTTTAAAAATTCCAATATCATGAAGCATTCCGGCCTCCTCAATAAATTTTACATCTACAGCCAGCTCCGGATGCTTATTTACAATATCAAGGGCTTTATTTGTCACATCCGTACAATGAGACATATAGATATCGTAAAGTTTAGTCCCTTCTTTATAGTACTTTCTTATAATTATATCAGGATCCATAAATGTCGGTTTTCCAGTCACAAAGGTAGTATAAAAATATTAATCTGATAATTGATATGTATATGTTAATAAACCCCAAATCGCACTCAAAGGAAATATAAATAATATATCTTTGCAGGCTTATGCTGAAAAAAAGATTGAATAGGCTGAAATTGTTTTACCCGTTGCTGTTTACGATGTACGTATTCAGCATCACACTTTTCACCCATTCACATTATATAAACAACATAAGGTATGTTCACTCACACCCATTCAAATTTAGTGAACCTCCCACTCATGAGCACTCTGAGAAACAGCTGCAGCTTCTTGATGAGCTTTTCAACACATCTATAACTTCAGATATTATACTCGATATAGATCTGACAGGTAACATTTCGCAAAAAGAGGCAAACAAACCTGATCTATATCAACACTTCCATATAATTAGCCCTGCCACATCATTACAGCTTAGGGCACCACCTTCATTATTATGATATGTTAGTCTGATAATCAGACAACAACTTCATGTTCATCATTATTAAATTAACTGCAGGCTTATCATAATCTGATAGTCTCATAAGTAATAATTATATCATAAAATCAAATAATAGAATGAAGAAAATTATAATATTCACTCTGATCATTTTTGTATTTAGTAACTATGTCAGAGCTGACAAAAATATTCCAGACCAGACAGATTCAAACATCTATGGTCACATCCTTGATAAAAGGACTAATGAACACTTACCATACGTTACTATTAAACTACAGGGCACAACAATCGGGATAACAACCGACGCCACAGGTCACTACTTCTTAAGAAATCTTCCGGTAGGAGATTTCACTCTTGAAGTTTCTATGATAGGTTTTAAGACTATCACAAAAGCTATAAACATTGAAGCGGGTAAAACAATGGAGCTGAACTTTGAACTTGAAGAGTCGTCAACCTCACTAAATGAAGTGGTAGTTTCTGCTAATAGAAACGAAACTACAAGGAGAACTGCCCCTTCACTTGTCAGTGTACTTGACATGCAAACACTGGATGTAACAAATTCAAAAACTTTATCAGACGGATTAAAATTTCAGCCTGGCTTAAGGGTTGAAAACAATTGTCAGAACTGTGGAACTACACAGGTGAGAATTAATGGCATGGAGGGTTCATACTCACAAATTCTTATCGATTCGCGCCCTATGATTGGAGCACTTGCAGGAGTTTATGGACTGGAACAGATCCCTGCAAATATGATTGAGCGAATTGAAGTGGTTCGCGGAGGCGGTTCCGCCCTATTCGGAGCTAATGCGATAGGCGGAACTATAAATATCATTACGCGTGAACCTATTCGTAACAGCGGGGAGTTTTCACATACCCTTTCCAGTATAAACGGTACAGGCAGTTTAGAAAACAATACAACTTTTAATGCATCTCTTGTAAATGATACTCGCAATGCCGGAATAATGGTTTACGGACAGCATCGCATAAGAGATAAATTTGATATCGATGGTGACGGTTTTACAGAACTCCCATCACTAAAGAATCGTTCACTCGGTTTTCGTTCTTTCCTTAAAACAGGTGTTTACTCAAAACTTACGCTTGAATACAGAAATATACATGAGTTCCGCCGCGGTGGCGACAGATTGGATCTTCAACCTTTTGAAAGCTATATAACTGAACAAGTTGAGCATTATATAAACAGCGGGTCGCTGAATTTCGACAAGTACTCAGATGATCAAAAAAGTAAACTTAATCTTTACGCAGCTGCAAGCCATACTGACAGAGGTAGTTACTACGGAGCGGGTAATCCTTTCAACAAAAATGTACCTGTCATAGAACCCGGAATGTCTCAAAATGAAATTGAGAACATCAACGATATAATTGAAAATAATAAAATACGTATAAACTCTTATGGTAAAACTTCTGAACTCACATACCAGGTTGGCGGTCATTATATCCGATCGTTTAACAATCTCTGGTTTATGCCTGCAGACCTTACTATTGGAGGTGAATACCTTGGCAGTGAGCTTGATGATATTAGCGGCTACCGTACATTGAGCATAAATCAAGAAACACATAACATAAGCGGATTCCTTCAGAATGAGTGGAAAACAGAAGTATGGAGCTTTCTTGTAGGAGGGAGACTTGATAAGCACAATTTAGTGGACAACGCAATATTTAGCCCAAGAATCAATTTTCGTTACAACCCTACAGAAGATATCAATTTCAGGCTTACATACAGTGAGGGTTTTCGTGCACCTCAGGTATTCGACGAAAATCTTCATGTGGATATTGCCGGAGGTAAAGAAATAATCAGGACACTTTCAGAAAACTTGAAAGAAGAGCGTTCAAGCAGTATAAGCGGTTCAGTTGATCTATATCACCAGATTGGTAACAATAAGTTGTTTAATATCCTTATTGAGGGATTTTACACAAAACTAAACGCCCCCTTTACTGAAGTTAGACGTGGAAATGAAATTACTATTGAAAATGCCGGTTCTGGAGCTATGGTATATGGCGTAAACCTTGAAGGCAGAGCAGTCTTAAGTAGTAAACTCGATCTACAGGCAGGAGCCACAATTCAGAGAAGTCTTTACGAAGAAGAGAGAAAATGGTGGGAACCTGAAACCCCTGAAGAAGAAGCATTAGACAGAGTAACACCAACAAAAAGAATGATGCGAACACCCAATAGTTACGCATATTTCGTTGCAACATTAACACCTAATGATAAGTTTTCAACATCTTTATCCGGCAACTACACTGGTAGTATGCTTGTACCGCATGATGCAGGTTTTGGTGTAGAAGGTGTTGACAAATTCTCTCCTGTATATATCACAAAAGAATCTCCTTCATTCTTTGAGCTTAATACTAAAATAGCCTATACAATAGACATTTATAATGACACACAACTTGAACTAAATGCCGGCATTCAAAACATCTTCAACTCTTTTCAGAAGGATTTTGATACTGGTGCAGGTCGCGCAAACAACTACATTTATGGCCCGGGAATGCCGAGAACATTTTTTGTTGGGACAAAAATAATGTTATAAACTACAAGGGTAATATTATAAACAATAAAAATCATTAACACCCTGACTCTGCAGAATAAAAAACCTGCAAGGTTAGGGTGTTTTTATTTTATAAAGGAACTACATATTTTTTCATTGCCTCATCCTGAAGAGATTTGGGAACAGCCTCTTTCACCTCATCAACAATAATGTTGATCAATCTTTCCCTGATAAATTCCTTACGGGTTATAAGGCTGATCTCACGTACGGGAGTACTGTTTCTAAAAGGTCGTACATTCTTTTTCTGCTTTTCACTAAGGTTGGCAACTGCCATTTCGGGGATTACAGTAAGACCTTCATTCTCATCCACTATATTTATAAGTGTATCAATACTACCTGCCTCATAAGAAAAAATGGATTGATTTACTCCGCGTCTTTTCTTAAGGTTACACAAGTGAAGTATCTGTGTCCTGAAACAGTGCACTTCATCCAGAAGCCACAACTTCGTTGTATTCAAATCATTTTCATCTAAAGCATTCTTTGCATATATTGCTCTTTCCAGAGGTGAAACATAAGCGAAAAACTGCTCATAATAGATAGGATGTTCACTAATCCCGGGCTCTTTCAATGGAGTTGCCAAAATACCACCATCAAGCGAGTCATTTGAAAGACCTTTTAAAATTTGATCAGTAGTAAGTTCTGAGATAATAATCCTGATATCATATTTATTATCACGATGCACCTGCATTAGTTTTGGTAATAGATAGGGAGATATAGTCGGGATTATCCCAAGACGGAATACACCTTTCACTACACCCTTTTCTTCCAGAATAATTTCCCTGATCTGGTTAACCTGAGCAATTGCAACACGGGCCTGATCAATAATTCGCTTGCCAATTTCGGTGGGTTGTACAGGCAGTTGCGAGCGGTCGAATATTTTTACTCCCAGTTCATCTTCAAGTTTCTGAATCATCATACTCAGAGTAGGCTGAGTAACGAAAGAGGCTTCGGCAGCTTTGGAAAAATGGCGGTAATTATCTACTGCAATAATATATTCTAACTGTTGTATATTCATAGGGTGTATTCTTAATTCATATTAAACATAACGACTACTCAAACAATTACTTATAATTTGAGAAATACTTCATAAATTGTACTCTCTCATACAAGTAAGGACTTTTTATGTTTGCATAGTTCAACTTACCTCTGAATTCTTCTATATTGGAGTAATTGTTTTGATCCATCCATTCTTCAACACATGTCAGGAAATTATCAACAACTCCAGCACCCTGTTCGTATAATACACTGCACAACTGTATTGCGCCTGCACCTGCCAAAATGCCCTTGATTACATCTTCCCAGGAATGTACTCCATAAGAGCACGCTATATCAAAATCAGGCACACGACCTGATATTATTGCTGTCCATCTTAAAGTGTCACTAAAATCTGAAGGATTACTAAAAACCGGACCGGCTTTTAACTTCATTGTTTTTATGTCTATATCAAGTTGATAAAAACGATTAAACAGCACAACCCCATCAGCTTTCAGTGCTTTTAATTTAGAAACAAGACCTGGTAGATTACTGATATTTTTTGCCATCTTAATCACAACCGGGATATGAATTTCCTTTTTTAGTTCCCTGACAATATTTACATAAGTATCTTCCAGGTATGTATTTCCAAATTCACCGGCATTGAGTACAAACAGGTTCAGTTCTATCCCATCGGCACCTGCATCCTGAATTGTTTTTGCAAATTCTGTCCATCTTGACATTTTATAGCAATTTATACTCGCAATTATTGGCACACTGCAATGCGACTTAGCCGATCGGATAAGTTCAAGATATTTTTCGACATGATTCATCTCGACATAAGTATTGATGTAATCAGCTGCTTCAGGATAATCTGCAATCTGGGAAAGTTTCTCTGAATGATTTTCAATTTGCTCTTCGAAAAGAGATTTTAATACAATAGCTCCCACACCTGATTGCTCTAATTCAACGATCTTATTAACAGAGTTAGTCAGACCGCTGCTTGCGGCAATCAATGGATTCTTAAGCTTTAAACCTGCAAATGTTGTTTGTAAACTTGTTTTCATGAGATAAACAAAATGTTTTTCAAAAATTTCACAATTAACAAAAATAGGAATTTTTATTGATAATATCGATAAGATATATATAAAAATAAAGAGTGCTGAACTCAGCGACTCCCAAAAATGAGAGTCCCAATACGCACTATTGTACTTCCCGAATTAATCGCAAGCTGGAAATCTCCGGTCATTCCCATTGAAATTTCCTTGAAATCAGGATCGTTTTTGAAATGGATCTCTTTTAATTCTCCAAAGAGTGTTCGTAGTTGATCAAATTCCTTTTTAACCTTGGACTCATCTTCAGTAAATGTTGCCATACCCATAAGACCCGAAATTTTAATATGACTGCATTCTTTCCATTTTGCATCAGCCACAAAACGGCGGCACTCTTCAGGCGAAAATCCTGATTTTGTTTCCTCTTCAGCAATATGAACCTGCAGAAGACATGGAATAACCCTGTCATTTACACTGCCTTGTTTTTCAATTTCCAGCATCAGCCTTTCGCTGTCTAAGCTGTGAATTAAAGAAACAAACGGTGCAATCTGCTTAACTTTATTACGTTGTAGATTTCCAATAAAATGCCACTCAATATCTTTAGGAAGCTCCTGATACTTTTGCACAAGTTCCTGTACACGGCTTTCACCAAACATCCGATGACCTGCATCATAAGCTTCCATTATCTCACTGTTTGAGTGAAATTTGGAAACTGCTACCATCTTTACATCAGATGGAATAATCCCTTTTAAATTCTCTATTTTTGATTTTATGCTCATTCTTCCTGTTTAACAACCTTATCTCCAGAATATGGGAAAACATCCATTATTGCTGTTTCAACAACTGATGCTAAAGTATAATCTATCATCGTCTTTTTCATCTCAACCTCAATAATCTCAACTGCCTCCTTGAGTTCAGAAGCCTGTACCAGCATATTTACCGCTGTCTTTTTCTCTGATCCGCTTTTCTCATCCAGTGTGATAAAATATAATTTCGCTTTGTAATACCTGTCACCGGTTTCGTTAAAAAATGAATCTGAATATTTTACCCGTTTAATATCCGAGACAGTAAACTCTCCTGAAATGTAGGGTCTGATCTCCTCAATAATTCTTGCCTCCGCTTCTGTAAACGATAAAGCATCCACCAGATAAGGCTCTGTCACTGTTTTCTGCATGCCGGTTTCCAGCATTTTATCATATCTCAATTTACATTCAAACCAGTTGTACATATATTATTTTAGTTTTTAATTTTTAGAATAGCAAAGATACACATAAAATAGGTATTGAAAAGGCGAAACTTTAGCGTGATTTCGTTTTTACCTTGCTCTTTTATTTATGAGGTTTAAAAGGCCTTTATAAGGAGAAGGTAAGGGTTAGGTAATAGCCAGATAAGACTAAAGTATGGATAATTCTGCGTGTCTGGCAAAGTGTCTTGCCGTTAAATATTGTATTTCGGTTTTAAATTGTAATTTTGCCAATCTATCTGAATAAAATGATTGGAACTATTGTAAATACAGTTGCAGTACTGGTTGGTGGATTGTTAGGCATGTTACTTAATAAGAAGATGCCCGAACGTGTTACAACTATCTATTTTCAGGCAATCGGACTTTTTACTCTGGCTATAGGAGCATCAATGGCCGTGAGTATGGAAAAGATTCTTATAGTAGTCAGCAGTCTTGCAATAGGATCCCTGTTGGGGGAATGGTGGGACTTAGAGAAAGGTGCTGAACGAATGAGCGAAAAGCTTAAAAGTCATTTCAAAGTGGGCAGTGAAAAGTTTTCAGAAGGACTTATTACATCTTTTCTGCTGTTTTGTGTGGGATCTATGACAATCCTTGGAACAATTCAGGAAGGCACAGGAGGATCACCCGATCTTCTTTACACGAAATCACTTATGGATTTTTTCTCAGCTATTCTTTTGGCATCCGCATTTGGTGTAGGGGTAGTTTTTTCTTCTGTCCCCTTATTTATATTTCAGGCTGCATTAACACTTCTGGCGAGATATGCAGCAATACTTTTCACTGACGATATCATCTTGGGTATTACCAATGTAGGCGGCATACTACTCATCGGACTGGGTATAAATATACTGGGAATCAAGAAGCTCAGGATCATGAATATGCTGCCATCCCTTATAATAGTCGTTTTGTTAATCTTTATTTTTAATTAACCTCCCGGATTAAGTTGCAAAAGAAAGATAAGAAGTTAGGTTTGTGGTTGCTGGTATTCATAGCCCTTGGCTCTATGATAGGCTCCGGCATCTTCAATTCGCCAAAGGACCTCATCACCTCTGCCAATCCACAGGCAACAATAATTGCCTGGCTGATCGGAGGATTTGGAGCTCTCATGCTTGCACTTGTCTTTGTTTATCTCGCTGCGCGCAAACCTGAACTGAAAAGTGGCATTTATGCTTATGCACGTGATGGATTTGGTGATTTTATGGGATTCAATTCCGCCTGGGGCTACTGGTCGGTAGGGTGGCTTGGCAACGTAAGTTATCTGGCGCTGTTCTTCAAGACATTAAACGATCTGCTTGGTATTCATGCACTCTCCCCGTTACATGCTTTTATAATTGGCTCTGCACTTCTTTGGTTTTTCTACCTTATCCTGATAGCGGGTATCAGAGAAGGAGCAATACTCAATTTTATTGTAACTACTGCAAAGCTGATACCTATTCTTCTTATAATTATACTAGGAATTTCGTTGATAAACAGTGACCTTTTTCTTGTTGATAATTGGCAAAGCAGACTTGCTTCAACAGGAGAACCAACTACTACAACACAACAATTGAAGGGCGCTATGGCAATCATCTTATGGTGTTTTGTGGGTATGGAAGCAGCTTCAGTTTTGTCGGGAAGAGCAAAAAGTCAGAAGACCGTGAGGCTTACAATAATCATTTCCATGCTTATAGTACTTGCTGTTTACATGCTTATCACCATTATAGCTATGTCTTCAGTGCCTGCAAACCTTCTTTCAGCATCAGAGACACCTTTGGCACTTGTACTTGAACAAACAGCAGTAGGTGCGGCGGGTGGAATAATCGTTAAACTGGGAATAATGGTTTCAGTATTGGGAGCAAGTCTCTCCTGGATAATGTTGTCAATTGAAACACTCTACGCTGCTGCACTTGATAACGTCATGCCTCGCATTTTTAAGAAAGTAAACAGAAAAGGCACACCTGTAAATGCTTTGTTGCTCACACAAGGATTTACACAAATATTTCTTATTTCAATACTGTCACCTCAACTCAACGAGACCTATCTAGCTGCTATTACAATTGGCACAACACTTGTGCTTATTCCCTATTTGCTCTCTTCTCTTTATGCTGTGAAAATTGCGATCATTAACAGGAAAAACGAGTCAATTCATCATCTTATTGTTGCTCTGCTTGGGACAATATATTCTCTTTACGTGATATTTGCAGTGGGAATTAAATATCTGTTCCTTTCCGTATTGTTTTATGCAATTGGATCATTACTGTTTATAAGAGCTAAAAGGGAACAAAAGCAACAGCCCAAACACTGGGAATGGGCTGTTATAACATTATTACTTATCGGATCAGTAGTAATTATTGGTCTGATACTGTCCGGGAAAATTAAATTGTGATTATCTGTCAATAGTATACCTCAAGGTTGCACCAACACAAGTAGGATACCCACGCTGTACAAAGGAATTAGTATTACCGGTAGTCATATCGGTAGCTTCAAACAGAAATGAGTTATAATCTTTACCCAACAGATTCTTACCCCAAAGCTCTAGTGCAAAAGACCCTTTTTCGGCAGAAATACTTCCATTCACTAACCCGTAGAAGGGTTGATAAAGCTCTTCACCATTTACATCCTCATTGGATTCAGTCCAGTATATTTTACCTACTCCTGTATATTGCAAATTGGCAACAATCCTGTCGATAAATGAGCCGTAACCAAAATTATGAACATAACCGGCTCCGAGGCTTAAAGTGTGACGTGGAGCGAATGGGATATAGTTTCCGGAATAATCAACCATAATTGGATTTCCCTCATCATCCAATTCTTCTCCATCAAACTCATAGTCTTTGAATCTGGCATCAGCAAATCCATAATCACCATAGAAAGAAAGGTTTCTTATAGGACTATATCTCAGACTCAATTCAAACCCCTTACTTTCTGAGTTACCGGCATTTTCTACAGTTCTTCCTGATGTACCCTGCCTGGTAAGCTTAATAATTTGGATATCATTTACTCTGGTATAGAAAAGAGCGTATGTAAGTGAAAGTTTTTTGTTAAACATTTCATAGCGTCCGCCCAGTTCGTATGTCCAGCTTGTTTCAGGGTCATAAGATAGTTGTTTCTTTAAAGTAGGTTTAGGTGTAATTTCTCTTGAAGAAGGAGGAGTAGAAGGAGGTCCTCCCATTCCCCCCATTCCCTCTTGCATTTTCCTCATCAAAGACTCTGCAAGAGCAGATTGTAACACTTCCGAAAACAGTTGCTCATTAAATCCTCCGGTCTTATATCCTCTTGATGCTGACAGATATATCTGTGATGTTGGTGAGAACTGATATTGCAGTGCAAACTTGGGCAACAACTTCAAAAAATCCTTACAATAAGACCCCTCTATAATTGTATCTCCATCCACGGGGATAACCATGTTTGTTCTGGGAGGTCGCACTGTTAAGTCTCCTCCTATACTTTCAGTTGAAAAATCAATACCCGTATGTTCATAATCGAGCCTTATTCCTGCAGTCGCAGACAGATTCTCCAGCCCAAACAGGTTGGTAAATGTTGACTGATGAAACAATGCAGCTCCTTTTGAAGGTTTAGTATATACCCCGGGAAGGTCTATCTGATCATTATCATAAGTTATGAATGCTGGTAAATGACTCTGCATAAATGCAATCATATCTTCTTTTAGAGCAACAGGTGTGTCAATAACACGACGGTCATAAAATCCAAAAGCACCAACTACCCATCGATAGTCTCTGTCAGCTGCCGACTTTACAGTAAACTCTTGACTAAGCGAGTGCTGCTCTTGCATCTGGTTGATTGAGAAAACAGAGTTGGTAGTATAGTCCTGGTCCATCTTCATATCATCTTTCAGGTATTGAAAGCCTGTGGTTGAGTGGATACTATAACCATTTCTCTGCCAATCGAGCGACAGTCCGTTTGTGAAAAGGTGACGGTCATAGGAAGAAGGCTCATTAAAACTTGACTTAGTGGAATCAACATGCATGTATGGGAATGCTCCGCCAGAAACATAATCGTAATTTCCAAATAACATAGCTTTGAAATCAGGCGATACTTGCCATTCTAACTTAATCTTTCCACCGGCATTTTCTGAATTGTCTACTTTCTCATTTGTATAACTGTTCATAAAATAGCCATCATCACGTTTATAATATGCTGCTGCAGAGAGACCGATTTTTTCTGAAAGCTTACTGTAATTTGATCCCATTACTGAAAACTGACCATAATTACCACCACTTAAACTAAAACGGATACCTTGATATGTTAACGGTGAAAGTGTATAAAGATTCACAATGCCACCAATTGCATTTCTGCCATATAGTGTGCCCTGTGCACCACGCAAAACCTCAATTCGTTGAATATCCTGAAACTCGAAATCGAAAGCAGAAGGATTGAAACTTGGCACATTATCAACATACAGACTCACAGTTTGTGAGCCAAGTCTGGCACCAATTCCACGTATATAAATTGGCGTTGAAACTTTTGATCCGTATTTGGGAATAAAGAAGTTAGGAATATAACTGCTTAGATCAGGCAATGACTCAATCTGTGTATTCTTAAGCTGCTTTGGTGATATGACTGAAACAGCAGTAGGCATATTTTTCAGATTGTTTGTTTCCTTAACGGAACTGCTTACTACTACCTCATCCAGATAATAAACTCTTAATGTGTCTTGTGGATCGGCCTTTTCTTTATTATCTGAAAATGCGAGTGCAGTAACACATAAAACAGATAATACTACTAAAAATCTTTTCATATCTAATCAAATATTTTGAAGTATCGGGTTCAAACTAACTATTCGATGCAAAGTAATATCAAATAGATACATTAAGCAATCACTATAATTAGTGATTTTTTTCTTTAATAATGCTATTTAAAAATAAAATAGACAGCTAACACAAGGAAAACAAATCCAATTAAGTGGTTTGTTTTAAAAGAAGTCTGGAATGCGATTGAAGAAAAGGCTACAAAGACAACAAGTGTAATCACCTCCTGAATTACCTTCAGCTGCAGTAAAGAAAAAGGACCTCCATTACCTTCAAAACCAATTCTGTTTGCAGGGACCTGAAAGCAGTACTCAAAAAACGCTATCAGCCAGCTAATCAGGATTACTCCAAAAAGAGGTAACTTACTAAACCAACTCAACTCTGCCATTTTAAGGTGTCCGTACCAGGCAAGTGTCATAAAAACATTAGAAATAACTAATAGTACGATAGTCAGAATATAGTTCATATCAATTTAATAAAAATTGCGCAAAAATACAACAATTTACATTACAAAGGGGAAGAGATTTCTCATAATATTTAAGCTTATGAACAGCTTCACTGTTCTTTTGTTATAATAAAAAAGATAGGGTATAAAATATGAAAATAGGACTACTAATTGTTGACGTTCAGAATGATTTCTGTCCGGGAGGTGCACTTGGAGTAAAAGATGGAGATAAAGTTGTACCGGTAATAAACAGTATGATTGATAAGTTTGATCTGGTAATCTCATCACAGGACTGGCATCCCGAAAACTCAATCCATTTCGGCAAATGGCCAGTACATTGTATTGCGGGCACTAAGGGCGCTGAATTTCATCCTGATTTGAATGTTGGGAAAATAGACCTGAAGTTAAAAAAAGGAACTGATAACAGAGATGATGGCTACTCTGCTTTTGAAGCCACCAATATTTCTCTTGCAGATTATCTTGAAGAGAATAAAATTACTACTCTTTATATTTGCGGTTTAACAACCGACTACTGCGTAAAAGAGACTGCACTTGATGCAGTTAAAAACGGCATTCACACCTTTGTGGTTACAGATGCTATTGCTGCAGTTAATGCAAAGCCAAATGACGAAAAAAAAGCGTTAGATGAGATGTACTCAAAAGGTTGTGTTTTGATAGAATCAGAAGAAATCGGTAACTTTGATGAAAATCCATGAATGGATGTTTTCTTTATATATAAATGGAAAAAAAAGATCAGTCTTTGCGAAGTGTTAAAGTCACCCGCTATATAGTACCATTGCGTGAAGGTGGATCGCTGCCCGCATTGGCAGAAGCAAACGACGGTTTTAAGTATGTACTTAAATTCCGCGGCGCAGGTCACGGCACCAAAATGTTGATTTCAGAACTTTTGGGAGGTAAAATAGCATCTGCATTGGGATTGAATATACCCGAACTTGTATTTGCCCATCTGGATGAGGATTTTGGCAGAACCGAAGGTGATGAAGAGATTCAGGATCTGTTGAAAGGAAGCATAGGACTCAATCTGGGAATACACTATCTATCGGGTGCATTGGCTTATGACCCTAAAGTGGAGATTGACCCCATGCTTGCTTCAGTAATAGTATGGTTTGATGCATTTACTACAAATATTGACCGTACTTTTAACAACAGCAACTTGCTTTGGTGGCATCAGGAGCTGTGGATCATCGATAACGGTGCATCTTTCTACTTTCACCACTCATGGAAAGATTTTGACAAGCATGCACTTAATCCTTTTCCTTATGTAAGGGATCATATACTTCTGTCACAAGCAACTATGCTTGATGAAGCTGATAAGTTTGCTCATAACATACTTACGGATGTTTTACTGAGAGATATTGTTAACCTTATTCCTGATGATTGGGTCAACTGGGATCATGCTTCCGAAACTCCTGATGAAGTTAGGGAGATCTATTACAACTTTCTAACCGGCAGGCTTTCAAATTCTGCCATATTCCTAAATAGCGCTAAAGATGCAAGAGGATAAGTTATATCATTATTCTGTTATCCGACTGGTGCCGAAAGTGGAGAGGGAGGAATTTTTTAACATCGGGCTTATACTTTTCTCGAAAGAGGAAAAATATATACGTCTGGAATATCATCTTTGTACTGATAAATTTGAGCTAATGTGCTCAGACGTGGAGTATGAAGAGGTGATCGATAGTCTGGTTACATTCAAAAATATTGCTGAAGGCAGCTGTGATTACACCCCAATTGCCTCATTGGATATACCTGAACGTTTCAGATGGCTGACAGCTGTTCGCAGTACAATTATACAGACATCACCAACTCACGCGGGAAAGACAGATGATCTGAATAAAACATTCGACCGGTTGTTTAAAGAATTGGTTGTTTGAGGGTAACGCCAATACCCGGCATATCTGATGCAATAATTTTACCATTTTCTAGTGCAGAACCGTTAAAGCAGTCGTTGTTTATGAGCAACGCCCCGTCCAGATCAGCAAAATCCATTCCCGAATAGATTTGAGAGGCTGCAGAAATTGCACAGGATGTTTCAGTCATGCAACCCATCATAACTTTCATCCCTAAATCTTTAGCTCGCTTACGTATCTTCAAGGCTTCATTAATACCGGTACATTTCATCAGTTTGATATTTACTCCTGAAAAGACTCCTTTAAGGCGCTCTATATCAGTAAGCCTTTGCAAAGATTCATCGGCAAATATGGGCAAAGGACTTTTTTCCGTCAATAGGGCAATATTGTCCAAATCGTTCTTTGGCATGGGCTGTTCGACCATTACCACTCCTTGCTCTTTCAACCAAAAGATCATATCCAAAGCTTCTGACCTATCAGTCCATCCCTGATTTGCATCGACAGACAATGGCAGGTCTGTTATACTTCTGATAGCTTTGATCATACGCTTATCATCCTGACCACCCACTTTCACTTTTAGTATATTGAAAAGATTTTTTGCTTCGCGTGTTTTATCACGCACAACCTCATCATTATCAATACCAATGGTGAATGTTGTATCTGGCACATCATTTTTATCCAGTCCGAACATTTTGTAACAAGGCACTCCAAGTATTTTCCCTGCAAGATCATGCAAGGCAATATCCACAGAAGCTTTAGCAGCAGCATTATTTGAAGTAATTGAGTCAACATAATACAAAATCTCCTCAATATCTGTAGGGTCATTGAAACCAGATAAATTTACTTTTCTAAGGAAATCTATCACAGTTGACTGAGATTCATCCAAATATGGAGGCAGAGATGCTTCACCATAACCTGTAAGTCCGTCATACTCAATCTTTGTGATTACTACCGGTGTAGTTGTTCTTGAAAAGCCTGAAATAGTAAATGTATGCTTGAGCAGCAGATTATATGGAGTCCATGATAATTTCATATATTAAGATGTTTAATGTTCATATCCACTTATAGACTGTAACGATTAACATTTACAGCATGACCATTAGCAATATATCTTTTTGCACGTAGATATCTTTTTGCATTAAATTCATCGTAAAGCTCATCATCAGGGTTAAAACTGCTGATGTGTACATTATCTGATGCATGTATAAAACGGTTATTTCCTATATATATACCTACATGTACCACTCTCTCGCTGTTTTTATCTCTCTCTGTTTCAGTAGATGGTTTAGATTTTGTTCCAAAGAATACCATATCACCCGGTAAAAGTGTACTAAAATCTCCCATTGAGTCTACTAATTGACCTTGATTGACCTGCTGAGATGCATCTCTGGAAAGAATAATGCCATGCATGAAATAGACATTCTTTGTAAACCCGCTGCAATCCAGACCTTTTGATGAAGTACCTCCCCAAAGATATGGAACACCCATAAATCTAAACGCTGTATTCACAATACTTTCTCCATTGAGTTCAATATTATTTAACCAGAAGGAAAGTTCGGCCGTATCAGATTGTTTAACATAAGCATTACGTCCATCGGGATATCCTACTTCAAAGTACTGTTCGGTTTCAGATTTAAGAATCAGAATATTACCAATTACGAGATCAGACACCGGTAGCGATTTATCATCTTCTTTCTCGTAAGAAGTGGCAAAAGTGCTTGTAACAATAACCTTGGGCTGATTATGATAGTGCTGCAGTTCATTTTGAGTCATAAGTTTAACCGAGCCAATGATCCATCCGGTATAGTCGTCAGGCGTCTGTACCTTCAACCATTCTTTATTTTTTTCAAGTACTTTTACGTGTGTACCCAGTAAAGCTTGGGAGACCATCTCTGAATTGTGTCTTGGAGCATATCGTAATGTGCCCACTGAGTTATAAATAACACCATCTGTTTTTTCTTTCAAACTGATACTCTCCTCTAATTTGATATTTTTCTTCATTCTGCCAATTTCTTCCGAACTATTCTTCTTTTCCACAACCATAAAGCCTTGAATTGAAAAGATCTATAAAATTAATATTATAAAATGACAATGAAAATATTTCGAAATATTCTACATAACTTTTAAAGAATGTTGAATTTGTAAATTATCAATGTAAAGTCCATAAAATCACTATCTTTGCCAATAATCAAGTAAACAGATTGAAAGATGAAAATGATAATTATCCTTTGTTGTGCAGTCTTAATTACCTGCTCATCAAATAAATCAAAAAGTGGAATTTCTAATTCAGAAATTAATATGAATTCTCAGCAGAAAACAGAAGCTGCTAAGCTGGCAGAGCAGCTTGAACAGAAAGGAATTTCAGACCAGCTTGTATTAAAGGCTATCGCTGCAGTCCCCAGACATGAGTTTGTTGATGAAGAAATCAGAGGAGCAGCTTATCTTGACAAACCACTGCCGATTGAAAAGGGTCAGACAATATCTCAACCCTACACAGTTGCGTATCAGTCTGAACTACTACGCATTAAACCCGGCGATAAGGTTTTAGAAATAGGTACAGGCAGCGGATACCAGGCAGCAATACTTTGTGAAATGGGTGCTGAAGTATACAGTATAGAAAGGATTGAAGAGTTGTATTTGTCTGCAAAAAAAACTCTTAATGCTTTAGGATACTTCCCAAACCTGTTTTATGGTGATGGATATGAAGGTTTGCCCGAAAATGCCCCATTTGATAAAATACTTGTCACAGCTGCTCCGGTAGAAATTCCTCAAAAACTATTATATCAATTACGAATTGGAGGGTGGATGGTTGTTCCTTTAGGTGGCAGGGGAGGACAAAAAATGACTATCATAAAGCGCACAGGTAAAGATGCAATTGAAGAATCGGAACATGGTGATTTTATATTTGTACCAATGAAAAAAGGGATTGAAAAGTAAACTCTTCAACCCCTTCACATTACGTGTGTTTAATTTTTATTATTCAGTACCTTTACTGTAATTTGGTGCCTCACGTGTAATCATAACACCATGAGGATGACTTTCTGTATAACCTGCAGCAGTGATACGTGTAAACTTAGCTTCGTGCAGTTTGTCAATATTCTCTGCACCACAATAACCCATACCTGCACGTAAACCACCTACCATCTGATAAATAACTTCCTGCAAGGTGCCTTTGAATGGAACCCTTGCTTCAATACCTTCTGGCACAAGCTTTTTAATATCATCCTCAACATCCTGAAAGTACCTGTCTTTTGAACCCTGCTGCATTGCTGAAAGAGAGCCCATACCACGATATGTTTTAAATTTCCTTCCATTAAAGATGATGGTTTCTCCGGGTGATTCTTCAGTCCCGGCAAGCATTGACCCCATCATTACTGAAGATCCTCCTGCAGCAAGAGCCTTAACGATGTCACCTGAATAGCGTAAACCACCGTCAGCAATTAATGGCACCCCTGTTCCCTTAAGTGCTTTTGCAACTTCATAAATTGCCGAAAGCTGAGGAACTCCCACACCTGCTATAATACGGGTTGTACAAATTGAACCGGGTCCGATACCAACTTTAATACCATCTGCTCCGGCATCAACAAGAAACTTTGCTGCTTCGGGTGTTGCTATATTTCCTACAACCACATCAATTTGGGGAAATGTTTTCTTTACTAGCCTCAACATGTCTGCAACACCTTTTGAGTGTCCGTGTGCTGTGTCAATAACTATTGCATCCACACCTGCCTCAACAAGAGCTGTTGCTCTTTCAATTGAGTCGGCTGTCACACCAATACCTGCTGCCACACGAAGCCTTCCCTGCTCATCTTTACAGGCAAAAGGCTTGTCTTTAGCTTTTGTAATATCTTTATATGTAATGAGTCCTACCAGCTTATAATTGGGATCTACAACCGGAAGTTTTTCAATTTTATGCTTCTGAAGGATCTCAGCTGCATCATCAAGGTCGGTAGATATTTTTGTAGTTATTAGGTTATCTTTTGTCATAACCTCTTCGATCTTTTTACCCATAGCCTTTTCAAAACGGAGATCGCGGTTTGTAACAATACCAACCAATAGGTTTTCACTATTTACTACGGGAATTCCGCCAATCTTATACTCAGACATCAGCTCAAGTGCATCTGCAACAGTTTTGTCAGGAGTGATACTTATAGGATCCAGAATCATACCATTCTCTGCACGTTTTACAGCTTTAACCTGTTTTGCCTGCTCGTCGATGCTCATATTTTTATGTATAACTCCAATACCACCCTCTCTGGCTATAGCTATAGCCATTGTAGTTTCGGTAACAGTATCCATTGCTGCCGAAACCATTGGAATATTAAGAATTATATTTTTTGAGAATTTAGTCTGCAGGTTGACTTCGCGAGGGAGTACCTGAGAATAGGCGGGAACTAAAAGGAGGTCATCAAATGTTAAACCCTCCATGACTACTTTATCTGCAATAAATGACATAAGCTATACCTTTATATTTTTATTGCATACAAATGTAAATGTTTTTTCTTTAACGATGCCCTTACTTGATGTTAAATAACATTGTATGGGGTTGTAAATACTTTTATGTTATTACAATAAATCTAATTTCTTGAAAACTTTTGTAATATGTTCGATAGCAAAATCAATTTGCTCTTTGGTGTGTGTAGCCATCAATGAAAAACGGATAAGTGTATCACCCGGAGAAACGCCCGGAGAAACAACCGGATTCACAAATATTCCTTCTTCAAACAGAAGCTTTGTAATCAAGAATGTTTTATCATTATCCCTTACATAAAGCGGCATAATAGGAGTAGAAGTTGGGCCTAATTCAAAACCTTTATCTTTGAATTGATTGATTGCATAATGTGTTAACTCCCAAAGCCTCTTGACTCTTTCAGGTTCTGATTTCAATATATCCAGCGCAGCAGAAGCGGCAGCAGTCGCAGCCGGAGTTATACTGGCACTAAAAATATTTGTTCTTGCGTTGTGTCTTATATAATTGACTACAGGATAATCTCCTGCAATAAAACCTCCTATTGATGCTAACGACTTGCTGAAGGTTCCCATAACCAGATCAACATCATCCAGCAAACCAAAGTGATCAGCAACTCCGCGACCGCTGTACTTCTTGCCAAGCACACCTAAACTGTGTGCTTCATCAACCATAACATTAGCATTATACTTTTTAGCCAGCTTTACTATATCAGGGAGGTTTGCCAAATCACCCTCCATACTAAATACACCATCCACAACAATCAACTTAACACTCTGGGCATCGCATCGCTTGAGTTGTTTCTCAAGGTGAACCATATCATTGTGTCTGAATTTATATTTTGTGGAAAATGAGGTTCTTAGACCTTCTATTATGGAAGCATGATCTCTTTCGTCCCAGATTATAAAATCCTCTCTACCTGTAAGGCAACCAAGTACACCTTCATTTACGGAAAAACCCGTTGAGAAAACTACAGCTTCATCCTTATTCATAAAATTAGCTAGTTTTCTTTCCAACTCAAGATGTATATCAAGAGTACCATTTAGGAAACGAGATCCCGCCATTCCGGTCCCATATTTTTTAGTGGCTGCAACCGCAGCTTCAATAACTTTAGGATGGTTAGTCAATCCTAAGTACGCGTTTGAACCAAACATAAGGACTTTCTTACCATCAATGACAACCTCAGTGTCCTGATCACTCTCGATAGCCCTGAAATAGGGGTAGATTCCTGCTGCCTTCGCACGTTGCGGGGCATCATATTTCATCATTTTATCTCTTAGCAAGTTCATTTGAAGAATATTAGTTAGCATCTTAATTCCACGAAGCCAATACACAAAGATAGTAATAAATTTAAAATCTCTATTCACATTATATTTAACAGTTTTGATTATTGCCAAAAAGTATGAAGAATTTCTAAACTTTTTTAGAAGAAGAACGTTTTAACATAATATGAAACAAAAATAAATAATAGTACTAATATGGTAAGTAAAAATTTAGAAACAGCTATCAACAAGCAGATTAATGCCGAATTATGGTCTGCTTATCTCTATTTGTCAATGTCGGCTCATTTCTCAAATAAGGCGCTCCCCGGAATCGCAAATTGGTTTCAGGTACAATTCCATGAAGAACAGGATCACGCACTAAAATTCATGAACTACCTGATTTCAAAAGGGAACAAAGTGGAATTACAACCGATTAAGGAAGTACAAACTTCATGGGATACAGTTTTAAAAGCATTTGAAGATACATTAAAACATGAAAAAGTTGTAACTTCGCTAATTAACGACCTGGTAGCCATTGCGCGCAGTGAAAACGATTACGCTACAGAAAATATGCTACAATGGTTTGTAAATGAACAGGTAGAAGAAGAAGAAACAGCTCAGGGCATGGTAGATGCACTAAAACTTATAGGAGACAACGGAGTTGGTGTTTACATGTTGGATAAAGAACTTGCAACAAGGACTTACACTCCATTAAACACTGCTCAGGGAGCTCAAGGAGCTTAACAAGCTTTGATTCAGGAAAAAATATAAATCAGGGAAGTTTTTATTTTTTCCCTGATTTATTTTTAAAACAATTACCTATGGGTAATAAATATAAAAAACTAGCCAAATGTATTGTACTTGACATCATTGGCATGTCATCAGCTGCAATACCTGTCGTAGGTCCGTTCATTGATGTGATTTGGGCACCGGTTGCAGCTTCGTTAAGCTATAAAATGTTTGGCAATAAAATAGGAAAATACACCTCACTGGTAACTTTCGTAGAGGAGATTTTACCTGTAACAGATGTTATACCTTCATTTACAATATTCTGGGTACTATTTGATTTCCTTGAAATTGGGAAAGAGAAATCCACCTTTGTTGACACCAAAGAAGCAGACCTTATATAAATCAATCAAAAATATGACTTTAAAAAAATACTTATTTGCTTTAGCGGCATTATTTGTAATGTTGTCATGCAACAGTCAGTCCAATATTGAAAGCTCCTCATTGCTGTGGAAGATTTCTGGGAATGGCTTAGACAAACCCTCCTATCTTTTTGGTACACATCATCTTGTACCCACAACATTTCTTGATTCAGTTCCAGGTTTGAACACAGCTTTCGAAAATACAGAGCAAGTTGTAGGAGAACTGGATATGAGTAATATGTCAGCAATGCAAATGGAGATTATGGGTGAATCAACGATGCCTGATGGTGTAACTTACAATTCAATGCTTCCAAAAGATGACATAACACTTCTTGACAGTACACTTAAAAGTCTTATCGGAGTTGGTCTGGATCAGCTGGGAGTACTTAAACCTGCACTTATTTCCAATGTCATTACATTAACACTTTACCAAAAATATTATCCTTCTCTATCGAATGGAATTAGCTTGGATCAGTATTTTCAGGAAGAAGCATTAAAGCGCACCAGACCGGTAGTAGGCCTGGAGACAACCGAAGATCAGATACATGTTCTGCTTAACTCACAAACTATGGAACGACAGGCTGAACTATTGATGTGTTTGATTTATAACCCTGACTTACTTAAAGAACAGATGGATAAACTTCAGGTTGCCTATCACGCTCAAGACATAAATGCCCTCTACGAAATATTCGGAAAAGAATCGCCTGATGACCCTTGCCCAAGTACAGAAGAAGAGCGTAATATCCTGAACAAAGATCGTAATGAGAAGTGGCTGGAAAAACTACCCGCCATCATGAAAGACAAATCTTCATTTATAGCTGTTGGTTGTCTTCATCTCCTGGGAGATGAAGGACTCATCAAAGGACTCCGAGAACAGGGTTACACTGTAGAACCGGTGAGTTAAGAAAAAAGTCGAGAAATCAAGAGATTTAAATTGTTAGTTACACTTGAGTATTATATTTCTTGCGTTTTTATCTCTTCTCTAATAAAACCACGTTCTCCACATGATGTGTCTGAGGAAACATATCAACAGGCTGAACGCGATCAACTCTGTATTTTGAATCCAGCAGACTTATGTCACGCGCCTGTGTTGCAGGATTACAGCTAACATAGACAATTCTGTCAGGCTCTGCCACAAGTATTGCATTTACAACATCTTCATGCATACCCGCACGTGGAGGATCTGTAATAATTACATCAGGTCTGCCATGTTCGTCTATGAAATCTTTTGTAAGCACATCCTTCATATCGCCGGCAAAGAATAAAGTGTTATCAATGCCGTTAATTTCAGAATTGATTTTTGCATCCTCAATTGCATCTTCAACATACTCAATACCAATAACCTTCTTAGCATCACGTGCAACAAAGTTGGCAATTGTACCGGTACCCGTATAAAGGTCATACACCAGTTCATCGTCATTCAACTGCGCAAATTCACGTGCAACCTCATATAAATGATATGCCTGTTCACTGTTTGTTTGGTAAAATGATTTAGGTCCAATCTTAAATCTCAGTCCTTCCATCTCCTCAAAGATATGATCGCGCCCGCTCCAAACAACTACTTCCTGATCTGTAATAGTATCATTAGCTTTCTGATTAATGATGTATAACAGTGAAGTTATCTGAGGAAATTCAGATTTGATATGATTCATCAATTTTTCCCTCTTTTCCTGATCGTCTTCAAAAAAGACAACAATAACCATCCACTCTCCAATAGAAGTGTTTCTTACAACAAGTGTGCGCATCAACCCATTCTGATTACGCAAATCGAAAAAGGTATATTCGTTGTCCAGGCAAAATTTTCGTACACTGTTCCTAATACTGTTTTGCATATCATCCATCAGCCAGCACTTCTTGATGTCAAGCACCTTATCAAACATGCCCGGGATATGAAAACCCACTGCATTTTTATGCGTAAACTCCGTGTCTGATGAAATCTCCTCATCCGTAAGCCATCTTTTATCAGAAAAGGTAAACTCTAACTTATTCCTGTAGTATGTTGATTTTGGAGCACCGAGTATTGGATTTATTTCGGGCAGTTCAATTTTACCAATACGCTCAAGGTTATCAACAACCTGTTTATGCTTGTATTTCAGTTGTTCTTCATAAGGCAGATTCTGCCACTTACAACCTCCGCAAACACCAAAATGATCACAGAATGGAACACTTCTCACATCAGAAAAAGAATGAAACTTTACAACCTTACCTTCTGCAAAGCTATTCTTCTTGCGAGTCAGCTGAATATCCACCACATCACCTGGAACTGCATACGGCACAAAAACCGCCATACCATCTACTTTAGCAATCGCTTTACCTTCAGCTGCAACATCAGCAATAACCACATTTTCCAACAGGGGAAGTTGTTTTCTTTTTCTTGCCATTCTTTATTTTTTTGGAGATACAAAGATAAATAAAATAAAGGGAAGCAGTTCTTATAGAATTCACTTCCCTTTTATAAATTGTTGTATTAACTCGTCCTAATAACTTGTAACACCTATATAGGTTTTGTCATAAAACCTTTTATCGTTTTTGTAACCTGGGTATATTACCAGCAAATCATTTAGTCTGTATCTTAATACTCCCTTTTCTCAACCCTTTGGCATTAGCCTCAAGAGTTATCGTTCCAGCTGTTTCTGATGATTCTACTATTGCAACCAGTTTACCGTTAAACAGGTGCATCTGCGGCAGATGAAACAGATCAGTACTTGCAGGGTCACCATTAGCGCCGGCACGATAGGATCCTGCTCCCTTAACGTTGAATTTTACCAACTCGTTTACATTGGGACAAGGATTACCATTTCTGTCTACAACTGAAACAGTTATAAACGCCAGGTCTTTTCCGTCTGCAGATATCACATCTCTGTCACCTTCAAGAACCAGTCTGTGGGGCTTGCCTGCTGTACGAATTTCTTTCTCGGCAACTGCATTGCCCGCTTCATCATAAGCCACAACTCTAACTGTCCCCGGTTCATATTTAGTATCCATCCACATCAGACGATATCTTTTCTGGCGCTCAAAAGATTTCTGTGCCTCAGCTGTATAGCTGCCATCAATTTCCACAGAAAGATCTTTGGTTCTTACTCCCTGACTCTTTCCATTTATGAAAAGCTCTGCAGAAGGATAATTTGTATAAACAAACAGAGGGGTTACCTCACCTTCACGACCTTCCCAATTCCAGTGGGGAAGAATATGAAGTGTCTCTTCTTCTTTGTTCCAGTGACTGCGATAGAGATAAAACCTGTCCTTAGGAATACCGGCAAGATCAACCGCACCAAACAGTGAGCTATGACTAGGCCAGTTACTGTAATAAGGTGTTGGCTCACCCAGATAATCAAAACCTGTCCATATAAACTCTCCCATCGTATAATACAGATCATCATGCAGAATAAAATCATCTTCAGGAAGATTAGACCAGCCTGCATGTTCAACATCATAAGATGATGCCTGATGATCATCATATATTGCCATTTGCTTGCGCTCAACAGGGAATTTGTAAACTCCGCGTGAACTGAAAGCAGAGGTTGTCTCAGATCCCAAAATCACCTGCTGTGGCAGCTTATTATAAGCTTCCTGATAACGGAATGAGCGATAATTAAAACCGGGCACATCCATTATAGCAGCCATACCGTTTGAGAAGACATTGTCAACTCTGTCCATTCCATTTGTTATGGGTCTGGTCGGATCTTCCCTCTGAACAATATCCTGAAGAAAACGAGCCACTTTAGCTCCTTGTGGGTGACTTTGCTCTTCAACTTCATTGCCAATGCACCACATTACAACGCTGGCACTGTTTCTGAAATTATGAATCAGGTTGACCATATCCTTTTCAGCCCATTCATCAAAATAAAGGTTATAGCCATTCTTCACCTTGGGAATCCTCCAGCTGTCAAAAGATTCAGCCATTATCATCATTCCCATTTCATCAGCAATCCTCACGAAATCAGGTGCCGGCATATTATGCGAAGTACGGATTGCATTTACTCCCATATCCTGCATTATGCGTATCTGGCGACGGATAGCAGCATCATTCACAGCAGCTCCGAGAGGTCCCAGATCGTGATGCAAGCATACCCCCTGAAATTTCACCAATCGACCGTTCAGAAAGAAACCTTTATCTGCAATTACATCTATTGTCCTGATACCGAATGTAGTATTATACTCATCAACCAGCTGACCATTTTTATACAGCTTAGAAACTGCATTATATAGATTTGGCTGCTTGATGTCCCACAGTTCCGGATTTTCTACTATAAGAGTCTGAGAGAACTCATTCTGATCAAAGGGGGTCAAAACCGACTCAGAAGATGAAACAAGATTTGCATCACCATCTAAAATCTCTGTAACCAATTTATAATCACCTGCGCCAGATGTAACTACTTTAGTCTTTACATCAACTTTTGCGAACTCATCATTTACTACAGGAGTAGTTATATGTGTTCCCCAAACAGGAATATGAGAATCATTTGTTGTGATTATGTGAACATTCCGATAAAGTCCTGCACCGGGATACCAGCGGGAGCTCTCTTCCGGGTTCTCAAGTCTCACGGCAAGCATATTATTCTTACCGTCACTATTCAAAAAATCAGTTATATCGAAATGAAAAGTGTTGTAGCCATAAGGCCAGTAACCGGCTTCATTGCCATTTACGTAAACCCGGGCATTGCTCATTGCACCATCGAACTTAACTGTTACCCGCTTATTATCATTAAATTCAGGAATAGTAAAATTGATACGATACCAGCCTGCACCTGTAAAAGGCAAACCGCCCGTTCTTCCGTAATGTTCAATAGCGGAGGTTTGTCCGTCCTGCACTATCGCCATGCGATGAATATCATTATTCTTATCAAACGGACCGTAAATTGCCCAATCGTGTGGCACACGCACCGATTGCCAATCACTGTCGTCGTAAGCTACACTTCTTGATTCAGGATTATCCTCACGAGTAAACTTCCATCCTTTCTCAAGCGTAACCACAGAGCGAGTTTGCCCTAAAGATACGGCAAGACTGGCTATGACGGCAATTAAAATAAAATATGTCCTCTTCATAACTATATTTTTTTAATTTAAATAAAAGCCAATAGCATTAACTAAAGCTGCAATTGGGCTGTGTAACCACCTGAAAGAAGTCGTTACCCTTATCATCTACAAGTATAAATGCTGGAAAGTCCTCAACTTCAATTTTCCATATAGCTTCCATACCCAGTTCGGGATATTCAACACACTCCAGACTTTTTATGCTTTCCTGAGCCAGAATAGCTGCAGGTCCGCCAATACTACCCAGATAAAATCCGCCATGCTTTTTGCATGCGTCTGTTACCTGCTGACTGCGATTACCTTTTGCCAACATAACCATACTTCCTCCATTTGACTGGAAAAGATCAACATACGAGTCCATTCTTCCTGCGGTAGTAGGTCCCATAGATCCTGACGCATATCCTTTTGGAGTCTTGGCAGGTCCTGCATAATATATAGGATGATCCTTCATATACTGAGGCATTCCTTCGCCACGGTCGATTCGCTCTTTCAGTTTTGCGTGAGCTATATCACGTCCAACAATAATTGTTCCGTTAAGTGACAGTCTCGTAGAAACAGGGTACTTAGACAGCTCTGCAAGTATCTTTTCCATAGGCTGATTGAGATCAATCTTAACCCCGCCAGCTTCACCCACTTCGCGATACTCCTCAGGAATTAGTCGTGCCGGATTATCCTCAAGTTTCTCAATCCAGATTCCATCTTTGTTGATTTTAGCCTTAATGTTACGGTCTGCTGAACAAGACACCCCCATACCTACAGGACAAGAAGCACCATGGCGAGGCAAGCGGATCACACGTACATCATGAGCAAAATACTTACCTCCAAACTGTGCACCTAAGCCCAACTCTTCAGAAGCTTTCTTTAATCTGTTTTCCAGCTCTATGTCTCTGAAAGCCTGACCATGCTCATTACCTTCCGTTGGCAGGTTATCATAATACTTGGCAGATGCCAGCTTTACGGTTTTAAGATTAGCCTCTGCTGATGTTCCGCCAATCACAAATGCAAGGTGATAGGGCGGACAAGCTGCTGTACCCAGTGATTTCATTTTATCAATAAGGAACTCCTCCAACTTACCTGGGGTCAGTAATGCTTTTGTTTCCTGATATAGGTATGTCTTATTAGCAGAGCCCCCACCCTTAGCAATACATAAGAAGTTGTATTCATTTCCGCCAGTTGCATACAAATCAATTTGTGCAGGCAAGTTGGTACCGGTATTAACCTCATCATACATGTTGAGTGCCGCATTCTGAGAATAGCGAAGATTCTCATTCACAAAAGTATTGTAAACTCCTTTAGAGAGAGCTTCAGCATCACATCCGTCAGTCCACACGTTCTGACCCTTCTTGCCTGTTATAATGGCTGTTCCCGTATCCTGACAAAAAGGAAGAACACCTTTAGCAGAGATCTCCGCATTGCGCAGGAATGTCAAAGCCACAAATTTGTCATTCTCACTCGATTCGGGATCATTGAGAATTTTTGCCACTTGTTCCTGATGTTCCGGACGTAGCAAGAACTCCACATCACGAAAAGCTGTTTGCGCCATAAGCGTTAATCCCTCTGTCGAGACCTTAAGAATCTCTTTCCCTTCAAACTCTGCAACAGAAACATAGTCCTTCGTGAGCAGATAATATTCAGTTTTATCTTCCGACATAGGAAATGGTTCTTGATAAATAAATGGTTTTGTAGCCATAAACTTTTAAATTAAATTTTATGTTATTGTTAATTATTTGGTCTATCGATAAATATGCTAACAAAAATACAAAGAAAAAACGGCATCGTGAAACGACACCGTTTATAATATCTGTTAACCTTTTATTTATTCCAGAGGACCAATCATGTCTTCAGGGCGTACCCACTCATCAAACTCTTCTGCTGTCACATATCCTAATCTCACAGCCTCCTCTTTAAGCGTTGTGCCATTATTGTGAGCACTATTTGCAATCTCCGCAGCTTTATAATAACCTATTTTTGTATTAAGGGCAGTCACTAGCATAAGCGAATTATCAAGCAATTCTTTAATGCGTGGCTTGTTAGGTTCTATCCCCGACACACAGTGAATATCAAAAGAGACAGCAGCATCACCCAACAGTTGAGCACTTTGCAAGAAGTTAGCTGCCATTAAAGGTTTAAACACGTTGAGTTCAAAATGTCCCTGCATACCGCCAACAGTAATTGCCACGTCGTTCCCTATAACTTGAGCACAAACCATAGTAAGCGCTTCTGCCTGTGTAGGGTTTACCTTACCTGGCATAATTGATGATCCCGGTTCATTTGCAGGTATTATAATCTCACCAATGCCGCTTCTGGGACCGGAAGCAAGCAGCCTTACATCATTTGCAATTTTATTAAGTGAAACTGCCACCTGTTTTAATGCTCCGTGTGTTTCCACGATTGCATCATGCGCTGCAAGTGCTTCAAACTTATTTGGAGCAGTCACAAAAGGCAGACCCGTGAATTCAGCAATATATTTTGCAACCGTAACATCGTAGCCTTTAGGTGTATTGAGACCCGTACCAACAGCCGTACCCCCGAGAGCCAGCTCTGCCAGATGCGGTAAAGTATTTTCGATAGCTTTAATTCCATGCTCAAGTTGAGAAACGTAACCACTGAATTCCTGTCCCAGTGTCAGTGGTGTAGCATCCATAAGATGTGTGCGACCAATTTTAACAACATCAGCAATCTCCTTTGACTTGTTTTCCAGCGACTTATGAAGCTGACGCAATCCGGGAAGTGTAACTTCCACCACCTTTTTATAACAAGCAATATGCATTCCGGTTGGGAAGGTGTCATTTGACGACTGCGACTTATTAACATCATCATTCGGCTGTAATGTTTTTTCTCCCCCACCTACTTTTTTCCCTGCAAGTTGATGTGCACGATTGGCAATAACCTCGTTAACATTCATATTGCTCTGGGTGCCGGATCCTGTCTGCCATATTACCAAGGGAAACTGATCGTCATGCTTTCCCTCAATAATCTCATCACAAACCTTAGCAATAAGATCACGCTTTTCAACAGATAGCACACCCAGTTCGTGATTCGCATAAGCCGCTCCTTTTTTGAGATATGCAAATCCATAGATCAGCTCGATTGGCATTGACGCAGGATTACCTATCTTGAAATTATTGCGTGACCTCTCTGTCTGAGCACCCCATAACTTGTCGGAAGGTACTTTCACCTCACCTAACGTATCTTTTTCAATTCTATATCCCATAAAAATAACTTTTAAGTATATCTGAATTAACAACAATTCCAACCACTAAAGTGTTTTCAGGCAATAAAACTGTAAGCAAAAAATGAAAAACAGGGTGTAAAAAAATCTAATTAAACAGGCATTATTTATATTGATTATAAATAATAGTGGAAATTGATGTATCTTTGCAAAATTAAAAATTGAGAGTAACGGATGCGACTGTCGGAACTACAAACAGGTCAAACTGCTTATATTAAAAAGGTTAATGGCAATGGTGCATTCAGGAAGCGAATCCTGGAGATGGGATTCGTTCGTGGTGAAGAGGTAAAATCAATTCTTAATGCACCGCTCAAAGATCCGATTAAGTACGGTATCATGGAATATGAGGTTTCATTACGTCGAAGTGAGGCTGTGATGATTGAAATTACCATGTTAAAAGTTGAAACTTCACAGAACGGTTATTATGAACCCGACTACTACGAAAACAAATATCACAATAATGACCACTCTCAAACGACTGATGTACTCACACATACACGCAATGGTATAAATTACAAAAACCACGACCCTGAATTAATAAAAAAACTTTATGGCGGAGCGAAATCCCGAATCGGAGCCTCAAAAAAAACAAAGGAGAAAAATATTACTGTAGCCCTGATGGGTAATCCTAACTCCGGCAAAACATCAATCTTCAACCTGGCATCGGGAGCACACGAGCATGTGGGAAACTATAGTGGCGTTACCATAGACGCCAAAGAGGGCTACCTCAAGCATAACGGATACAACTTCACGCTGGTGGACCTTCCAGGTACTTATTCACTTTCATCTTACTCTCCAGAAGAACTTTATGCGCGTAATTATATTTTAGACGAAAAGCCGGATGTCATTGTTAATGTTGTTTCTGCTTCAGCACTGGAAAGAAACCTTTACCTTACAACGGAACTACTGGATCTTGAAGTGCCGATGGTTATTGCCCTTAACATGTATGATGAGCTGGAACAGAGCGGTAGAAAATTTGATTATCACACATTTTCCAAACTGATAAATATTCCGATTGTGCCCACTGTCGGTAAACGGGGTGAAGGCATTCCGAAGCTTCTTGAACAGGTGATTGAAGTTCATAAAGAGACTGACCACGCCTTTGTACAACTGCCTTACGGCAGGGTCCTGGAGAAATCCATCGCCATAATGGAGCGTGATCTTAAGAATAACTATCAGCCAAAAAGAGGGTTGCCTCTCAGATATATTTGCATAAAACTACTTGAGGGTGACAAGGAAGCAGAAAGGCAGATTGCCAATTCTCCTAAATATAATCAGATAATTGCGCGCAGAGACAAAGAACGCAATTATATTGAGAAACTTCTCAGGGAAGATACTGAATCAGCTTTTACCAATGCAAGATATGGATTTATAGCGGGAGGACTAAAAGAGACACTTGATGAAAAACCGAACAAGATTGACAAAAGCAAGCTGATCGACTCAATTGTAACAAACAAATATATTGGCTTCCCGGTATTCTTCCTATTTCTATGGATAATGTTTGAAGCCACATTCCGACTGGGCAACTATCCAATGGAGTGGATTGAGTCGATTGTAGGCTGGATAGGCAACCTCGTAAGAAGCAGCATGTCACCGGGTCCCCTCAAAGATCTTATTGTTGACGGTATAATTGGGGGTGTGGGCGGAGTAATAGTATTTCTCCCCAATATAGTTATCCTCTACCTGTTTATTGCTTTTATGGAAGACTCCGGCTACATGTCACGCGCAGCCTTTATAATGGATAAACTGATGCATAAGATTGGTTTGCACGGCAAATCGTTTATACCCCTGATTATGGGATTTGGCTGCAATGTCCCCGCTATAATGTCAACCCGCACAATAGAAAGCAGAAGCAGTAGAATGATAACGATGCTGATAGTGCCATTCATGTCATGTAGTGCCCGTTTGCCGGTTTATATACTTTTCATTGGCATCTTTTTCCCGAAAAATGCAAGTCTTGCACTCCTTTCATTATATATCATCGGGATTTTAATTGCTGCACTAACAGCATTCCTATTCCGCAAGACCCTGTTCAAGGAAGAAGACACCCCTTTCGTCATGGAACTTCCGCCTTACCGTATGCCTACTGTCAAATCAATCCTTACCCACATGTGGGAAAGAGCTAGTCAGTATCTCCGTAAAATGGGAGGTCCCATACTTGTAGCATCAATAATTATATGGTTCCTTGGCTACTTCCCACAGGACAGAAGTCAATACAACAATATTGCAAAGCAAACATCGATGATTGAAAACCAGTTTGCCAGGAACCAGATTACTGCAGATCAAAGAGATCAACTTTTAACTGAAGCAACACTTGCTTATAATATAGAACATCAGGAGAACTCATTTATAGGAAAAATAGGTAAATTCATAGAACCGGTAATGCGTCCCCTTGGATTTGACTGGAAAATGTCTGTCAGCCTCCTCTCCGGGATGGCAGCCAAAGAGGTAGTTATCAGCACCATGGGTGTATTATATACAGGCGACAGCGAAAGCCAGGAATCACTACAGGCAAGAATCGAATCAGAAACAAATGCAGACGGAAGTCCTGTTTTCACACCTTTGGCTGTAGTTGCTTTTCTGCTGTTTGTACTGATATATTTCCCTTGTATTGCAACAATTGCAGCAATAAAAGAAGAATCCCATTCATGGAAATGGGCAGTTTTCAGCGTTCTTTATTCTACAGGTCTCGCCTGGTTAGTTGCCCTACTTGTGTTTCAGGTGGGCAGTTTGTTTATATAGATTTAAAATTATTAAGCTATGGATATTCAACTAATTATTGTAATAATAATAGGGGTTGCAGTAGGTTTTGTCCTGCTTCGACATATATACAACTTCTTTTTCTCCAAAAAAGACTCCTCTTATTGCGCCGGCTGCAAAGGGTGTGAGCCTATTAAAAGGCAGGCACCATCTGAGAAATAAAATCCACTGATTAACAAGACACTATTTGGTGTAAATAGGGCTATACTTAACTGTGTAGTCCTTTTTTATTCTTACTTCAGTCGTCACCGGCTTATTATCGGCTTATATCAGGTATATATCAGGCTTATTATCGGCATATATTTTTATATACCGATAATAAACTATTTATAAAGGATATTTAAACTTATGATAGACTAAATACAGTCTATGTAATATTAAAGCAAATATGATGGCTAGACTCCATCAAAATTAAAAAATGCACGGATTATTTATTATTCGTATATTTGTTTTCTATCAATCAGAACACAGTAATTAAGAAACAAAAGAATAACAAGTGGGAAAGAAAAAGAAAGGCACAGAAGAACCTCTGGAGAAACAGCTATGGAAGGCAGCAGACAAATTGAGAAAAAACATAGATGCTGCTGAGTATAAGCATGTAGTTTTAGGATTGATATTCTTGAAATATATATCTGATGCATTTGAGGAATTGTACGACAAACTAGTAGAAGAACAGGCACAAGGCGCAGATCCCGAGGACAGAGATGAGTACAAGGCAGAAAACGTGTTCTTTGTGCCAAAAGAAGCTAGATGGGGTTATCTAATTTCAAAAGCCAAGTTACCTAATATTGGCAAGATTGTAGATGATGCCATGGATGTCATTGAAAAAGAGAATTCCTCACTTAAAGGAGTACTCCCTAAGGTTTATGCACGCCAAAGCCTGGATCCTGCAAGTCTGGGTGAACTGATCGATCTTATTGGAAATATCGCTTTAGGCGACACTAAATCACGCAGTGCAGATGTTCTTGGTCATGTTTTTGAGTACTTCCTTGGAGAATTTGCTCTTGCCGAAGGTAAGAAAGGCGGACAATTCTATACCCCCCGCAGTGTTGTTGAGTTACTTGTAGAAATGCTTGAACCCTATGAGGGCAGAGTATTTGACCCATGCTGTGGATCGGGAGGAATGTTTGTACAATCAGAGAATTTCGTGACAAAACACCAGGGAAAAGTAAACGACATTTCAATTTACGGTCAGGAAAGTAACCAAACCACATGGCGACTATGCAAGATGAACCTGGCTATCAGAGGTATTGACAGTTCTCAAGTGAAATGGAACAGTGAAGGATCCTTTCTGAACGATGCACATAAAGACCTGAAAGCAGATTATATAATTGCCAATCCACCATTTAATGTAAGTGACTGGGGAGGTGATTTACTGAGAAATGACGGTCGCTGGAACTATGGAACGCCACCACCAGGTAATGCTAACTTTGCATGGATGCAGCATTTTATTTATCATCTTGCTCCAACCGGACAGGCAGGTGTAGTTCTTGCAAAAGGAGCTTTAACATCTAAAACAAGTGGTGAAGGAGAAATAAGAAAAAACCTTATTGAAGAAGGTCTAATTGACTGTATAGTGAACCTGCCCGCCAAGCTTTTCCTAAACACACAAATACCGGCGGCATTGTGGTTTATGAGTCGTAACCGCAGTAACGGTAAATTCAGAAACCGCACAAAAGAGATACTATTTATCGATGCCCGCAATTTGGGACATCTTATAAACAGACGCACACGTGAGCTTTCGGAAGAAGATATTAAACAGATTTCCGATACATATCACAACTGGAGAAATCCAAACGGTAATTACGAAGACATTGCAGGCTTCTGCTCCTCTACTCCTATTGACAGAGTTAGAGAACTTGACTATGTACTCACACCAGGGCGATATGTGGGACTCCCTGAAGAGGAAGACGACTTTGATTTTAACGAACACTTCGCAGCTCTTAAAGCTGAATGGGAAGAGCAATTGAAAGAAGAGGCGAGACTAAATGAGATTATTGCTGAGAACCTTAAGAAAATTAAAGTAGATGAGTGATTGGAAGGAATATAATTTGAGGGATTTAGTTATTTGCAACAATGAAAGTGTTGATAAGAATTATCCATATTCAAAAATAATTTATTTAGACACTGGATCTATAACAGAAAATAAGATTGATGGTCTACAAGAGTTTGATTTAAATGATGCTCCAAGTCGAGCAAAAAGATTGGTAAAGGAGAACGATATTATCTATTCAACAGTACGACCCAACCAGCTTCATTACGGGTTTATTGAAAACCCTCCAAATAATTTAGTAATTTCAACAGGTTTTGTTACAATTACATGCAAAGTCGACACACTCTATCCAAGATATTTGTACTATAATCTTATACAAAAACAGACAACGGAATATTTACATTCTATAGCTGAAGCTTCGACATCTGCATACCCTTCTTTAAAACCAAGTGACATTAAAGCATTAGAAATATCACTTCCACCCCTCCCCGAACAAAAAGCAATTGCATCTATTCTTTCATCACTAGATGATAAAATAGAACTGCTTCATCGACAAAATGAAACCTTGGAGAAAATGACAGAAACTCTGTTCAGAAAGTGGTTTGTGGAGAAAGCAGAGGAGGATTGGGAGGAGGGCGCTATTTCTGATATTGCATTTCATAGTAAAGAAAGTATAAATCCCCAAAATCTGCATTCAAAATTATTTGTACATTATAGTTTACCATCATTTGATAGTGCAAAAGAACCTATTAAAGATCTTGGTTCTGAAATAAGAAGCAGTAAATACAAAGTGCCTCAATATTGTATTCTTTTCTCAAAATTAAACCCGCATAAAGACAAAAGGATTTGGTTATTACTTGACAATATAGATGATAATGCTATATGTTCAACTGAATTTCAAATTGTAAAGCCTAAGAATAAAAAATATTTATACTTTATATTAGGATGGCTTTCTTACAACGACAATTACAATGAAATTGCTTCTGGAGTTGGCGGTACTAGCGGTAGCCATCAAAGAATTAACCCGTCAACTATTTTTGATTTTAATTGTCCAATAGTTCCTATTAATTACATTGACAAATATAACTGTGTTATTCAACCTATTTTTGAAAAAATCAATAAAAATAGAACTCAAATAATCACAATTACAAGGTTACGAGATTCTTTACTTCCAAGACTAATGAGTGGCGAGATTAGAGTTTCATAAAGATGAAGTAAATAAATTAAATACTATGGAAAAAGAAAATCAATATAATCCATCAACAATCATTCATCCTGGTGAAACACTGTAAGAGAAACTGGAAGAAATTAAAATGGATGCTAAGGAATTTGCTTTTAAGGTTGGTGTTTCTGAAGAAACAATTATAGACGTTATGAATTGTGAAAGCTCAATTACAACTGAATTGGCTGTAGCTTTTGAAAGAATAACAAAAATACCCGCACACTTCTAGATTAACAGTCAGCGTAATTATGATATTTGGTATATAGGATAAAGCTTATTAATTTGGCTTTAATTCAATAACAAATTCTCTAATTATTGTATATTTGTAATATGTTGTACTACAGACGTAAAATACTGCTTGCATTATTAGAATTATTTGACGGACAGCTAACTGCAAAAAGTCTGCAGAAGTATCTTTTTCTATTTACCAGAAAACAAACTAAAAGAGCCTTTGATTTTATTCCTTATAAATATGGATGTTTTTCTTTTCAGGCAAATCAGGATATAAATACGATGAAGAAGTATGGTTATCTGGAAATTACTGAACAGCTGGGTGGACGGTTTATTAAACTAAAACAATCTGAGTCTTATTTAAGGATGCTGAAAGAGGAGGATCAGAAACTTTTATTGGGGGTTAAAAGAATGTTTGGTTCTTTAAGTCAACAAGAATTAATTACATATACATACAAAAGATACCCATACTACGCAATTAATAGCTCTATAGCCAGGGACTTGTTAAGTGCAGATGAAATTAAAAATGTACTTAAACAGAAAGAATCAAAAAACACTCCAATGCTTTTTACTATTGGCTATGAGGGTATTTCTCTTGAAGAGTATCTTAACAGGTTGATAAAAAACGATGTGCATGTTTTGTGTGATGTTCGCAAAAATGCTTATAGTCAAAAATACGGCTTTTCTAAAAGTCAATTGTCGATTGCATGTAAAGGTGTAGGAATAGAATATATTCACATACCTGAATTGGGAATTGAATCTGATAAACGCAGGGAATTAAATCATCAGCATGATTATGACTTCTTATTTGAAGACTATGAAAATTACACTCTGCCTAAGAATCAAGATTCATTGTTAAAAGTAAGGAATATCATTAATAATGATAAACGTGTAGCACTGACATGTTTTGAAAAGGATCCAGGACAATGTCATAGAACACGTGTTGCGGATGCATTAATGAAATTGCCTGATAAAAATTATGGATTTATGTCACTTTAAAAAATGTCTTTAACAAAAGTTCTAGTATCAGTAAAAACATATCCTACTTTGTCTGAAAAGTATGATGAATTAGTATGCACAGCGGGTTTTAGAGAAGATGGTTCTTGGATAAGAATTTACCCTGTTCCATTTAGGAAATTAGATTATTCTAACAGATATAATAAATGGGAGTGGATTGAAATGGATTTAGTAAAAAACACCAAAGATTTCAGACCAGAAAGTTATCGACCCGCAGATTTAACAAAAGAGATTAAGAGAGGAGGAAAAGTATCAACAGAAAATGGGTGGTTTGATCGAAAAGAACTTTGCTTTAAAAATAAAGTATACACAAACTTAACTGAGTTAATTGCAGAAGCTAAAGATAAAGAAATATCTACTTCTTTGGCAATAGTAAAACCAAAAGAAATAATTGATTTTGTATGGGAGCCATGTGACAGTGAATGGGATAGAAGAAAACTGGACACTATAAAAGCTAGGCAGTTACAAGGAGAACTATTTGACCTTGAGGATACAAAAGAAATATTTAATGTTGTTAGAAAACTACCTTACAAATTTTCTTATATCTTTACTACAGAGGATGATATTCAAAGAAAAATAATGGTTGAAGATTGGGAAATTGGTCAGTTATACTGGAATTGTCTTTCACAAGAAAAAGGAGATGAAGCTAAAGCGTTAGAAAAAGTAAAACATAAATACTTTGATACTTTTCTAAAGCGTGATTTACATTTTTTTATGGGAACAACTCGTGAGTTTCATTATGTTGGAAAGAATCCATTTATAATTATAGGTGTTTTTTATCCTCCTAAAGTTGAAGCGCATCAGATGAAACTGTTTTAAGCGAATAATTATGAGTCACATTACCGAAAGCACTATAGAAGATTTTACGATTGAGCTGCTTGAAAGGATCGGTTACGAATATGTTTACGCCCCAGATATTGCTCCTGACGGAGAAAAGCCTGAACGTGACTCTTATGAGCAGGTGTTGCTGACTGACCGCCTGAGAAGGGCTGTTAAGCGGATTAATCCTTCTATTCCTGAAGATGCACAATCAAGTGCAATAAAAGAGATTATGCGAATTCATTCACCTGAATTACTGGTGAATAATGAGACATTTCACAGATTAATTACTGAGGGTATTCCTGTTACTAAACGTGTGAATGGTGTTGAGAGGGGTGATCGGGTTTGGCTGATTGACTTTAATGATCCTTTGAACAACGAGTTTGTTGTGGCTAACCAATTTACTGTGGTGGATAATAATCATATAAAACGCCCTGATGTAATTCTGTTTGTTAACGGTATTCCACTTGTGGCGATGGAACTAAAGAATGCAGCTGATGAGAAAACAACTATCCGTTCTGCTTTCAGGCAAATAGAGACTTATAAAGCTCAGATTCCATCACTTTTTACATATAACGGTTTAGTAGTAATTTCGGATGGTCTGGAAGCAAGGGCAGGATCCATTTCAGCAGGTTTCAGCAGATTCATGGCATGGAAAACAGCGGATGGTAAGGTGGAAGCTTCGCATCTTGTGAATCAAATTGAGACTTTAATTTTAGGTATGCTGAACAAGAGCACTTTGCTGGATTTGATTCGCCATTTTGTAGTATTTGAAAAGAACAAAAAAGAGGATCCTGAAACAGGAATTAATTCTATTGAAACGGTTAAAATATTAGCTGCTTATCATCAGTATTATGCGGTAAACAGGGCTGTAGAATCTACTTTGAGAGCTGCGGGTTATTGTATAAAAGATCTGTCGGATAGTTTGTCATTACACAATACGGTTGTTGAACCACCTGAGAGTTATGATTTGCCTGATGTGAGAGCTCAGGAAACAGGCGACCGCAGAGGTGGTGTTGTATGGCATACACAGGGAAGCGGTAAATCACTGTCTATGGTTTTCTACACGGGAAAGATTGTACTGGCAATGAATAATCCTACTATCGTGGTAATTACTGACAGGAATGATTTGGATGATCAGCTCTTTGATACTTTTGCCTCATCGAGACAACTGTTGCGACAGGAGCCGGTTCAGGCTGACAGCAGGGAAAATTTGAAGGAACTGCTGAAGGTAGGCTCGGGAGGCGTGGTGTTTACAACCATTCAGAAGTTTCAGCCTGAGGATGGTAATGTTTTTGAGATGTTGTCGGACCGTGAAAACATAGTGGTAATTGTTGATGAGGCTCATAGAACACAATATGGTTTTAAAGCAAAAACTATTGATGATAAGAACGAATATGGGGATGTTATAGGTAAGAAAATTGTATATGGTTTTGCCAAATATATGCGTGATGCTCTGCCAAATGCAACTTATCTGGGATTTACCGGTACTCCTATTGAAAGCACTGATGTGAATACGCCTGCAGTTTTTGGCAATTACGTGGATATTTATGATATAGCTCAATCAATTGAGGATGGAGCTACTGTCCCTATTTATTACGAAAGCAGACTTGCAAAAGTTAGCCTAAGTGAAGAGGGAAGAGAACTTATTGAAGAGCTTGATGAAGAACTGGAAAGGGATGATGTCAGCGACACGCAGAAGGCTAAGGCTAAGTGGGCACAACTGGAGGCGCTAGTTGGCAGTAAGAACAGATTAGATCAGATATCTCGTGACATTATTGATCATTTTGAGCAAAGGCAAGAGGTTTTCGAGGGCAAAGGTATGATTGTGGCAATGAGCAGACGTATTGCTGCAGAGCTTTATGAAGCAATCATAAAATTAAAGCCTGAATGGCATTCGGATGAACTAAGCAAGGGTTCTATTAAAGTTGTAATGACAACATCTTCTTCAGATGGTAGCTTGATTGCTCAACATCATACAACAAAGGAACAAAGAAGGATGTTAGCTGATCGTATGAAGAATCCGGATGATGAACTGAAGCTTGTTATTGTAAGGGATATGTGGCTTACCGGTTTTGATGCTCCTTGTCTGCATACGCTTTATATAGATAAGCCTATGAAAGGTCATAATCTGATGCAGGCTATAGCAAGGGTTAACAGGGTTTATAAAGATAAACCGGGTGGACTGATCGTGGATTATCTTGGAATAGCTGCAGAACTGAAAGAGGCTCTTTCGTTTTATTCTGATTCGGGTGGTAAGGGAGATCCTACTCTTGCTCAGGAACAGGCTGTTGATCTGATGCTTGAGAAGTTGGAGGTCGTATCGCAAATGTTTCATGAGTTTGAATATGAGAACTATTTTGATGCGGATACATCTTCTAAACTGTCTATGATTTTGGCTGCTGAGGAACATATTCTGAGTCAGGAGAATGGGAAGAAGAGGTATATTGATGAAGTAAATAAACTATCTAAAGCATTTGCAATTTCTATCCCTCATGAGCAAGCATTGGATGTAAAGGATGAAATTTCTTTCTTCCAGGCTGTGAAAGCCCGGCTTGTTAAGTTCGAAAGTGGAGTTGATGGCAGAGGAAATGGTTACGGGAAATCTAATGAGGAGTTGGAGACAACTATCCGTCAGGTGATTGATGAAGCTTTGGTGTCGGAACAGGTGATTGATGTTTTTGATGCTGCAGGTATTAAGAAACCTGATATCTCTATTTTATCTGAGGAGTTTCTTATGGAGATTAAAGGTATGGAACATAAAAATGTGGCCATAGAAGTTCTAAAGAAACTACTAAATGATGAAATAAAGTCGAGGGCTAAAGTTAATCTGGTTAAGAGCCGATCGTTTATGGAGATGCTTGAGAATTCTATCAAGAAATATCAGAATAAGATATTAACTGCTGCTGAAGTTATTGATGAGCTGATAAGTCTGAGTAAGAATATTGTGAAGTCGGACAGTGAACCGAAAGAAATGGGACTAACCAGTTATGAGTATGCCTTTTATTCTGCTGTTGCCGACAACGAGAGTGCCCGTGAACTGATGGAAAAGGATAAACTTCGGGAACTTGCGGTAGTCCTTACTGATACTATAAGGAAAAATGCGTCTATCGACTGGACTATAAAAGAGAGTGTTAAAGCTAAACTACGTGTTTCTGTAAAACGCCTGCTTCGCAAATATGGTTATCCACCAGATATGCAGAAACTTGCTACCGATACTGTTTTGAAGCAGGCGGAGAAGATTGCCAATGAGTTAAATGCTGTATAACAATTCAAAACCTTACATCCTGAATATCCGGATCTTTATCGAACACTTTTTTAGCGAAAGGACACAAGGGGATAATTTTAATATCTTGTTTTCTTGCAAAATCGACTGCCTTCAGTACTAATTCCTTTCCGTATCCTTTTCCACCATAAGCCGGGTCAACCTCTGTATGGTCTATGATTATCTTGTAGTCATCAACCCACACATAGGTCATTTCTCCGGCTTTCTTATCTTCTTCGTAGAGTATAAATCTCCCTTTTTTACCATTATCCTTCTGTTCAATCCTAATCATTCCTCTTTTTTCTTAATGCTTAATGCTCCGGAAGGACATGCAGCAACCTGATCAATCATCTCCTGGCTGGATGTGCATTCTCCATCTGAATCCAAGGTCTCTCACTTGGTTTGTATACTTTAGGAAGTGTTCTTACACAAATACCTGAATGGATGCAAACATCGGGCTTCCAAACAATAGTAATTTCTCCGTTGGTATATTCTTTTGTTTTCATAATAAGTTTTGAAGTGTTATTAGATTATGATCTGAATTGGGCTTCTTACCTTCAGGAGTATGCAGCATCTCTATCTCCTTTGCATATTTTTCATATAC
Source organism: Bacteroidales bacterium UBA4912 (assembly GCA_002398875.1). Classification (GTDB taxonomy): domain Bacteria; phylum Bacteroidota; class Bacteroidia; order Bacteroidales; family Dysgonomonadaceae; genus Proteiniphilum. Next base: position 115,974 of record DHCC01000033.1, on the reverse strand, counting down.
TTTATGCTTAACTATCTTCATGGTTGAGTTGACCATTCCATTCTTTTCACTGAAAGGTTCTTCGATGATTACGAAAGCAGAGGGGATCCAGCGGTAAGGGAACATACCGTCGTTTTTGCCTCCTTTGAGATATTCGGCAAGTTCGCCCGAAATGATTTGAGCAGCTTCTTCGGGATTGGTTGTGCGGCGTTTCAGGGCGTCACTGTTGAGCGTTAGCAATGCTGTTGTGTAAGGGCTCTGGTTGTTGTGAAGTACGCATTGATTTATATATTCTGATTTGGCCATTATCGATTCCTCGATACCTTCGGGTGAGAACTTTTCTCCATCGTTGCTTATGAGAAGCGATTTGGTGCGGCCTAATACATAAAGATAACCGTCGGAATCAAGGTAACCCATATCACCGGTACGAAGCCAACCATCAACGATAGTATCTGCAGTAGCTTCGGGATTTTTCCAATAGCCCATCATCACATTTCCTCCTCGAATAAGTATCTCGCCCTTTTCTCCAACAGGCAGGGGTTTCATATTATCATCACCAATACGAATATCCATGTGAGGCATAGTTTTACCTGAAGAGCCCAGCTTATGCTCCTTTACAGTGTTTGCCGATATTATTGGAGAAGCTTCTGAAAGTCCGTACCCCTGATACATTGGTATGCCAATTGCATAAAAGAACCGTTGCAGCTCAATATCCAGAAGTGCACCTCCGCCAATAAAGTATTCCATATTGCTTGAAAAGCTTTCCCTGATCTTAGAGAAAATAACACGATCGTAAAAAGCAACCAGAGGTTTAAGTAAAGCACGACTGCCACGACCTCTATTATAACCTTCCCCATTATATCGATAAGCAACTTTAAGTCCTTGCTTGAACATCCGATACGCTGTTTTACCTTTCTTCTCTATTCCTGACTCGATATTCTTCCTGAAGTTACTGGCTAATGCAGGTACACTCATAAGGAGATGAGGATTAATTGCTTTAAGGCTCTTTGGCACATTACGCAGTACCTCCATCCCACTTTTGCCTGCAGCAACAGATGCAATAGAAGCTCCACATTTCATAAAAGCATAGATACCGGCAGTGTGCCCGAAAGAGTGGTCCCACGGAAGTATGAGGAGCGTGCGGAAATAGGATGGGATGCCGTTTAAATGTTCGACAGCCTGCTCGGCATTACAAACATAATTGTCATGTGACAACATTATCCCTTTGGGATTTGCTGTTGTACCCGAGGTGTAAGAAATATTTGCAAGAGTATCAGGCTCTACAGCAGCTGTGCGCTCATCTACCCTCTTCTTATCGGTAATCAGCAGAGCATCACCTAACTCCTTAACGGCATCGAAATAGATTTCATCATCACCTTCAGTTTCAACCGGATCGAGAAGTATATATCTTTTAACTGTTGGCATTTTGTCCTTCATTGAGCGTAGCTTGGCTATCTGCTGATCGGATGCCAGCACCATTACTGTATCAGAATGATTGATGCGGAAAGTAATATCTTGTTCGGTTTCAAGCTTTACAGAAAGGGGAACGCATACCGCCCCTGCATGCAATATTCCCAGTTCACCTAATACCCAATTGTTTTTACCTTCTGATATAAGTGCTATACGCTGCCCTGCCTCGATTCCCAAAGCCATTAGTCCTGCAGCAAAACGTATTGCCTCTTTCTGTACTTCACGATAAGTCAGTGAACTATATTCTTCACCGTAACGTGCTTCATGAAGATAAGGCTTATCGCCATACTTGGAAACTGATTCCTCTAAAAGATTAATGATAGTTTTTCCCATCTCTCAATATTAAAATAAATTTGAATTTCACCCTGTAAACCTTTCGGTTAATTAAAATTAAAGGTGTTCAAAGATAATAATATTTTGAGAGAAAAGTATAAAAACAGAATCTGTTGAAAATATCTGTTGAATTTATTCCTCCAGTATCTGAATCTCTACTTTACGGAAATCAAGCGGATGACCTTCACTTTGAAGTGAAATTGTCCCTTTACTCAGCATCTTCTCACCATTATTAAGCTCGATAAGTTTAGCATAAGTAAAATCTCTTTCATCTAGCTGAGGATTACTGTAATGTATAACCGTATCACCATTAACTATGTGATAAATAACATCGTTACCTCTAACCTCAACTTCTGCAGTTACCCACATATCATCAAAGAAATAATTAGAAGAAGAGTTGATACAATGATCAAGAACAAGCTCGTTGTTCATGACTACGTTGGTACCAGGAGTACACAAATTCATATTTGTGCGTTGCACTAGTGAATCGCTTCCAAGGAGTTGAACTTCAATAGAAGTAGGGAAGTCCTGATTAAGCTCCATTGATTCGGGTGTTTGTCCGTGTATCATCAAGCCGCTGTTTCTATAAGCCCAGGCGGGAGCACCGGGAGTTTGATCTCCAAGAAAACGATATTCCACTCTCAGCCTGTAATGTGAAAACTCATCCTTGTAGAAAAGATGACCGAAACGGTTTCGGAGTGAGTCATACTGATCATACCTAACTTTAATCATTCCGTCTTCTACACGGAATGTATTACCGTAATTATCACCCAACTCATAGCCTACAATTTTTGGTGTCCAGCCGGTCAGGTCTTCTCCATTAAATAGTTGAATCCACTCACTTTCAACTTTTGGTTGATTGCATGAAGAAAATAAGGCGGTGATGGCGATAACGAATGTTGCCAAAACAGATAATTTGATGTACTTCATAAATTAGACAGTTAAATAATTAAAATACTGAAGTAGCACGGCAGGGAATCGAACCCTGATCTAAAGTTTAGGAAACTTCTATTCTATCCATTGAACTACCGCGCCGGTATGTAGTTAGTGTGCAAAAGTAGCACTTTTCCCTTTATATTCAAAGAATTTGCATTTACTATCCGACAAAAAACATTTTTTAGACTTAACTGTTTAGTTAGTAAAGTAGACAAACACAATAATAGAAAACAAACATGAATAAAATAGCTATTTTATATGGAACTTCGGGAGGCAGTGTTGAATCTGTTGCTAAACAGGTTCAGGACCTTTTTGAAGGCACCGCAGATATATACAACGTATTAGACGTTTCACTAAGTGAGATACAGGATTATAAGTATATAATTGTTGGTACATCAACAACCGGAATTGGTGACCTGCAGGACGACTGGGAAGGTTTTTTACCCTCATTTGCAAAAATTGATTTCACAGGAAAAAAGGTTGCAATTTTTGCATTGGGTGACAGTGCTTCATACTCAACCAGTTTTGCCGAGTCGATGAAAGTTGTTTATGACGAGATATATGATAAAGTAGAAGTAGTGGGACGTGTACCGGATGTAGGTTACACGTATGACGATTCAACGGCCGTTGAAGATGGTGTATGGTTTGGATTACCTCTTGATGAGGATAATGAGTATGATATGACGGAAGAAAGGTTGGAAAAATGGGTAGAACAGTTAAAAAAAGAGTTCGTGTAGAATTACCTGCTCAGATAAAAGAATACAGAAAATAAAGTCAAGGATCATAAATAATAAGGGAAGGTATCATGATGATATTTTCCTTTTTTCTTCTCTGTATTTTCCGGGTGGTATCCCATTTTTCTTAACAAAAGCTCTGTAGAAAGAGCTGGTATTTGAAAAACCTGAATTTAATGATAATTCTTCGATAGAATGAGTTAAAAACTCTGAGGATGTGAGTATTGTTTCGGAATAACGCACACGATAGTCATTAACATAATCACAAAAGCTCATATTCCTTCTTGTGTTAATCAATTTTGAAACATAGGTACGATTTGTTCCTAATTGATGTGCAACTTCATTTAACCTTAATTCAGGGTCTTTGAATATTTGTTTTTCATTGAATAATGCCTCTAGCTTCAAGAAAAGTTTATCAAATTCGCTGTTTGTTAAAGGTTCATCCTGCCTTTTCGATTCACTTAACACCCCAACATGCTCATCCTCTGTTAAATCACGAATAGAAAAGGTTTGTCTGAATCCGACATAGCTTACTCCAAAAAGAGCTATTGAGTGTGTTATTGAAGGCAATATCAAAAAGTATGAGTGGTCTGTGAAATAGGTTTTCCCTATAAAGTTAGAAATCATGGAAACTAAAGATGTAAAAACAAGAAAATAGAGCAACATTTTTATTTTAGACAACTCTTTGTTTTCAATGTTAGAATAGAAACATCTTACTTTTTCGTTGTAGTTTTTAATCAGACGAAGACCAAAATAAAGAGTTAGTAAGACCTCAATTGTAAAGATTATTTTCAGTAAAGTTAATCGTAATATTTGCAGATTTATCAATTGACTGTATTCAGAAACATTGCCTCTGCTATGATAAAGGACTTCATGGGTGAAGACTGAAATTTCTTCAGGACTCATCATAAGATATAAGACAGCAGAAAAAACAGACAGCAGAATAGCCGGAATTAGAATCCAGATCCATTTAAAATTAATCTTAACATCAATAGTTAGTAATCGTATATAATAGTAGTAAATAGGATAGACTGCAAGGGTTGTAAACACCCATACGCTGTCCAGAATGTTGTATACTGCATAATTATGATTAAAATAATGCCAATGCGCAAAGTAATTCACTAAAGCAACCCCTAAAAAGAAGATTAGGAAACGCTTTGGAGTATTACTGTTTTTATAATCCAACAGAAAAAGAATCAACCAGAAAAACACCACAAAAAGTGGTAAAGCTGTAAAAAATTGTTGCACCATCTGTTCTATATAGTTTGTTATTGCAAAAATAGGATTTTTTTACAATTTGAGAACTGTTTCTCCTTACAAAAGCCTCATTTTTTTTACAAATTGAGGATGATTTTTTACAAATTGAGGAAACCATTATCAAACAAATCGAAATATTTGCATAAATATGTTTAGCTACAAAATATAAAAATTTATGAGACAAAAAAATGCACTTTCCCACTATCTAGCTCCGGATATTGAGGTAATTGATATCAAGATTGAGCAGAATATATTACAGGATGGAAGTACCGGACCAATGGAATTACCATCGCGGGACTGGTAAACTTCAAGTAGTTAACAAATAAATTAATAGAAATGAAAACAACTTTTTATTTTTTCTCATTAGTCTGTATATTTATACTTGTCTTATCATGTGAAAAGGAGAATCTGCAAAACAACAGAGAAAATATTGAATCAGGCAATCAGCGAATATTATCTCTCTCTGCATCGATGCCGGAAAACAACAACTCAACTCGCATAGCACTAACACTTGAGGAAAAAAATGTGAAACTGACATGGGAGGATGGGGACCAGTTGCAACTTTTATTTCTGCAAGGAGAAACAAAAGTTAAGCAAATTGTAACTGTAAAGAATATCTCAACTGATCGGAAGAAGGCTGATTTTGATATCAAATTGCCAGAAAGCATAAACGAGGGATTGTTTGATCTTTACGGTGTATATGGTGGCGGGGGATTATCTGATACAGACCCTGCACTTGCTGTACTGCCGGCAAATCCCGGTACCGCAGGGAGTCTGGAATCAGTTGGTGAAAGAAAAGATGTAATGATGGCTTTTTCATGCAAAGAAATAAACACACAGGATATAAAAGTGAACGTAACATTCCGACATTTAGGTTCGCTTTTCTGTATTATACTCAAAAACCTTAGTGAGAATAGTATTGAAAATATCGGTGGAGCAAAACTTATTGCTGAAACTGGTGGTTGGGCGTATAATAATGCGGATGGAGGAGCATTGTATGATCTGGTTAATGAAGTATTCACAGGTATTGAAACTGCAGGGGATTATATTTCATTGAAATCTCCTGTAAACAGTTTGTTGAGTGGTGAATCAGCTTCTTTTTGGGTATGGTATCCTCCGCTTCCAGATGTAAATTGGCCAGAGCTATCGTTAGTATTAAATAATTCTGAGGGTGCAGTAATTGTTAGTAGTGATAATTCTAAACCTGAACGAACAGCGCCTGCTGATGTAGGTTTTAGTTATTATTTCTATGCTGTATGGACTGGTACGGAACTTCAGTTTACAGACAACACTTTCACACCTCCGCCAACAATTGGAGATCTGACCATAACAGGCAATCTACGACATGCTGAAGGTGGTAATGGATTTATAGGGATGGTTTATCTCAGGGATGGTATGGTTTATTATAATGAAGCGCTGGAAAGCGGAGCCTGGTCAGGCGAAGTTTCTCTTGGTTCGGGAAGTGATCCCCGTCTGGCAATAGACCATAATGACAATCCTCATGTAGTTTATACCACTACAGACGGGAAAATAGCTTACATTTCGCGTACAGGCTCTACCTGGAGCGAGACAATTAATATTGAGTCAAATAACTCCGGAAGTTGCAGCAGACCCGATATTGCTGTTGATGGAAATGGATATGCCCATATAACTTATACTGATACAGAAGGGAATACTGGTGCTTACACTGATAAACCTGATATAATGTACGCTGTCAATAGCAGTGGGAGTTTTGTGAAGACTCTCATTTATAATGGATATTATGAATCTTATGGAGGTGCAGATGCGGGGGCAGACTATTATGACAAAGGTTCCAGGATAACACTTGATAATATCGGAAACTATTTTATACTTGCACATCAGCATGATTTTTGGAAGTGGATGAGTGGTGCAGACCATAATTATCGTGTCAGAGTGAAATCACTTACAGCAGAAGGTTTTGCAGGAGCTACATACAAGTACGATCGTGAAGATATCTACGATATAACTTTCGACGGCACCAGTGTTGTTGCTCTTTATAAAACAGGAAACAATATTACAACATCTCAACTATCGGTTAACGGTAATACAATTAGTTTTATAAATCCTCAGGTTGTGACTCCGTCATTCTCTAATAACTTTAGTAATCCTGCAACTCTGTTAGCATTACCTGAAACAAGAATTATCGGGGGATATAGTGGATCAAATCTTTATACTGCAATAAATACTGCCGGTCAGGTTTATTCTGATGTTACTGTTAAATCAGACTGTATTGCAACTGCTGCCTCACCAAAATCGGATAGTAAAATATATGTAGCTTACACCGGCAGTGATGGTGTAATCAAATTGAAAAGGATTGCATTGTAAAAAGTATTGCATTGTAAAAAGTATTCAGTGCTGCTTACACTCGTGTGAGCAGCATCCGTTAAACTCTTCAGCGCATTTTTCGCATTGAATTATCAGATCGTGACACTTCTGGTTGGCACAGTTTGTATGTCTGTCACTGGGTGCACCACATTGATGACATTTAGCAATTACATCATCAGTAACACGCTCTCCTAAACGCTCATCGAACACGAAGTTTTTACCGATAAATTTTACCGGGAGTTTCTCTTCACGTGCATTCTTGACATATTCAATTATTCCGCCTTCTACATGATAAACGTTTTTAAAGCCATTATGCAACATGTATGCACTCGCCTTTTCGCACCTAATGCCGCCGGTACAGTACATAATAATGTTTTTATCTTTATGCTCTTTAAGCATTTCAACTGCCATAGGCAACTGTTCACGGAATGTTTCTGATGGTACTTCAAGTGCATTATTAAAGTGCCCGACCTCATATTCGTAACTGTTACGCATATCAACAACGATAGTGTCATCCTGATCGCTTAATTTATTAAACTCCGTTGCCGTTAGATACTTGCCTGTTCTGGAGGGATCAAAAGCCGGGTCTTGAATTCCATCTGCAACAATTTTATTCCGCACCTTCATTCTCAATACCCAGAAGGATTTCCCATCATTATCCAGTGCATCGTTTAGTCTGATTCCTTTCAACTGAGGATGGGCATTATAAATAATTTCTTTAAAGATATTCTTTTTATTTTGGGGAACTGAAATCTGTCCGTTTATACCTTCTGATGCAATATAAACACGTCCGAACACATTTATTTCATAAAATCTCACGTAAAGTTCATCTCTGAACTGCTGAGGATCATCAATATGAAAATATTTATAGAAAGAGATTGTAATCCTGGGTTCTGTCTCTTCCAACATTCGCCTTTTTAGTTCTTTATTAGAGAACCGGTTATGTAAAACCTGCATAATTGTTTGCTGTGATAATTAACTTAAAGGGCAAAAATAGACAGATATAATTATTAAATGTATATTTTTGACTGATTTGTGGTGTGTAAGAGATTAATTCTATGAGACATTAATAGCATCGATAGAATGAAATACAGCACCAAAAAAGGCAGGGAGTAAATAAACATTTCCCCCCTGCCCTATTATGTTACGGATAGTGTCCTTTCTTTAAGTAGATTTAATCCAGTTCTTTAATCTTTATATTCTGGAACCAAACTTCATCACCATGATCCTGTAAAAGGAGTAGTCCTTCTTCGGCATTACCAAAATTTGGCCAATCTTTATATTTGCTTGTTTGTACAAGAGCGTTCCACTCTTCAGTGTTTCTCTCATACTCAATAATTTTAATTCCATTAAGCCAATGCTCAACATGGTTGCCTTGTACAACTACCATAGCAGTATTGAAGAATCCTCTTCGGAAAGGTTTATCTTCAGGAGCAGGTATGAGATCATAAAGTGAACCCAGTGTTCTGTTACCATCTTTACCAAGCTTTGCATCCGGATGATTTCTATCATCAAGTATTTGGAATTCACAACCTATAGCAGAACCTTGACCTTTATTTAAATTTGTATCAACAAAATATTTAATACCGCTATTAGCACCTTCAGTTATTTTAAAGTCAACTTTTAACATGAAGTTTTTATAAGGTCTGGTCGTTACAATATCACCACCTCCGGTAGATTCACCACCATCACCTTTAAGAACCTTTAAAACACCGTCTTCAATTATCCATCCTTGCGCAGGAAACTCATCCAGTTTTGCACCACGCCAGCCGTTAGTTGTTTTTCCGTCCCAAAGCAGCTCCCACCCTTCTGAAGCTTCAATTTCAGAAATTGTGTTAGCTATTTGATTAATCTGATTTACATTATTGTTAGCAGGAGTTCTGTATTGCTCAAGATCTTCTGTAAGAATACGTATGTTGCGCCAGGAAACAGTTTTCCCAACTAACTCTTCATTTCTAATTGAGTGAACCTGTAGTGCAATAATTCCTTCTGATGTCATATCATCAAGAAGATTTGCACATTCAACACCATTAACCCATGTTCGTATTGAGTTGCCTATAGCTTCTATTCTTGCGCTGTTCCACTCTTCATTCTTAAAAGCCTTTTGTCCTTCAGGGTTATAGTCAAGAGGATAAAGCCAACCACGGCGAGCTTCATCATATATACCGCCGGTCCAGGCACGATCAGATGGGTCAATTTCAAACTGATATCCATGTACACGACCATTATTATACTCTGGTAAGCTCAAGCTTCTGAACTGTACACCTGAATTTAGTCCATCATCAACTTTAAAGTCAAACTCAAGAATAAAATCACCATAAGTCTCAGTAGTTGCCAGAAACGTATTAGGAGTATTCATCTCAGAAGTACCTACAATTGTATTGTCTACAATCTTATATTCTGCTGTTCCATTTAATTTTTCCCATCCATCCAGATTCTCTCCGTTAAAAAGATCCTTCCAGTTGGGTCCTTGCTGTGTACAAGAAGCAAGTATCATAACCATAGTTATTAATAGAAAAATGTTTTTCTTCATTACTTTTTTTTGATTTAATTATTAGTACTATTCTTTGTTATTCTGATTTTATATGAATCATATTTTATAAAAATCCTCCCAGCCTTTTCTTGGTGGCTCTCCAGTAAGGAAAGCATCTGCAAATGCATCATTTGTAACGCGCTTAGTTTCACGATCGAAAACAATTTTCCTGTTTAATCTCTGAGCTGCTACACCCATGCAAAACACCTGACTCAGCGGACCGGATATTTCAAAAGGTGATCTTGATTCTTCTTTACCCTGACAAGCCAGAAGGAAATTAGCAAAATGATTAGAAGGACTTTTTGGTACTTCCGGCAGATTTTTTTCCATATCCTTAGCTTTTTCTTCTGGAATAATACTTAAAGTGCTACCATGTGAACCGCCTTTAAATGTCAACTCTTTACTATATATCTCTTTACCCGGATTCAATTTAGCCGGTTGTATCTGACCTCCGCCAACACTCGGAATGTTTGGATCAAGCTCCGATACCCCGTAACCTTCAGGAACAGTTGGTATATTGTCAACACCATCGTACCATGTGATAACTACCGGTGGCATATTTCCACGTTTGGGGAATTTAAACTCTATAGTGCTCGACATTGGAAAGAAGAAATCGTTATGACCGCTAAGCTTCAATGGCGTCACCTCTTCAGGTAATCCAAGATCAAGAAATCTGTGTGCAGTATCTATAATATGTGCACCCCAATCGCCAAGGGCACCCATACCAAAATCGTACCAGCAACGCCACTGACCATAATGGAAATCCTTGTTATAATCGTGATAATCACGTGCCATCAACCAAGTATCCCAGTCTAATGTTTCAGGTATTGGTTCAGCATCAGGAAATTTTTTGATATCAGTATCCCATCCGTGCCATCTTCTTGCATTATTCATGTGTGCTGTAATGGCAGTTACATCTTTAATGATTCCGGCTTCTTTCCATGCTTTAAACTGAAAGAAGTTAGCCTCTGAATGTCCCTGATTACCCATCTGAGTAACTACTTTTGGATATTTCTTAGCAGCTTGGATTAATAATTCTGTTTCATGAAATGTTCTGCTTAGTGGCTTCTCCACATACACATGTTTTCCTTCAGCCATCGACATCATTACTGCTGGAAAATGGGCAAAATCAGGTGTTGCAATTGCAACAGCTTCTATTTCGTTACCCATCTTATCAAACATTTCCCTGAAGTCTTTAAATCTTTTCGCATTGGGAAATTTCGCCAATGCTTTCTTTGTATGTTCAGCACCCAGGTCTACATCACACAATGCAACGACATTAGCAAGGCCGGTTTTATCAAAATCATTCATGATTTCCCATCCTCTGTTTCCAATTCCAATATGTGCAAGGTTCACTTTTTTATTGGAACCAACTATCCTACTGTAACTTGCCGCGTTGGTTTTAGTTGATAAACCTCCTACTGCAAGTCCGGCAGAAGCAAATGCAGCACTTTTAATAAATTCTCTTCTTGTTGTCATGATAATTATTTTAGTTATTACTTTTCAGTCCAGTAATTCATGTAGCAGTATTCAAAGTCTCTGTTTATTTTTATTCAAACCGATCTTTGTATGCCCACAAGCCCAAAGCAGGACTTGAGATATAATAGATCTCCTCTCCGTCTGGCAGGATATTAAACCCTTCTTTTAGCTTAGGAAGATTATATTTTTTCATTGCTTCATCAAAATCACCCCAACCAAAGCCTACACTTTCAATCTCTTCTCGGGTAAGATTTTCCGAACCCTTTCCCGGATAATATGTTATGGAGAATCTACCTTCTGACGATCCATGGATTAAATGTGCAGCAGCACTAAGATTATCTCTAAGCTCCTGATTTTCTGATACAGCTTTTAAAGTATTGGGAGTTCCAAAATATCCATATTTTCGTATCAACCTGTCGATTTCCTTATCTTCTCCAAATTCTTTAAGTGCAGGTGCAATTACAATTAATTCACCATCATCAGCTATTGCCATTCTTGTACGGTATATGGATTTATTCCCAAGCCAAGTACTTTTAAACTCTTTAGGATCAAGCCATACTACAACCTTTTTTAATGGTTTCTCAACCATGACAAAGTTAACATCCAATGACAACTTAGATGCACGATCAAACACTTCAAGATCATCACCTACAAACAACCCATAAGTCTGTTCAATTCCTTCCTCATTTACCCCTACAACAGTTAAGACATAAACGATCGGTATTTGGCTAAGATATTTTTCAGTAGCATAATTAAATACACGACGAACAGGTGTATCTGCCCGGCCCATCATACGTTCCATGCCATAAACAGCACCAATGTAATGACTTTTGTTAATACCTTCACTACCACCTGTTCCAACCAGAATGTTTTTATTGTAATTGGCCATTCCTACAACTTCGTGAGGCACAACCTGCCCAATAGAAAGTATCAAATCAAACCCGCCTTCAACTAAAAGTTTATTTACCTGTGCAGGCCAGGTAAAATCCACTTTACCCTCGGATATTTCTCTTATATAGTCGGCAGGAACTTCACCAAGAGTCAAAACATCATTTCTCCAGTCGTGATCTCTGAACAGTCCCCTGGGAGTGTTGCCAAACATGTGACTGATCTGAGCGTCAGTCATTGGAGTGTGGGTACCTAAAGCCGGAAGAATATCTGTCAACTTTTCACCATAATATTCCCAAGTAATCTCTGTCAGTTCACCTGCTTTACTTGGCAAGCGAGTATAATCGGGTGGAACGGCAAGAATTTTATGCCGTTCTCCCAATTTGTCTAAGGCCTCATTTAACCCTTTCTTTAGATCGTCTCTCGACAAACTAGTTTGAGGGGAGCCATTTTCATAATAAATCATTTTACAGATTGATTTTAAACATCATAAGTGCTCGAAGCAGTACTTCCACCGCGACCGGTCCAGTCAGTGTGGAAAAACTCCCCACGGGGAGTATCAAGCCGTTCATATTGATGAGCTCCGAAATAGTCTCGCTGTGCTTGTAGAAGGTTTGCCGGTAGTCGCTCGCTGCTGAAACCATCATAGTATCCTAATGCTGAAGTGATTGCCGGCACCGGAATTCCATTCATAATTGCCGTAGCACATACTCTGCGCCAGCTCTCTTCAGCAGACTGAACAGCGTTCTTGAAAAATGGATCGAGAAGTAAATTCTCCAACTTAGGGTTATTATCGAATGCATTTTTAATATCTCCCAGGAAGCGAGAGCGAATTATACATCCACCTCTCCACATGAGAGCAATACCCCCGTAGTTGAGATTCCATTTGTACTCTTTTGCAGCCTCCATCATGAGGTCGTATCCTTGAGCATAAGAAATTATCTTAGCACCATAGATAGCATTCTCCAGATCATTAATAAATTGCTCTTTATCTCCTTTAAAATCAGGTTTCTTTCCTGTTAGAACCTTTGAAGCCTTAACTCTCAAATCTTTCTGAGCCGACAGACAACGTGAGAATACCGATTCACCAATCAGAGTAAGTGGTATACCAAGATCAAGTGCTGTTACAGCTGTCCATTTTCCGGTTCCTTTTTGCCCTGCGGTATCCAGTATTTTTTCTACCAGGGGAGAACCATCTTCATCTTTAAATGCTAAAATATCTCTGGTGATTTCAATCAGGTAAGAGTCTAATACACCCTTATTCCATTTTTTGAAAACTTCATGCTGTTCGAAAGCATCCATACCAAGAAGGTCTTTCATCAGATGATAAGCCTCATTGATTATCTGCATATCACCGTACTCAATCCCATTATGGACCATTTTTACAAAGTGACCTGCACCATTTTCGCCTACCCAATCACAGCAGGGAACACCACCATCTACTTTAGCAGCAACAGATTGGAAAATCTCTTTCACATGCGGCCATGCTTCAGGAGAACCGCCAGGCATGAGTGAAGGACCTTTAAGTGCTCCTTCTTCACCACCTGAGACACCTGTTCCTATATATAAAAGACCCTTGCTTTCAACATACTCTGTTCTGCGCATCGTATCGGGAAAGTGACTGTTTCCACCATCAATAATAATATCTCCGGGCTGCAACAAAGGGATGAGTTTCTCTATAAAATCATCCACAGGCTTGCCTGCTTTAACAAGCATCATAACTTTTCTTGGTCTCTCTATTGAGGAGACAAACTCTTCGAGTGTATGAGCACCAATAAAGTTTTTACCATTACCGCGACCATTTACAAATGCATCAACTTTATCAACTGTACGGTTAAACACAGCTACTGTATAACCCTTACTTTCCATATTAAGAACCAGGTTTTCGCCCATTACAGCCAACCCAATCAAACCAATATCTGCTTTCTTTTTCATAATATATTAAAATTACTATCTTTTTACTCTGGCATTACCTTCCCATATACTCCATATAACATCCTCATCAGCTGGTTGAGCATAGTCGGTAAGGAAAGTAGTAGCCAAAGCACCACTCGCCCATGCAAACTGAACCCACTTACTTGGCTCCATACCTTTGAGTATGCTATACAGCAATCCCCCCACAAATCCATCGCCTCCACCAATGCGGTCCATAACATTTATTGTGCGCAAGGGAGCTTCGTGCCATGTATTATTTTCATAAACAATAGCACCCCACAGATGTTCGTTAGCACTAATAACTTCACGCAGTGTGTTAGCAAAAACAGAAACATTTGGGAAAGCCCTTTGTGCATTAAGAATCATCCCTTTAAATGCACCAATTGTATCCTCAATATTCTCACCACCTGCTTCAGGTCCTTCTATTCCAAGACAAAGCTGATAATCCTCTTCGTTACCTATAAGAATATCTGAAAGCGAAGCAATTTCAGTGAAAGCTTCTCTTAGCTCATCCTCTCTGCCTTTCCAGAATGTAGCTCTATGGTTTAGATCGAACGAAATAAGTGTACCATGTTTCTTAGCAAATCGTGCTATCTCAAGACAGAAATTACTTGTATCCGGAGATAATGCTGCAATCAAGCCTGAGAGATGCATAATCTGCACTCCCTCTTTTACAAATATTCGTTCCAGATCAAAATCCTTTATATTTAATACTCTCCCTACTTCACCTGCGCGATCATTATGAACACGTGGTCCTCTTAACCCAAAGCCACTGTCGGCAATATTAAACTGATGACGATAGCCCCAAGGGTCTCCCTGAGGTATTTCCGGACCCTCGTATTCCATGTTTCTGGCACGCAAGTCAGCCTTGATAAAAGCAGCTATAGGGCTACCCTTTACAAAATTAGTCAACACCTTTACGGGAAGACCCAGGTAAGACGAAATGCTTGCAACATTTGTTTCAGCACTGGTTGCCTGCATCTGAAACATATTAGTACTCTGCACAGGCAGACTGTTCACGGGTGTTATTCTAATCCCAATACTTGTGGGAACAACCATCGAATATTTAAATTCTTTTCTTAGTTCAAGAGACATATTTTGTTTATTTGTAGATTAGATTACTGATTTCTTTGTTTTTAAATATAAAACGCAGATTTAATAATTCTGTTTTACACCGAAGTATTATCTTTGGAAACCGATTAAATACTGAAAGCATCAAATCCTCCATCAACTATTGCAACGGTGCCCGTAACAAATTTCGAAGCATCACTCACCAAATAGTGCAGAGTGCCCAAAAGATCTTCCGGATCACCAAAACGTCGGAAAGGTGTATGAGCTATAATAGTGTTTCCACGATCGGTATATGAGCCATCGGCATTTGTAAGTAGTGTCCTGTTTTGTTCAGTAATAAAAAAACCTGGACAAAGAGCATTCACACGAAAATCTTCTCCAAATTTGGTAGCCAGCTCTCCAGCCATATATTTTGTAAAGTTAGTTACAGCAGCTTTAGCTGCTCCATACCCGGCAACACGAGTGAGAGGGCGTAGTGCAGAAGCGGAAGAGATATTAACAATATTACCTTTTTTTGCTTTAACCATATATTCTGCAAATACAATAGAAGGAATTACTGTGCCCATAAGGTTAAGATCTACCACTTTACGGAAATCATCCGATTTCAGATCAAAAATAGTGTTGTTCGGACCAATTGTTGCTCCAGGCATATTTCCACCTGCACCATTTATTAATACATCTATTTTACCGTATTTATCAACAATATCTTTAGCATTCTGTTTCAATACAGCTTCATCAGTAACATCTGTCTGAAGAAACATCGCCTCTCCCCCTTCTGATTTAACTTTTTCTATAAGGGCATCCCCTTTTTCCTTGTTTCTGGCAAGCACAGCAACTTTGGCTCCATGAGCTGCTAAATATTCTACCATTGACGTACCTAAGACGCCTGTACCACCTGTTATTACAATTACCTTGTCTTTAATATTAAAAAAATCGTACATAGTTATATAATTTAAGTTTTTTTACAAATTTATATCAGTCAATAATTCATAAGCTAAAGAAATCATCCGTTTTTTATGTCTGTAGTGTTAATTAGAAATTAAAATACTCTTTAGCATTATAATAACATATATTCTCCACCATTTGTCCAAGGAAATCAATTTCTGTTGAAGGTAATAGTCCGTTTTCCAAATCATTCCCTATCAGATTACAAAGAATTCTGCGGAAGTACTCATGTCGGGGATAGGATACAAAGCTGCGTGAGTCAGTTAGCATACCTACAAATCTACTTAATAAACCTTGTGATGAAAGTATATTCATCTGATCTTCCATACCATCTTTCTGATCCAAGAACCACCATCCAGACCCAAATTGAATTTTACCGGGAACAGACCCATCCTGAAAATTGGCTATCATTGAAGCTATCAAATAGTTGTCTCTTGGATTTAGATTATATATTATTGATTTTGCCAATTTATTTTTGCTTTCGAGCGAATCAAAAAAGCGAGACATTGAACGAGCAACATTACAAACATCATTTATAGAGTCATAACCGGCATCAGCACCAATAGCATTGAACATCCGGCTGTTATTATTCCTTATTGCACCATAATGGAACTGCTGTACCCATCCCTTCGAGTGGTTAAGTAACGCATTCTCATGAAGCATTTTAGATTTAAATTTCAGTATCTCATTATCTGTCAGATCCTCTTTCTTAATGTAAACCTTATTAAAAATCTCAGATATCTCATCATCAGAGTACGACTCAGAGAAGAAATTATCTATTCCGTGATCTGCAAGTGTACATCCAACTGATTGAAAATAGTCGTGTCTTTTGGATATAGCTGCATAGTAATCATCAAAGTTGACAATATCAAGACCATACACCTCACTCAGCTTATTTACATAACTTCTGAAGGCAGCTCCATTCTCAACAGCCATCGACTTGTCAGGTCGCCATGTTGGCAAAACCTTAATTTCGAATCCACTATCTTTTATTTGTTTGTGATATTCCAATGAATCCAGTGGATCATCGGTAGTACAAACAACCTCAACATTAAACTTTTTCATTAACCCTCGAGCAAAAAACTCCGGTTTCTGCAGCATCTCATTTGTCTTGTCATAAACTTCTCGAGCAGTTTCCGGTTTCAGCAAAGTATCAATATTGAAAACACGCTTCAATTCCAAATGTGTCCAGTGATACATAGGATTTCGCATAGTATATGGAATAGTTTCTGCCCATTTATAAAACTTCTCCCAATCTGTTGCATCACCAGTAATGTACTTTTCATCCACACCATTTGCCCGAAGTAATCTCCATTTATAATGATCGCCTCCCAGCCAAAGTTCAGTAATACTCCTGAATTGATGATTCTCAGCTATCTGTTTCGGGTCCAAATGGCAATGGTAATCGATAATTGGTAAACTTTCTGCATGGTTATGGTATAGCTTTTTGGCAGATTCCGACTGAAGTACAAAATCGTTGTGGATAAAATTATTCATTATGGTAGATATTTAAATTAGTGTATACATCGATTTCTTGATAGACTTAATAAAGAAGTTAAAAAATTATTCAACTTTTGTTTTATAAATGAAAAAGAAACTCTATTTTTGTGCACGTACACAAATGTACAAATAATTTATTTATGACAAAACTAAATTCTTAAAATTTCATCCTGAAGGCACAAATTCAGCTATTTTAAGTTAAACATTAATTGGATCAATTTTTAAAGCCCTTAAGATGGTAAAAAAAATACGTATAAAAGATATCGCAAAGATGGCCGGTGTATCAGCCGGAACGGTTGACAGAGTACTTCACAATAGAGGAAATGTTTCTGACGAGGCACGTAAAGCAGTTGAAAAGGTTATTGAAGAGGTAGATTATAAACCAAATATGCATGTGTCGTCAATCTCTTTAAAACGAAGATACAAGATAGCAGTTACCACACCACAATTCTCAAGCGGAGCATATTGGGAAAGTATACATAATGGTATTCGCCATGCTTTGGAAGAGTATGAAAATATAAAAGTGGAATACCATGTTTTTACATACAATCAATACGATATATACAATTGCAGAGAGATATTTAAAAAGATTTCCCAGTTTGAAATGGACGCACTAATAATTGGCCCGACTTTTAAAGAAGAAACCATCAACTTGTGTGAAACTTTAAACTACAGAAAAATACCTTATGTCTTTGTAGACTCAACTATTGAGGAATGTTCACCATTAGCCTATTTTTCGGCAGATCACTACATCGTAGGCAGATTAATAGCCAGTTTAATCACATCTATTATACCTAATGGGTCTAACATAGGGCTGCTGCAGGCTGTAAGGACAGGGGACAGCAGTGCCAATACTACTATTCTGAGGAAAAGAGGATTCAACGATTTTCTTAAGGAAAATAACTGTACAAACCCGATTCTTAATATACCGTTCTCTGTATCTGAAACTAAAGATAATGAAAAACACCTTTCTCACTTCTTTAAAAATCATCACAACGTACCGGGTATCGTAGTTATGAACTCTCGTGGAAGTATTGTATCAGATTACCTGTTTAATAATAAAATTGATAATGTAAGGATGGTATGCATGGACCTAACTACACCAAATGCAGCAGCCATTAAAAAAGGACAAATAAACTTCTTGATTGGGCAAGGCCCTGAATACCAGGGGTTCTATGCCATGAAGACTCTTCTGGAATATCTGATATTCAAAAAACCGGTTAAAGTAGTAAACCACATGCAACTAGATATTCTAACAAGAGAAACAGTAGACTATTATAAAAGATTCAGCAATACTCTTTATTAAACCAATTTTGCATTATTAACGTTTTTTACGTTAATTATTTTTGACCTTTTCTCCCAATAGCCATATATTTGTGCACGAACACAGTTGATTTATTAAAAAATACAACAAACAACTGGCTCCTAATTAATAATTATATTTGTATTCAAATTGATATATAATTAATTATAAAGCTTCAAGAATACATTTTATTAATTTTATTGCATCTAATTACAATATTTCAAATTTTTATTAAGTTACTAATGCTATTTTTTACATACATCTGATAAAACAAAATAAAGTGCAAAACACAATATGTGCACGAACACAACACGAAAGGCTAATTCCACTAAAAAAATCAAGCACAAAAATGTTAAAATGAAAAGAAGAACATATACATCAATAATACTTATCGCTCTCTGCTCAATTGTTTTGGGTGGGGAAAAGATCTCAATTAACAGCAACTGGTCATTTTCAAAAAATAATGAAGAGTGGGTAAACATAAATCTACCTCACTCATGGAATGATTTAGATGTAATGGATGATGAGCACGGATATCATCGCGGTATATGCATGTATAAAAAAACATTGGTTATCGATGATAGATTAAAAGATAAAGTACTGTATTTGCTATTTGAAGGAGCTAATCAGATTTCTGAAGTCTACGTAAATGGTAAACTTTCAGGAAAGCATATTGGAGGTTACACTGCTTTTTATGTTCCACTGTTGGATACTATCAGGTTCGGTACAGAAAATCCAAATGAAATAATAGTTAAAGTAGATAATCGTCATAATGATGACGTACCTCCTTTGACAGCTGATTTCACTTTTTTTGGTGGTATATACAGAGATGTATATCTTGTTGCAAAAAACAGTATCCATTTTTCTGTAAGTGACTATTCTTCAGATGGTATATATATATCGACTCCAAAAGTATCTGAATCAAGTGCTAATGTTCATCTGAAAGCTATAATAAGTAATGTAGACAAAAAGAGCAATAGATTTAGTTTACGCACCACTTTATATGACTCCGAAGGTAATATAGTATCACGCAAAAAGACTCCATTTAAAACCACAAAAAACAGTGACATTGTAGTGGAGCAGACTTTGGATGAAATAGATAAACCAAACCTTTGGTCACCTAAAGATCCGTACCTTTATAAAGCTGTCACTCAGATAATAGACAGCAATGGTAATATTCTGGATGAACAATTCAATAGTATCGGATTCAGATGGTTTCATTTTGATCCGGAAAAAGGGTTCTACCTAAATGACAAGCACTACAAACTTATTGGTACAAGCAGACATCAGGATTATAAGTTCAGAGCAAATGCTTTAAGAAATGATTACGCAATTAGGGATTTGGAACTTCTCAAAGAAATGGGAGGTAATTTCTTAAGAATAGCTCATTATCCGCAGGACCCTTCAGTTCTCGAAGCTTGTGACCGTTTAGGAATTCTTGCATCCGTAGAGATTCCTTTAATAAACTCAATTACAGAGTCAGAGGAGTTTACCGAAAACAGCATGACAATGTTGATGGAAATGCTTCGCCAAAACTGCAATCACCCTTCTCTGATTATATGGTGTTACATGAATGAAATACTTTTAAGAGACAAGTTCACTGATGATATTGAAAGGAACAAACAGTATCATAATAATGTATATAAACTAGCAGAAATGTTGGAAAACACTATTCGTCGTGAGGACTCCACAAGATACACAATGCATGTTGGACATGGGGCATATAACAAGTATCGTAAGGCCGGACTTGTCGATCTACCTATGATTGTGGGCTGGAATATCTACAATGGATGGTACAGTAACACTTTTGAAGGATTCTCTACTTTTCTTGACAGATTTCATCAGGATTACCCTGATAAAGTAATGGCAATAACTGAATTTGGAGCTGATAGTGATCCTAGAATAAGAAGCAACGAACCAATCAGGTTTGATAAAAGCACAGAATACTCTACCCTTTTTCATCAGTATTACTTTAAATCAATTATGGAGAGACCATTTGTTGCAGGTGGTATGATATGGAATCTGGCAGATTTTAACTCGGAATTGAGAAATGAAACTATGCCACATATTAATAATAAAGGAATTCTTACCTGGGATCGTACTATGAAGGATCAGTATCTTTTTTATCAGACACAGTTATCGAAGAAACCAATGGTGAAAATTCTGAACATGCAGTGGAAAAAAAGAGAAGGAGTAGCAGATGAAGGTGAAAAGTATTGTAAACAACCACTATTTGTAACAAGTAACAAATCAACTGTTGAATTAATACACAATGGTGAAAGCCTGGGTATTCAAAATGTAGTAGATGGTCTTACAAAATGGACTGTTCCATTTAAAGATGGTGAAAACACACTAGTGGCCTTAAGTGGAAATGCTGCTGACAGAAGCAACATAAGATTTATTTTGCATCCATACATTTATGGTGATAACAGCAAAGAGTTTAAAACCTTGAATTTGCTGACAGGAACTAATAGATTTTATATGGATCCGGAAACAAAAGTAGTCTGGATGCCCGATCAACCTTACCGAAAGGGTAGTTTTGGCTATATCAGCGGAGAACCCTATAAGCTTCCAAACAGTGGCAGAACTCCTTATGGCACTGACTTAGATATTACTTTAACAGACAATGACCCGGTATTCCAGACCCAAAGGGTTGGAATAGAAGAGTACAAATTTGATGTTCCTGTCGGTAAATATGAATTAACCTTGAATTTTGCCGAATTAGAAGGAGTTGCTTCAGAAAAACTTGCATACAACTTAGGTGATGAATCTGAAAACAGTGAAATTTCAAATTATGAAAGGGTATTTGATGTCATTGTCAATGATGAAATTATTCTGAACAACCTAAATATAGCCGAACAATTTGGTATATCAAAAGCAGTTTCAATAAAAACACCTGTCGCAGTCAAAGACATAAAAGGTATTTCAATCCAGTTTAATGCAGTCAAAAACAACGCAATATTAAATTCAATTCAACTCAAAAGAATATTTTAATTAAATTATATAGAATGTTAAAATGAAAAAAACTCCTAAAACAAGTAATCTATGAATGTCTTAAAAAAAGTTCTTTGTGCAATATTAATAGTAGTATTGCACACATTTACAATCTCCACTCTTTACGGCAGTACCGTGAAAGAGTTTGAAGTGCAACAAAACGAGAGAACCATTACAGGTCGAGTAGTTTCATCTTACGACGGTGAAGGACTCCCGGGAGTATCAGTTGTGATTCCAGGCTCTTCACAAGGTACAGTTACCGACATAGATGGAAACTTCAGCTTAAATGTGCCGGCAGGTACAAGCTCGCTACAATTTTCATTTATTGGTATGAAAACACAAACAGTTAAAATCTCTTCTTTAAATAATATACAAGTGACTTTAGAAGATGACACAATTGGTCTTGAAGAAGTCGTGGCAATTGGGTATGGTGTAACCAGAAAAAGTGATTTAACCGGCTCTGTGGTATCAGTTGATTCTGAGGAAATAAACAGATTCCCGGCTACTAACGTAAACGAGATGTTACGCGGGCAGGCAGCCGGAGTACAGGTTACCTCTCCCGGTGGTGCTCCAGGTGAAACATCAAATATTCTTATCCGTGGCAATCGTTCTTTATCGAGTGGACAGAGTCCGCTTTATATAGTCGACGGCATGAACGTCCCACATATAAATGATCTTAACTCTTCTGATATCGAATCAATTGAGATATTGAAAGACGCTTCATCACAGGCTATATATGGATCAAGAGCCTCTAATGGTGTAATATTAGTAACCACAAAAAGAGGTAAAGCAGGTAAAGTAACTGTTGACCTGAACTCTTATATAGGTACTCAGCAGTTTCAGCGTAATTTTGATATGTATAGTCCTGATGAATGGCTAGAACTCAGATTCTGGGCAAAATACAACGAGGGCACTGCAGGAATTGGCACTCCCGGTAATATGATTCCTGAAGTTGTTCTGGACGACCCTATTATGAATGAGACTTATCAAAAAAAGAATTATGTTAATTGGGC
The DNA here is from genome assembly GCA_002398875.1 of Bacteroidales bacterium UBA4912. GTDB lineage: Bacteria > Bacteroidota > Bacteroidia > Bacteroidales > Dysgonomonadaceae > Proteiniphilum. Next base: position 93,258 of record DHCC01000033.1, on the reverse strand, counting down.
TGATCTGGTCTTCAGCAATGCTTTACAACATAAACACGACTTGAGTGTTCGTGGCGGTTCAGAAAAAATCAAATATTCTGCAGGTTTCGGATATCTCGATCAGAATGGCGTCATTGGTAAATCAGGTTATCAAAGAGGATCTTTCAGATTAAATACCGATATGGAAATCACCGATTGGCTGGATGCAGGTGCAAACTTATCTTACGCAAAATCAAAAAGACTGATTACTGATGGAAACTTCAACGATATCTCAACAATGACACCTTTCTCTCAACCATTTAATGAAGATGGATCTCTTAGGAAAGAGTCAAATACAGGAGAGAACAACCCACTATGGGAAATGGAAAATGCAGATCAGCAACAGGATGATGAATTCGTGACAGCAGCAATATTTGCAAATGTCTCTTTAACGAAAGATCTGAGCTATAGGTTTAGTGCCAACTTAAGATCTAATAACAGAAACTCATACAGATACAGAAACAAATTATATCCAGGATCTACTGGCGAAGGATATATCAATCACTGGAACAGGTCTAGTTGGCTACTGGATCACGTATTAAACTATTCTGTACCGTTTAGCAGTGATGATCATAGAATGACGGTAAGTTTAATTCAAAGTGCTGATGAAGATCTTACAAAATCTACACGTGCAGATTTTATAAATTCAACTACTGATCTATTTAAATGGGATGTAATCGGCGACTCCGAAATTGAGGATGTTAATCGTTCAATAACACGTGAAAGGGCTACTTCTTATGCTGCACGTGTACAATATTCATTACTGGACAGATATCTCTTTACCGGTTCTGTAAGACGAGATGGTGCATCTGTTTTCGGAAGAGAAAACAAATGGGCTACATTTCCGTCTGCAGCACTTGCATGGAGAATAAACGAAGAATCATTTATGGAGTCGACAAAAGATTGGTTAGATATGCTGAAACTCAGAGTTAGTTACGGTGTTGTAGGTAACTGGGCTATTCCTGCATATCGTACATTAGGTCTTTCTAACAGTTATGAATATCTTTTCGACGGAAAACTCGCTATTGGCTACTTGCCATCAAGCCAACTTCAAAATCTTGGACTAAAATGGGAAACTACCGGCTCTTTCAACACCGGACTAGATTTTATATTCCTCAATGGAAGAATTAGTTCAACAATTGAGTTCTATAACACCAAAACCGACAATCTCCTTATTCAGCGCTCAATTCCTTCACTTACAGGATACAGTTCTATGTGGGATAACCTTGGAAAAACCAAAAGTTCGGGATTTGAGTTTGTTCTGAATACTAAAATTATTGACAAGAAAGACTTTTCATTAAATATCGGTGCTAACTTCTCTACTCAAAAGAACGAAATAGTCGAAATTGATGGTAGGGTTGATCAGAATGGCAAGCCGATTAATGATATTGAAAACAACTGGTTTATTGGTGAACCAATTAATGTAAGGTATCAATATGTTTTTGGCGGAATATGGCAAGAGGATGAAATTGAAGAACTACACAAACTATCCGAAGAGGAACAACAAAAACATTTTCTCCCGGGAGATGCTACTCCAACAGCAGGTTATATAAAACTAGCAGACTATAATAATGATGGTAAAATAACTGAGGATGACAGAAAAATTTTCAACCTCGATCCTGATTGGTATGCATCTTTCAATTTAGATTTATATTATAAGGGTATAGATTTAACAGCAGAATTTTACACTGTTCAGGGAGTTCAGAGGTATAATCCATACCTGGGTAATTTTAATCAGGGTGGAACTCTTAATGGCAGATTAAACGGAATGAAAGTCAACTACTGGACACCGACAACAGAAAATATGCCAAGCAACCGTTCAAATGAGGCTCCTAAGCCACTGTATACAGGTTCAGTGCCATGGTTCCCGGTGTTAGGTATGCAAGATGCATCTTATTTCAGATTACGTTCACTTACTATGGGATATACATTCCCACAGAAACTTACTCGTAATATCGGAATTGAGCGTTTCAGAATGTATGCAACCGGTACAAATCTTTTTACTATAACAGATTTCAAATCATATAGCCCTGAATCAAATGCTGATGCATATCCTGAACCACAATTATTCACATTTGGAATTAACCTAACATTTTAATAATTAACTGTATGAAAAATTTATTATATATAATTGCCGCACTGTTTATTACATTGCAAATTGTTGGTTGCTCGGATACCTTCCTTGAGGAGAAATCTGAAACTGACTTCACCTCAAGCACTCTGTTTGAAACCCCTGAAGGGCTGGAAAAAATGGTTTTGGCGCTTTACGCTTATGAGAGAGATTTTGTATCAAGCGTAAATGCATATTTCCCTCATTTCGTGTATAATGACAGGGTAACAGACTTAATTGTTTTTATTACAGGAAGTGATTCACATTTAAGTCGCTACACCTCTCCCGGTCCATCTTCAGAACCGGCTAATGTAATCTACGGACCATACTGGAACAGAAGGTATTATGAAATAGGTCGCGCCAATGAGATCATATACTATGGAGAACAACTTGGTGAAGAAACAGCCCAAACAGTTGGTGAAGCAAGTTTTTTCAGGGCATATAATTATTATGGTTTATGGTCAAAATTCTCAAGACTATACCTGACTACTGAACCTGTAACCAAAGATAATCTTGATGACATCAACTATGCTCCGGCTGACAGTACTGCAATATTTCAGCTCATGTACAGCGATTTAGACAGGGCAATTGAAGTTCTACCTAATGTAGCTCCGGCAGACGGAAGAATATCCAAAGCTACTGCACGTCATTTGAAAGCATTGGTAGCAGCGTGGACTAAAGACTGGCAGGAAGTTGCAAATCAAATAGATGCAATTGACAGCGAGCCAAATGGTCTCTCACTTGTACCTAATCCTGTAAACATCTTTAATAAATCTAACCTGAGTACTAGTGAAACACTATGGAAACTCACCTTCTCTCAGGAAAGGGGTGGTGGTGAAGGCCACAGATACAGCTCGCAGATGGTAAGTCAGATTGCATCTGAGAATATGACATGGAAGGTAATCAATGGTGTCCCTACTCAATATAATGAGGAAAATCTGGGAAGAAATGATGGTCGTGCTTTTCCTAATAGTTACCTGATGTCGCTTTATCCTGAGGATGACTTAAGAATTACTGCTTACTACAAAACTCACTATACTTATCAGAATCCTAATGAACTAATAACTATTCCTCCTGCAAAAGACAAGGTAGTTAATGGTGTAACAATAAGAAGTACAACGAACGAAACGGGTCTACCTTACACTGTAAAAGTTGGAGACACCATCTATGGACGCGATGTTAAGGAGGCTAAAGGCAAAGCATTAGATAGAAGAAGGATTCTGCCTTCAAGTCTGAAAAATGTTGACATCTGGACTAAACCTCTCGATGCAAATAATGATCACGTAAGCTTCAAGGATATTATGGTTTTCCGTCTAGCTGAATCTTACCTCTTGGGTGCCGAAGCATATATGCACCTTGGGAATCAAGTGAAAGCAAGATATTATTACAATAAGACATGGGAGCGGGCAGGACATTCACCTGAAACAAAAGAGATTACCTTTGATATGATTAGAGATGAACATGCACGCGAACTTGCTTTTGAAGGTCGCAGATGGGAATTTTTGAAAAGAAATGGTATATGGTACAATCAAATGAGAAATTATGCCGGCGATTTCACTAAATACCCCGCTTCATCTTTAGCAGACTATGACGAAAACACTTACGGAATATCAGATGGCAGAGATCCTGCTTTTGGTCCCAATCCCGAATATTACTATGATATGAACGGATCTGATACTGATATTTTTGTAAGATTTAATGTGAGATCATATCATGTAAACTGGCCTATTCCTCAATCTCAGATTGATGCTATGGGTGCTGAAAATTTCCCTCAAAATCCGGGTTACAGTGAATAATAAGGGTATGAACTATACTAATTTTTAATAATATTAGTTGGCAAACAATGGGGGTTAAAAAACAATTTTAACCCCTATTGTAATTTTATATAATAATTAAGATGGAAATCATTTAATAAACAAAAAGGATGAATCCTTATAAGAAAAACATTTTCAATATGATCAATTTGTTAATTTTTACGACCATTATACTTTCTTGTAGTTCACCTTCAATCATTGAACCATTTCAAGACACTGTTAATGATAAAAAAGTTGAAGTACTTTCCTCCACTTACTTTGTAGATGCGAAAAATGGCAATGACCTAAATCTTGGGACATCACCTGACAAAGCTTGGAAGTCTTTGGAACACATTAATAAACAGACATTCGGACCGGGTGCTAAGCTGCTTTTCAAAGCAGGTGATAGCTGGTATGGAAGTCTTATACCAAAAGGATCAGGTACAGAGGGCAAGGTTTTTGAAATTGGTAAATATGGTGATGGCACCCGACCTGCTATTCACGGAGACGGAACCAATGCAGCTATTCACCTGAATAATATGGAATATCTATTGTTGAGAGATCTGGAAATTACAAACTACAACAGTTCAGAAGAGGGTGGAATAAGTCTGAAAGAATGGGAAAGAAGAAATGTCACCGATTGGGCTGACGCAATTAACCCTGACCAGCATGTTTCAGGAAATAACACTAAGTTCGGCATTAAGATAAGTGCAAAAGATATGGGAGAAGTTAGTCACATCCATCTCATAAACCTTGAAGTCCACGGAGTAAATGGAGCCATAGATCAAAGTAAAGAGTCTACAAAGCACAATGGGGGAATTTTTATTGAAATAACAGGTAACAGCATCCCAACATGGTTTAATGACCTTAGGATTGAGAATTGTTATATTCATGATGTAGATCGTACAGGGGTTTCTAACGTAAGCTCATGGAGTAATCGTACATTTACCAGCTTGGGAGATTGGACTCCTTCAGAGAATCTGGTTATTAGAAATAACTTATTCGAAAGGTCAGGAGCAAATGCGTTGATTGTGAGAGTGGCTTTGAATCCTTTAATAGAGAGAAATCTTTTTCATCAGAATGGGATTAAAGCCTCAGGAAACGCAGCATTTAACTTTAATACTGATGGAGCTTTATGGCAGTATAATGAAGCAAGATTTACAAAGAAAAACAAAAATGATGCAGATGCAGGAGGGTTGGATAGCGATTACAAAAGCAAAAACACTATAATTCAATATAATTACCTGCATGATAATGATTTTGGCATGTTGGTAACCGGTGGACCTAAAAAAACAGATGGGTCAAATTTCAACGATAGGACAATAGTCCGTTATAATATATTTGAAAGAGATGGACTGGTAAAAAGGGATGGTGAAATTGCTTTTGCTTTTAAAGTAGGAGGTAACGCAACAAATACTTTTGTACATAACAATGTGTTCTATCTCTCAAAAGAACAAAGTGATGTAAATATGGTATATCACAGAAGCTGGAATGGCTACCCCGACAGAACAAGTTATTTCAATAATATTTTTTATTTTGAAAGTACCGGTCATAGCTACGAATTAACCAACAGTACCAACAACAGTTTTACCAATAACCTTTATTATGGAAATAATACTGTTTCATGGCACAAAGGAGAAGGTAATATCTTCGATGATCCTAAATTTTGTAATCCCGGAAATGGCACTGAGGGGTATAGGATAAAATCAACTTCTCCAGCTAAAGGAAACGGCATAAGATCGCAAAATATTCTTTTCCCTTTATATGATTTTTATAATAATCCGATAAATAATAGTTCTATTCCTGATATTGGCATTCACCAGTTAATACCTTGAAATCATTTAGTATGTGTATCGTCCTGATTTTGTCCTTATCAACTCCTTACAAAACCCATACCAACTCCTTATCATCTTCGGTTAAATCAGAAGCAGATAGGGACTTGGTAAGAACAAAACAGGTATTATATAAGACTGAAGAGTATCTTATTTATGAAAATAAAAAATATCTTATATTCAGCTTGAATATTTAAATATTTTTACATTAAACATCTTTGGTGCTCACTCTTAATAAGAGTACTTTTGTGCACGTACACATAAGAACACTCAAAATATCTAAAATATGAAAAAAACAGTTTATACAATTTTAATTACTGCAATAATAATATTAGCCCAATCCTGCAAGTCAGATATGGTTAAAGAAAACTTCCGGTTTGCAGATCAACAGATCGAATATGCACTGCAACTGGTTGATTCGGTTATTCAAAATGATAACAGAGATGATGATACAAAAGCAAAAAATCCTTTAGTAAGCCCCAGAACCATAGATGATGAGGGTAATCTGAAAATGGTTAGAGCGAGAGACTGGACCAGTGGTTTTTTCCCAGGCGAGCTCTGGTTTATGTATGAATACACTAAAGACAATAAATGGAGAGAAAGAGCTGAGGAGTTTACTGAAAATCTGGAAGGTTTGAGGAATTATAAAGGCACTCATGATCTTGGATTTTTAATTTACAATAGTTTTGGAAATGGACTCAGACTAACTGATAACGAGTCATACAAGCAAGTTGTCCTTGATGCAGCATATTCATTGGCATCGAGATATAAGCCGGAAGCCGGAATTATAAGATCGTGGGACCATAACAGAGATAAATGGCAATGCCCTGTTATTATAGACAATATGATGAATTTGGAATTGCTATTCTGGGCATTTAAGGAAAGTGGCGACTCAACATTTTACAATATTGCTGTGAGTCATGCTGACAAGACAATGGAGAATCATTTTCGCCCTGATTTTGGCACCTATCATGTAGTAGATTATGACACAATTACCGGCGAAGTACTTAATAGGCATACACATCAGGGTTATGCGCATGAGTCCACATGGTCGAGAGGTGAAGCATGGGCTCTTTATGGTTATACAATGATGTTTAGGGAAACCGGCAATAAAGCATATCTGGATCAGGCAGTTAATGTTGCGGAATATATTTTCACACACCCTAATCTCCCTGAAGATCTTGTGCCCTATTGGGATTATAATGCTCCTGAAATACCGAATGAACCAAGGGATGCCTCTGCTGCATCAATAGCAGCCTCTGCACTTTATGAGTTAAGCAGTTATGTAGAAAATACCGAAAATGCTGAACTATTCAGGAATTATGCCGACACAATATTAGACAATCTTACAACCGGCTACAGGGCTGCTCCCGGTACAAACGGAGGTTTCCTTTTGATGCACAGCACAGGCTCTAAGGCAGGTAATTCAGAAATTGATGTACCTCTGGTATATGCTGATTACTATTTCCTTGAAGCATTAATAAGGAAGGATAAACTGGAAAACAATATCTCAATATTTAATTAATCACTTTTCTATGCGATATACAATAATATTATATGCCACTCTAGCTTTTATGCTTCTTACACTTTTCCCTTTGAAGGGACAAATTAATTACGAAAACTCAACCAGACTAACAGATGGATGGGATTTTCTGAAAAGTGATCTCTCGGGACCGTGGGAAGCTGTTCGTGACTATAATAAAAAAGGTGAGGAGATTGTGCCAATCTGGACACAAGTAACTGTTCCGCATTCATATAATGCTTTCGACGCAGTTGATCCCGATGTTAATTATTATCAGGGTCCAACATGGTACAGAACGAAACTTAAGATTGACAATCCTTATGAGAATGGTCGCACTATTCTGCATTTCGAAGGTGTTGGCCAAAAAGCTGAAGTATATGTTTATCTCACAAAAGTGGGTTCTCATGTAGGTGGGTACGATGAATGGGAAGTTGATATAACTGATGCAGTCAACAGTTTCCTCAAAACAGAAGAAGCTGAGTCATATAAAGGCAGTGTACCCGTTGAAATAAGAGTTGACAACTCACGAGATACCGAGATGATTCCTTCCGATCTTTCAGATTTCAATCTTTACGGAGGTCTGTATAGGTACGTGAATCTTGTTTATACACCAGCAGTAGCAATTAAATCTCTGCAAACTTATGCTTCGGTAGATGAAAAAGGAAGAAAAGGTGAATTATCTATCGTAGCAGACTTCAAAAATCACGACTCCAGAAGTGATTATAATGGCAAGGAAGCTTTGGTAAATATACAGATTCTTAATCCTGCCGGTGATGTAATTAAAGATCAAAATATAACAATAGATAGTTTTAATGAACAGGAACTTCTGAATATTTCCATAAATAAACCTGAACTTTGGTCGCCTCAACACCCTAGCCTATATTCAGCAAAAGTTACTCTTAAAACTCATGCCGATTCTATGGTTAGCGTAGAAAAGTTTGGATTTCGCAATTTTGAATTCAAGAATAAAGGCCCTTTCTATCTTAACGGTGAGCGCCTCCTGCTAAGGGGCACACATAGGCACGAAGATCATGCTGGAGTGGGTCCGGCAATGACTGAAAAAATGATTATCAAAGAGATGGAGATGATGAAAGAGATGGGAGTTAATTTCATCAGGCTTGGTCATTATCAACAATCTCGTATTGTATTGGAGCAATGCGACCGTTTAGGTATTCTCGTATGGGAAGAAATCCCCTGGTGTCGTGGAGGTCTTGGAGGAGAAATTTATAAGGAGCAAGGCAAAAGAATGCTTACTAATATGATTTCACAACATCGCAATCATCCTTCTGTAATATTATGGGGACTGGGTAATGAGAATGACTGGCCAGGTGATTTCCCGGAGTTCGATAAAGATAAGATCCGTGAGTATATGACCGAGTTGCATAATCTTTCTCACGAGCTTGATGATACCCGACTTACAGCAATAAGAAGGTGCGACTTCTGCAAAGATATAGTTGACGTTTATTCACCTTCAATATGGGCAGGCTGGTACAGAGGCATATACACTGATTATAAAAATGTTTCTTACCATGAGATGCAGCAAGTTGACCATTTTCTGCATGTTGAATGGGGTGGTGACAACCATGCCGGCAGGTATGCCGAAGATCCTTATGTAAACCTAGATAAAATTGAAGGAAGCGAAGCTAAAGCAGATGAAAGAGCAGGTGATGCTTCACTTTACGGAGGTACTGCACGAGCCTCACGAGATGGTGACTGGAGTGAATCTTACATTACAGATCTTATCGACTGGCACTTGAAGGAACAGGAAACAATGCCATGGCTTACCGGTGCTGCTTATTGGCCTTTTAAGGATTTTTCAACACCTGTACGCCCGATAAACCCTGTGCCATATATGAACCAGAAAGGTGTAGTTGAACGTGATTTCACAAAGAAAGAGGCATACTATGTATTTCAGTCATACTGGACAGAAAAACCGATGGCACGAATCTATGGTCACAACTGGTCTATTCGGTGGGGCGAAGAAGGAGAGATTAAAACTTTAAAAGTATATTCTAATTGCAGTGAAGCTGAGCTTTTTCTGAATGGAGTAAGTCTTGGTAAAAAGGTTAGAGACAGTCAGAACTTCCCTGCTGCCGGTCTTAGATGGGAAACCGCATTCAGAAATGGAGAGAATAGTGTTAAAGTTATAGCAAAAAATAGCAAAGAGACCGTAACAGATGAGATCTCTTTTTACTATGAAACCCGTAAGTTTGGAGAAGAAGCAAAAATTAATCTAAAAGTTGTAGAAGAGACAAATGATTATGCCTGGATAGAAGCTGAGTTTACTGACAACAATGGCGTAAGATGTTTAACATCTTCAAAAGTTATCCGTTTCAAATCATTGGGCGATGGTTATCTGGTTGAAAACATGGGAACATCAGATGCATCTAAAAAAGTTCAGGCATACAATGGCAGGGCTCTCATAAAACTGATGAAAAAAGGAGAGAGAAATATTGTTACAGCTTCGGCTGAAGGCTTGGAAACAGCTTTTATTGAGGTATACTGAATTTATACTACTACTGACTAAATTAAATATAAGATTTGTAAATCAAGTATAAGGAAATGAATTGAAAAAAAGGAGATGATTTAAATAAAACAAAATCATCTCCTTTTATATTTATAGATATTGAAAAATCTAAATGCTGAATAACCTTTTTAAATGTCTGTCGTAGATATTTTCTTCAACACATGAACCTACAACATTATCGAATTTAACCAGCATATCGGTATATTCATTGCCCATTTCTGCAGCCACTTTATAAGCAACATGAATCAATTGGCGGAAATTGGAGTTGTAATCCGGATGTTCAGGAATATGACGAAGAGTGTCGGCATATTTATCGCTACTCCAGCTATTTACCTCTTCAACAGAAGGTAGCTTTGATCCATCTATATCAATTACATCAGCATAAGGAGCACAAAGCTCTTCCTGTCGGTTGTATGAATTCTCGTAAATTTTCTTAGCCAGCTCAAGTCCTTCACCACCGGCAACAGCCAATCCTATCACCTCCTCAAGCCATGTTGTACCAGCAGTTTTCAGGTGCAACCCTTTGTCATATTTTGCAATAACCTCAGCCATAATCGGATAAATTGAGAACTTATCACTTCCTGAGTGAACACTCAGTTTAAGTTCTTCAGGCAAACCAAATTCCTTAACAGCAAAATCAAGTACCAAAACGTCCTCTTCAAACTCTTTGGCAAACTGATCAAGATCACCTACATAATCAACCCCTTTATTAAATCTACCGGTAAACTTGGGAGCAATAGTCTGTACTGGTACACCCTTGTCGGCTAACATTTTTAATATGAAAAGCATCTCAACAGGTGTCTGAGGTGATTCAACCTCATCCATAGAAACCTCAGTAATAAAATTACCTTCTCCTTTTTCTTTTTTCAGATATTCATAGATATCTGATGCATGCTGTGTTGCTGCCAAAAATTTACCGGCAATCTTGTTTAGCAGCTCTTTAATTATATGCAGTGGTTTTTCTATACCTGGGATTTGCAGTTCTCCAACATATTTTTCACATGAAGCTACAAAAGCATCCACATCCTCTTTGCTGCTCTCTTTACCAATAAATGAAGCTACATCAAGAGTAAAGAAATCCGATGAATCAACATATTTTGATACACTGGACAGATTGATATGATCAGCATCAACGAAATAAGGGCCGGTATAATTAAGAGCTTTCACAGCCTCATCTGCCTCTTTGCGAGTATCCGCAGGAACAGTACCAACATATATATGCTCCCTGTTTGATTTATTCCATACAGGATTAATTTCCAAACCTGTCTCGTTTGCTTTCATAATAGCCCTTAGCTGAGCTCTTCCCTGATGAGTGAATCGATCGCCCACTCCAATACTATATTTACCTAATTTCATTATATCTGTTTTTAAAAATTAAAAAAATTCTTTGCATTATTGTATGATATGCTTTCTACCATTTTTCCAAGGAAATCCATTTCAGAAGCAGGCAGTAGCCCTTTTTCCACATCATTACCAATTAGATTACACATTATTCGGCGGAAATATTCATGTCGGGGATAGGATAGAAAACTGCGTGAGTCTGTAAGCATTCCTACAAAACGACTCAATAAACCAAGGTTAGAGAGTGAATTCATCTGTGCCTCCATTCCTGTTTTCTGGTCCAGGAACCACCATCCTGAGCCAAACTGTATTTTACCGGCAACTGATCCATCCTGAAAATTACCTATCATAGTAGCAATTAAATCATTATCCCTCGGGTTGAGGTTATATATGATAGTTTTGGCTAATTTGTTATCCTTGTCCAGCTGGTCTAAGAAGCGACTCATAGCTTTAGCGATTGTAAAATCTCCAATAGAATCAAACCCTGTATCAGGACCCAACTGTTTGAACAGACGAGTATTGTTGTTACGAATGGCACCATAATGAAACTGCTGAGTCCAGCCCTTTTCCCAATCCATAATAGCACCTTCATGGAGCATAGCTGATTTAAATTTCAGGATTTCTTCTTTTGTTAGTTCACTACCGCCATATACTTTATTAAAGATTTGCTCAATCTCAGTTTGAGTATATGGTTCTGCATAAAACTCTTCTATTCCGTGATCAGATAGCTTACATCCCACACTTGCAAAGAAATCGTGACGATTACGAAGTGCATTGATTAAGTCACTGAATTTACTTATAGTTACACCCGACACATCTGAAAGTTTCTCCAGATAAGTGCGGTATTCTTTTGGATTCTCCACCGCCATAGCTTTATCAGGACGCCATGTTGGGAGTACTTTTATCTCGAATCCCTCATTTTTTAATGAAATATGATGTTCAAGACTATCCACCGGATCGTCTGTAGTACACACCACTTTAACATCGAATTTTTTCATTAATCCTCGAGCAGAGTACTCGGGTGTACGTAACTTCTCGGTACAAATATCATAAATCTCTTTAGCAGATTCAGTATTCAGAAGTTTATCTACCCCAAAAGCTCTTTTAAGCTCTAGGTGAGTCCAATGGTACAGTGGATTTCTCATAGTATAAGGTACTGTTTCAGTCCACTTTACATATTTTTCCCAGTCGGAAGTATCTTTGCCTGTGCAGTATTTTTCTTCAATACCATTAGTACGCATTGCCCTCCATTTATAATGGTCTCCCTCAAGCCATATCTGACCAAGATTATCAAAGGAATGATCTTTCGCGATATACTCCGGATTTAAATGACAATGATAATCGATAATAGGCTGTTTTTCTGAATGTTCGTGATACAGTTTTTTTGCTGCATCTGACTGTAGCAGGAAGTCATCATGGATAAAACTTTTCATAGAATATTATATTTAAAATGAATATTTCATAGTTCAACAATAGACTTTTTAATTTCTTTTTTGTACTCACTTGGAGTCATTTTATATTTCTTCTTAAAGCATCTGCTGAAATATTTTGAATCATTAATTCCCACCATAAAGGCAACTTCTTTAACAGTAAAATCACCTTTTTCAATTATTTCAGCTGCATGCTGCAATGATATGTCGCGTACATATTCAATCGGGGAAAGCCCTGTTAATCCTTTCAACTTTTTAAAGAATACAGAACGACTCATCCCCACTTCGTTAGCAATATCTTCAATTACAAAATCCTTGTTTCCTAAATGCTCTTCTATAAAACTATTGACAGAATGTAAAAATTCAAGATCTTTTGAGTTGGTTGCTATTTCCTGATCTTCTCCTGCCCCAATTAATTTACTGCCTGAAGAAATATTAACTCTGTTTCTATAATAATGCTGGAGTTCACTTCTTCGATTCAACAAGTTTTGGACCCTTGCCTTGAAAAACGAGACGCTGAATGGCTTTGTAATATATTCATCTGCACCATGCTGAAATCCCTCTAATTTGCTGTCAAGAGTGGTTTTAGCCGTTAAAAGCAAAAATAAAATATGACTTGTTCTGATATTTTTTCTTATATTGCCCAACAGCTCCATACCATCAGCTTCCGGCATCATAATATCACTCACAATAAAATCAGGGATAAGCTCTACCGCCTTTTCGTAACCCTCTTTACCATCGGCAGCTTCATATACTTCGTAGTCATTCTCGAGTATTGACCTTATAAACAATCTGAGGTCCTCATCATCCTCAACTATAAGAACAGAGGGAAGAGTGTTTAATTTTTCAGGAAGCGTATTTTGCTGATCACTAAGCCTATAAACATCATAATCTGTTTCACTTAATGTTGTTGTTGTGACTGTATCGTTAAATATAACATCTGAATCAAAATGGCGGGTTCCTTTTTTAAATATCACTCTGAATGTGCTCCCTTTATTTTCTTCACTCTCAACCTCAATTTCTGCTTTATGCTTATCTGCCATCTCTTTCACTATTGAGAGTCCTATACCGGTACTTGGTTTGCTTTTATCCTCATTAAAGGATTCAAATCTTTTGAATAGCCTGCTCTGTTTGTCTTTTGATATACCTAATCCACTATCCTTAACCTGTAAAGCAATTGATTCATTGACATTATACAGGGACAAACTTATCGAATCTCCTCTTGAAGTAAATTTAAATGCATTGGAAAGTAGATTTACAATTACCTTCTCAATTGCATCAACATCTAACCAGAGAGTTTGATTTCCTACTCTGTTATCAAAGCTGTAATCAATCTCTTTTAATTCTGCAACTTTGACATAATTGGAAAAGATATTCTCTACAAAAGGGGCAATTTCAACTTTATTTACTGTTAGCGCCGACTGTTCTATCTTTTGGAAATCAAGTATTTGATTTACCATATTAAGGAGTCTGTTGGTATTCTTTGACACAAGCTTGAGTTGATTTTTAACAGACTCAGAAGCCTCTTTGCTATGGAGCAAATTTTCTATCGGTGAGACAATCATAGTAAGCGGAGTACGAATTTCATGTGAAATGTTTGTGAAAAAGCGAGTCTTTAATTCCGATTCCTGTTTTTCAAGAATAATCTTATTTCGCATCCTGTAGAATGTGTAAAGTATTTTATAAGCAACAAAGGCAGCAAGAATAAACAACATAGCATAAATTAGATATGCCCACCATGTTGCCCAGTAAGGAGGCAGAATCTCTATTAGCAGTGTACGCTCATTATCTGCCCACACCCCATCACTATTCGTAGATTTTACTCTAAACAAGTACTTCCCTTTAGAAAGGTTAGTATAATTTGCTATACGTTGATTTCCGGAATAGTTCCATTCCTTATCGAAACCTTCAAGTTTATATGCATATAGAATATTTTTAGAATCGGTATAATCGAGAGCAGCAAACTCTAAAGTGATGAAATTCTGATTGTGTTTCAGTGTTAATTGCTCCACCAGATTTAAATTCTTCATCAGGGGTCCAGAAGGTAATATCTGAACCTCACGATTAAAAAGTCTAAATCCCACCAACGCCAGATTGGGGTTGAACCTGTTATTTTTTACACTGCCAGGGTCAAACAGTATAATGCCCTGTGAATATCCAAACAACATTCTTCCGTTATTCAGGCAACATCTGGAATTTTCAGAGAAATTATTCCTTTTCATCAATCTCTTAATCTCGCTAAAGTTTTCAAAGGTTTCATTCTGCACATTAAACTTTGTGAGGCCACCTTCACTGCTAATCCACAAATTTCCGTTATGGTCTTCTTGGATTGAGAGTATGATATCTGATGGTAATCCATGACTTTTGTTAAAAGTTTCAAAAGCTATCGGCAGACCCTTATCATCTGTATCTGTTATTTTACTGACTCCACCCCCAAAAGTTCCTATATAAGTATGTCCCGATCTTGTCGTACAAATATCCATTATATCATTGGCACCTATTGAATTATTATTTGAATTACTGCCGGTATATACATTAAAATCAATTTCGACAGCTGATTTAAAGTCTGAACAAAACATTATAAATCCGAGTGTTGTTCCAACAGATATATTTCCTTGTTTATCTTCTGATATAATTCTCACTTGCTCTCCCTTGCCAATTGGATAATTTGAGAGAATATTTCTGTGATTTATAAATTTTTCATCTAAATCATTATTCATTATTAGGTTGATACCACCACCAAAAGTTCCAATCCATATATTCCTATTCCTATCTTCAAAAATGGAGTAAACGTTATTATTACTTAGTGAATAAATATCTTTAGGATTATGCTTGTAATTTTGTATGATGAACTCTTCGCTTTTTTTACCCCGTGTCAGTTTGTAGGCTCCTTCTCCTTTGGTCCCCAGCCATATATTATTATTTGAATCTTCTGTAATTGAATAAACAACACCGCCAATAGATAATTCATTTTTTATATCACCCTGACTATTTAGAATATGAATTTTCCCATCCTTAGTTGCTATCCAGATCATGCCTTCCGAATCTTCAAAAATGGGTCGTACATCGTTGTTAATAGTAGAGTTAACTGTATTGTTAAGAACAATAGAAAGGAATTGGGAGTCATCGTAGAAAATCACTTTTTCAAGTCCGTGCGAACGAGTACACATCCAAAGATTTCCCTGCCTGTCAGAATATGCAGTATGCATCATATTTGAAAATATCCAGTTGGATGAAAATGGCTCGTTATAGAAAGGGATTAATTGATTGCTCTCTCTGTCGTAAGTTGAAAAACCACCCCCTCTTGGGTGCACCCAAAGCCGATTCTCAATATCCTCAAATATGAAGAAGTTGGGAGGAAAGACAGAGGATTCCTTACTCTCAATATATGGGGTATAATGTTTATATTCCTCTGTATAAGGATTAAACTTCGAGACACCAAGCAAATCAGTTTCAAACCATATATTTTTTGAACGATCAATATATTCAGTTATAATTTCATTAAACTGCATTTCAGGGAAAGTGTTTCTATTGTATCTTTCCATACTCCCATCATGGGTATTATAAATTATAAAACCATCATACTTAGACACTATTAGAATTCTCTCGGATGATATTTCTCTTATAGATTTTACATCTGATGACAACTCTGTTTGAAGTTGATAAAAAACTTCCCTTTCTTTGTTGTATATCCAAACATTTCCTTCTTCAGAGGCAAACCAGAGCTCGTTGTTGAAATCCATGACACTAAAGAAAGGGGCCTGACTTTTTAATCCTGTTTCAGATTCTGGATGAAAATAAAAAACAGGGTCTGAGCCATCATCTTTAATACATGTTAAACCTCCCTTAGTCAGAATCCATGTATCGTGAGTATCTTCAAAAACATCATATACAAAATTATTTGTGAGGTTGTTTTTTTCGGATCTATATACAATTGAATTGAAAAGAGAGTCAATTACTGCTATACAACCATCATTTTCCGACAATATCCACACTTTTCCACTGCTTTTTGGAATTATTTGTGAGGCTGAAAAAAAGATGTCGGTTAACTCTTCTATATCATTTGTTCCTAAAAAGGATTCAGTTTCAATATTAAACCTGAGAGCCTGATTGTCGTACGTCAAAGTCCATATATTGTTGAATTTATCTTCGAAGATATTATCAATCCTACTGCTTCTTGATTCAATAACATTTCCAGTGGGCAGTTGAAAAGTTGTAAATGTATAGCCATCAAACTTACTTAGCCCATTCCAGGTACTGAACCACATGAAATCATCACTTCCCTGAAGAATATCGGTAATTGTATGCTGCGGCAATCCATCTTCTGCTCCGTAATGTTCAAAATATGCTTTTGGTTGTGCTGAAAGAGTTTCTAAACTTATTGTCAGAACAAGCATAAATAATGTTACATTATATGGGATCAAGTGTTTATTCATATATACTTATCGAAGTTCTCTTTAATTCTTTAAGGCGTTATATAAACTGCTTTATACAAATATATAATTTTTTCTCAAGGTAAGTGTGCTTACATTCTGTTAAAAACCAATTTACAACACCCATAAAACCAATTCTTCAACCATATTTTATTACATTGTTATTATAATTGTGATGCTAGTCAGCAAAGAAAATTTTATTAACTAAATAAAACACTCCGCCTTTGCAATGAGGAATTTATTTAAATATTAGTTTAGTATAAATATTGTCTTTTTAAAAATAGCTAAAACAATTCAACACCCCTTAAAAACCATTTAGTCTACTTCAATACAAATAAACAGTGTTAATATTGCATTATAGATAGATTACGAATAATAGTTGTACAGATTTTATCTAATAACAATTGATTTAAACACATATAATTAACTTAAATAAACATGATGAATATGAATGGATTAAAAATTAAAGCGGAATTAACTATCAGCTTACTGATATGTATGCTTTTATCCACTTTGTCCGTAATAGCCCAGGAAAGGACAATTAGCGGCAGAGTAAGTGATACGCGTGGAGAACCTATAATCGGGGCAAACGTAATGATTACAGGTACAAGTACCGGAGCTGCAACTAACATTGATGGATATTACACACTTTCAGTACCAGCTTCTGCAACCTCACTTCATGTTAGCTACATCGGAATGAAAGATATTGAGGTTCCCATTTCAGGGAACATTGTAAATATCGTAATGGAAGAAGATGTTTCCAGCTTAGATGAAGTGGTGGTTATTGGATATGGGACTCAACGAAGACGGGATCTTACCGGATCTGTGGCATCTGTCGGGGGTGATGCTATTGCCGCAGTCCCTGTTGCCTCTGCTGCTGAAGCAATAACAGGAAAAATGGCCGGTGTTCAGGTATTAACAACTGAAGGCTCTCCTGATGCAGAAATGAGAATACGTGTACGTGGCGGAGGCTCAATCACACAAAGTAATGATCCTCTTTATATTGTGGATGGATTCCCGGTAACAACAATTTCCGATATTCCTCCAACAGATATTGAATCAATAGATGTTTTAAAAGATGCCTCTTCTACTGCTATTTATGGTTCACGTGGCGCTAACGGAGTTGTAATTATTACAACTAAATCAGGACAATCAGGAAAAGTAAGACTCAGTTATAATGCATATTACGGTGTAAGAAAAATTTCAAACACTTTGGATGTGCTTTCCCCTTATGATTATGTGAACTGGCAGTATGAACTGGCAGCACTTAAAGGTGGTGATGCAATAAAAAACTACAACTCGTTTTATGGAAATTTTCAGGATATGGATCTATATCGTAATATCCCATTTAATGATTGGCAGGACCTGACTTTTGGAAGGACAGGAAACTCAATGAGTCACAGCATTAGTTTGAATGGTGGATCTGACAAAATGACTTATGCATTTAATTTTTCACACCTTTCTAATAAAGCAATCATGGAGGATTCTGATTACAAGCGAAACAGCATTAGTCTTAAATTAAACAATAAGGCAACTGACAGGATTACACTTGATTTTTCAGTTCGATATTCTGACACTAAGATTAACGGTGGTGGCGCACAGGATGTTTCAAGTACTTTAGACTCTGATAAACGATTGAAATACTCAGTTATTTATACACCAATCCCTTTAAAGAACCTGGATGCCACGGCAGGTAGTGCAGATGATGATTTAGGAAACCTTTTCAATCCTATTGAAGCTATTTCAGATAATGCCAGAGAAAAAGAACAAAAGAGATTAAATCTTGCAGGTAGTGCAACATGGGAGATTGTAGATAATGTGAATCTTCGCTCTGAAGTTGGATATAATCGTGACAGCAATGGTGATCAGCGTTTCTGGGGCTTGACTACCTATTATATTAAAAATAGTCCATCTGTTGACAATCAGGGTATGCCGGCTATCAGACTGGTTAACAGAGAACTTCAGACAATGAGAAGTACAAATACGATAAACTGGGATTTGAAAGAATACCTAAATGAAAATCACTCTCTCAATCTGATGGCCGGGCATGAGTATATTATTACAGAAGGAAAAACACTAACAGATGAGGTTCATGGATTTCCAAAAACATTTACAGCTCAGGATGCATGGCGCCTCTCTTCACAAGGATCTCCATATACAATTGATAATTATTATAATGAAGATGATAAACTGTTATCCTACTTTGGAAGAGCCAATTACGACTATATGGGTAAATATATTTTTAGTGCAACATTCCGTGCTGATGCCTCATCAAAATTCAACAAAGAAAATCGTTGGGGATATTTTCCTTCAGCAGCTGCTGCTTGGCGAATTTCTTCTGAACCATTTATGGAAAACACAAAATCATGGCTCGATGATCTTAAACTCCGCTTTAGTTATGGTACTGCCGGAAATAATAATATCCCCACAGGTCAGCTGGTTCAAATGTTTGAACCAAGAGCAACTGCCTGGATTAATGGATTTGACAGTTATTGGGCACCTTCGAAAACTATGGCTAATCCTGACTTAAAATGGGAAACAACCGTAACTCGCAACTTGGGACTGGACTTCACTATGTTGAACGGGAGGTTAAGTGGCTCATTTGAAGTATATAAGAACAGTACAAAAGATCTTTTAATACAATTCCCTGTTGCTGGAACTGGTTATGATACCCAATACAGAAATATGGGAGAAAACCAAAATCAGGGACTTGAAGCAACTATTAACTGGCACGCAATAAATAAAAAAGATTTCACTTTAAGCTTTAGCGGTAATAT
Source organism: Bacteroidales bacterium UBA4912 (assembly GCA_002398875.1). GTDB lineage: Bacteria > Bacteroidota > Bacteroidia > Bacteroidales > Dysgonomonadaceae > Proteiniphilum. The sequence continues at coordinate 73,475 of DHCC01000033.1, read as the reverse complement.
TGGATTCAATAAAGCTGAGATACAGAGCCTTGGCATCATGAATGACTTTGGCTACGAAACTTATTGGGCTTCCTCAGAAATTGGATACGACTATTGGATAGCAAAAGGGGGTGCAGTAGGTGAAATGATTGGTTACAGGTCAGATGGAAGATATGAAGTATCTGATTTTTCCGGTTACGACGCAAATACCGGTAAATGGATTTTAAATGAAGGTGTGCCTAATGCTTCAGGAGTGGTAGGTACTATCAGACCCGGATCTATGAAATTGAAGGATTTGAAAGGAGATGATGGAATTGTTAATAATGATGACCGTGAAGTAATTGGTAATGCAAATCCTCTTCATACAGGTGGTTTCACGATTAATTCAACACTCTACGGTTTTGATCTTTCTGCAGCATTTAACTGGAGTTATGGCAACGATATTTATAACGCAAATAAAATAGAGTTTTCACATACAGGTAAATATCAATACAGAAATATGATGACTACGATGGAGTCTGGCAGAAGATGGACAAATCTACGTGAAGATGGTACCATCAGCAATGATCCGGATGAATTGACAACTATGAATGCAAACACAACAATGTGGTCACCATGGACATCAAGAATGATATTTAGCGACTGGGCTGTAGAAGATGGTAGCTTCCTGCGTTTGAATACATTAACTCTGGGGTACACCTTACCGAGAGACTTAGTATCAAAAGCAAAAATTGAGAGCTTAAGATTTTATGTAACCGGATATAACGTATTCTTATGGACCAATTACTCAGGATATGATCCTGAAGTATCTACAGTAAGAAGAACAAATCTGTCACCGGGAGTTGATTATTCAGCATACCCAAAGAGCCGGCAGATAGTATTTGGTGTGAATTTGAATTTTTAACTTTAAAATAAATTAATATGAAACATATATTCAACATATTACTAATAATTGCAACATTTGGTGTAATACTCACTTCTTGTGATCTTGATGCACCATCCAAATCTGCAGCGGAAGGATCGATAGTCCTATCTGTAGAAGCACTTGCGGAAGGAGCTGTAATGGGAATACATCAATCCTTTGGAGAGACAAACTCATATCGTGGACGTTTCTTACCATATTATGGGATAAATAGTGACGTTGAATGGATTAATGGTATCAACCCAAGTCAGCTTAACGATGCAGGAAAATATGAGATATCTACTTATGCAACAAGTCCAACCAATACCCAAATGAATACTGACAACAATGCATGGGCAAAATTTTACGAAGGTATTGAACGTGCAAACAAAGCAATTGAAGGACTTCGAGAATATGGAAATATTGAAGAAAACCCTCGTATGGCTCAACTTCTGGGAGAAGCATTAACTTTGAGAGCAGTTATTTATCTCGACCTAGTAAAAGCATGGGGTGATGTGCCTGCAAGATTTGAGCCGATTACCTCGGAAACTCTTTATCTTCCCAGAACAGACAGGGATGAAATATACAAGCAGTTGCTGAAAGATCTTTCAGAAGCTGAAGATATGGTTGCCTGGCCAAATGAGACCTCAGTAACTTCTTCAACAGAACGAGTAAACAAGGCATTTGTAAAAGGGTTAATGGCTCGAATTGCTCTGTATGCATCCGGTTATTCTCAAAGAGCTGATGGTATCCGACGCAGCAATGACCCTGAACTGAGTGTTGAGAATATGTATGCTTTGGCTAAAGAAAAATCAATAGAGGTAATAAATTCAGGTTCTAACACCTTAGGTTCCTTCGAACAAAACTTCAGGCTACTATGTAAGGATGATGTGAAAGCAGGTAAAGAGTCAATATGGGAAATACCTTTTGCTGCAGGTCGTGGTCGCGTTCTGTTTACTTTAGGTGTTCAGCACAGAGCAATAGACCAGTACACAGGTCAGAATCGTGGCGGAACAAACGGACCACTACCCTATTTATTTTACGACTATGACGTAGAGGACTTAAGAAGAGATATTACATGCGTTCCTTATGAGTGGTCAAATTCAAATCCAAGCCAGCAACAGCTGAGAGATATTGGCAACTGGTGTTTCGGGAAATTGCGTTACGAATGGATGGATCGCTATGTTACATCAACAAATGACGATGGTATTAACTGGCAATACATGCGACTTGCAGATATTTACCTTATGGCAGCTGAAGCTATAAATGAACTTGAAGGACCTGCTGCTGCTGCACCATATTTAAAGCCAATTCTGGACAGGGCGTTACCTGCAGCAAAAGTGAACACGTATATGACAAAAGCTACTGCCAGTAAGGATGCTTTCTTTGACGCAATTGTAGAACAACGGGCACTTGAGTTTGCCGGAGAAAGTCTTCGCAAAGCGGATCTTATACGTTGGAATCTTTTGAAAACCAAACTTGATGAAGCTAAAGTGAAAATGACACAACTTATCAACAGAGAGGGACATTACGCCGATCTGCCGGATAAGTTATATTTTAAAATCGCAGATGATAATGAAACTCTTATTATCTATGGACTCAATCACGGAGATACAGACGAAATAGGAGAGAGTCTGAATTACCAAAGTATTACTTGGTTTGACGAATCAGATCTCACTCCCGAACTAATAAACTCACTTTATCAAAAAAATCCGGATGAAAACCAGTTTTGGCCAATCTGGCAAACATTTATTGACAGCAGTAACGGACAACTAACAAACTAATGATATGAAAAAAACGAGTAAACTATATATATCCATATTCGCACTTTTAACAATTATTTTCAACTATAGCTGTGAAGATAACAGAGCCGATGAATTAACATCCATTGATTATGAAAGACTCTTTTCACCTATTGATATAAGTGCTTTGGTAATCAACAAGGTCGATGCTCGCATTGATTGGGCCCCTAACGAAGAGGCAGAGTCATATACACTAGAAGTATTTGCTAATGACAATCTTACTTTTACCGGAACACCTGTGAGAGTTATTGAAGGAGTAACTGAATCTCAAATTCCTTACACAATTAGTGAACTTGATGGTGAGACTCGCTATTCTGTACGTATTAAAGCAGTAACTTCAGGAAAAACGGATTCAAAATGGACTGGAGTCACATTCATGACTGCACAGGAAGATATATCTCTACCGTTAGGACCTGATGATATCAGACCGACATCGGTAACTTTAAGATGGATACCGGGGAGAGTAATTAATCAGATTAAATTAGAACCGGGCGGTATCATACATGCTGTTACAGCAGAAGAAGTAGCTGCCGGAGCCGCTAATATTGAAGGTCTAACAGGTTCAACCAAATACACAGCAACCCTTCTTAATGGAACTAAAGTTAGAGCAACTATAACCTTTGAAACTCTACTTGATTTAGGTGGTGCAATTGAGGTTACCCCTGAAGATGATTTCAAAGCAATGCTTGCTGCAGCTGCAGACGGAGACGCTTTTGCTCTTCACCCGGGTAAATATGGTGATGGAAGTAAGGTTACTGTTAACAAAAGTATTGAGATAAGAGGAGTATTCCCCAATGACAAACCGATTATCAGTGGATATATATCTCTTGACGATGGTGCATCTTTGCTACTAAAGGATATAATTCTTGATGGTTCAGAGCAAGCTGCAGCCGGAGTAGATAACCATGCCATTGTGTTTGGCACAGCATCTGTAACGTATGGACATCTTACTGTAGATGGAAGTATTATCAGAAATATTAATAAAGGACTTTTCTATCTGAATGTAGCTTCACTTGTGGAAACAATAACATTTAATGATAACATCATACATGATGTAAAAAGTAGTGGTAGTGATTTTATGGATTCCAGAGCAGGAGCATTTAACAATCTGAATTTTACCAATAACACGGTCTACAATTCTGTTCCTGAAAGAGATTTTCTCCGATATGATGATAAGTCGGGAAACTTCCCTACTGCTACATCAATAATTAATATTGACCATAACACGCTATATGGGGTTTCTGCAAACACATCTTCAAGACGTTTATTATATGTGCGGTTTGTTGGAAATGAAATTACTTTCACTAACAATTTAGTATCTGAAATGAATGGTATTTTCACTAATCAGGCAAACACAGATCCTAATCCAACATTTGGAGGAAATAATTTCTTTAATTCACCTAATCTATTCAGTGAATCCGGGTCTTCTTCTAAATTCTTTGATGACTCTGCAACCAAACTTGATCCGGGCTTTGTGAATCCTGGCAACGGTGACTTTACAGTTACCAATATAGTCTTGAAAGCAAAAGAAACCGGCGATCCTCGTTGGCTAAAATAATTATAAGATTCTATTCCGTTTAAATACGTGCTATTTATTAGCACGAATTTAAACGGATTATTTCTTACAAATTAACTAACAATTTTAAATTATTATAATGAAAAAATATTTGTTCCTACTGCTTTCCACTTTCATAATCTTGTCATGTAATAATAAAGAAGCGGTTAACTCCAAATATAAATATGAGTATTTATACGTAGATCTGCAATTTAATATGCCATACGTTCAAAGACCAACTTTTCCTGACAGGCATGTAAATCTGCTGGATTATGGAGGAAATCCTGATGGTATTACATTGAATACAAGTGCATTCGCAGATGCTATGCAGGATTTGTCAAAGAAAGGAGGAGGAACTCTGATTGTGCCTAAAGGAATATGGTTTACAGGACCTATTGTTTTTGAATCTAATATTAATATGTATCTCGAGAAAGGAGCGTTGATACTATTTTCACCTGACAAAGACCTCTATCCTTTGGTTGAAACAATATTCGAAGGACTGGAAACCAGACGCTGTCAATCTCCTATATCAGGACGTAATCTGGAAAATATTGCAATTACAGGAGAAGGTTCCATCAATGGATCTGGAGAAGCATGGCGACCTTTAAAAAAAGAGAAAGTCACTGAAAGTCATTGGAAAAGTGTTGTTTCCTCCGGTGGTGTAGTAAGAGGAGATAATTACTGGTTCCCCTCTGAAGGATCTCTTAAAGGATTTGAAATGAGCGATATGAATGTTCCGCGTCAAGATCTGTCTGAGGAAGAATGGCTTGAGATTAAGGATTTCCTTCGCCCTGTGATGGTTAGCTTTATCGAGTGCAAAAACCTTTTACTGGAGGGTGTTCTCTTTGAAAATTCTCCTGCCTGGAATATTCATCCATTAATGTGTGAAAACGTTATCCTAGACGGTGTTTTTATAAGAAATCCCGGCTACTCGCAAAACGGAGACGGACTGGATCTTGAATCTTGCGTGAACAGTATCATTGTCAACTCCCTTTTTGATGTGGGTGACGATGGTATATGCATTAAATCAGGAAAAGATGAAGAAGGCCGACTACGTGGAAGACCTACAGAGAATGTTATTGTAGAAAACTGTAAAGTTTTCCAAGGTCACGGAGGTTTTGTTGTCGGCAGTGAAATGTCGGGTGGAGTAAAGAATATTTCTGTAAAAAACTGTCAGTTCCTGGGAACAGATGTGGGATTACGCTTCAAGAGTAATCGCGGACGAGGTGGTGTAGTAGAAAACATTTTCATCTCTGATATATATATGTTTAATATCGCCACAGAATCATTCCTGTTCGACCTGTTTTACGGAGGGAAATCTGCATCGGAGGCTCTTGCTGATGGCGATACTACTCCAATAGATGAACATGAGTTTCCGGTTACAGATGAGACACCGGTTTTCAAAAATATCTATGTAAAGAATCTGGTCTCTAGAAATGCACGACGTGCAATGTTATTTAACGGTCTTCCGGAAATGAATATAGAAAATATCAATCTGGAGAACGCATTTATCACTGCACGTTATGGCGCAGAATTTTCTGAATCTAGAGATATCAATCTTAAAAATGTAACGATAATACCAGATGAAGGACCTGCATATCTATTCAACAATGTAAAGAATTTTGAAGCTGAAGGTCTTAATTATTTGGTGGCAAAAGACTCTAAGGCTGCAAAGATAACAGGTGCAAACACTTCTGAACTACAGCTTTCTGGATTACCTGAAGGAGAGGTGGATTTAGCATCAGATGTAAATAAAGATGCAATTGAATTTAATTAATTTGTAAATTTACCTTCAACATGAAGAAAATAAGTATAATCCTTTTACTCGCTATTCCTTTTCTGATACAATGCACAGGGAATAAACAGGCTGAAACAGATACGGATGCAGATTCATATTTCATAAGGATGGCTGATTCAGAAATGAAGAGAAACCCCGAAAGCTGGATGGTGGATTTCATGGACAAAATCAAGTGGAACTATACACACGGACTTGAAATGCAAGCGTTTATTCAGGTGGCTGAGAAAACCGGTAACAATAAATATTTCGATTATGCAGTAAGCTATGCTGATACAATGGTTAATGAAGATGGCTCAATTAAGACTTATGATTTGGAACGGTACAATATTGACCATATCAACCCTGGAAAAATATTGTTTCCTATCTATCAAAAAACAGAGAATCCTAAGTATTTAAAGGCCATTCAGCTGCTAAAAAGCCAAATGGAAACGCACCCGCGGATTTCAAACGGTGGATTTTGGCACAAAAAGATTTACCCACACCAGGTGTGGCTTGATGGTCTCTATATGGCTTGCCCTTTTCTGGCAGAATATGGCAAAACGTTTAATGAACCTGACCTTTTTGATGAAGTAGCTCTGCAGCTAACAACAGCATACGAAGATTTAATTGATGAAAAAACAGGTCTATTGTATCACGGATGGGACGAAAGCCGTGAACAACGTTGGGCAGACCCCATAACCGGCAAATCTCCCAACTTCTGGTCAAGAAGTATAGGATGGTACATGATGGCCTTGGTTGATGTATTGGATTTTATGCCTTTAAGTCATCCTGAACGAGGAGAAATTTTAGGTATCTTGAATAAAATCTCTGCATCTATAGAAAATTATCGTGATCCTGAAACAGGTATGTGGTATCAGGTGACAAATCTTCCCGATAAAGAAAAAAATTACCTTGAATCATCCGGTTCAATAATGTTTATATACACTTGGGTAAAAGGAGCTCAGAAAGGATATCTCCCTGATGAGTATTTAGAAAAAGGAGAGTCAGCATATTCACAATTTGTGAATCAATTCATCCGGGAAAACAGCGATGGAACAATCTCCGTTACAAATGTTTGCTCAGTAGCAGGTTTAGGTGGTGAGAAGAATTATCGCGACGGCAGCTTCGAATATTATGTTTCAGAACCTGTAAGAGACGATGATCCAAAAGCAGTAGGTCCATTTATTATGACAAGTATATTATTGGATAAGTAGGTGAAAATATAAACTTTACCCCATGAGAATTTTAAAAATTATTTCATATATAACTATTGCACTGCTGTTTGCGGTTACACATGCTTATGCAGGTAGTTCTCTGATATCACAAACACCGGCCTTCCCGGGAGCAGAAGGTGCAGGTATGTATACCACAGGAGGCAGAGGTGGTAAAGTATTATATGTAACTTCTCTTGATGATAATGAGCAACAGGGTACTTTGCGTTGGGCTGTTAATCAGAAAGGGAAACGGACAATCTTGTTTAAGGTTTCAGGACAAATACGATTGAAAAGTCCTTTGAAAATCAACAACGGAGATCTGACAATAGCCGGTCATTCTGCTCCAGGAGACGGGATTTGTATAAGTGATTATGAGACCATTATAAGTGCCGACAACGTAATTATTCGCTTCATGCGCTTCCGCCTGGGAGACAGGAGTAAACAAGCCATAGATGCTTTCTCGGGATACAGAAACGAAAATATAATTATAGACCATTGCAGTATTAGCTGGGGGATTGATGAGCTTTCATCTTTTTACGATAACAAAAACTTCACTATGCAGTGGTGTATTCTTGCTGAGAGTCTGAGAAACTCTGTTCATCCAAAAGGTAAACACGGTTATGGCGGAATATGGGGCGGACAAGAAGCTAGCTTCCACCATAATCTGCTTGCTCATAATGACAGCAGAAATCCGCGTTTTTGTGGCAGTCGTTACTCTAACAGACCTGATCTGGAAAAAGTTGATTTCAGAAATAATGTTATTTACAATTGGGGTTCAAACAATATATATGCTGCTGAAGGTGGGAGATACAATATAGTCAACAACTATTTTAAACCCGGTCCTGCTTCTGGAAGCTCGTCAAGTAAACGTATCTTTAATCCTGATGCAGACAACGGAGAAAATAATCAGGCGGCAGGTATCTTTGGTCATTTTTATGTTAAGGGTAATTACCTCTATGGAGACCAGACTGTAACAAATGAAAACAGGTTAGGTATAAAAATGGGAGATACATTTGATGAATTTGCTCCCGGAGTTACGTTGAAAGATATTCTGTCGAATGAAGAATTTTCTATGCTTCCGGTCACAACTGAAACTGCTGAGGAAGCTTATGAAAAAGTACTTTCCTATAGCGGCTGTTCTCTCGTAAGAGATATCCATGACAAACGCTACGTAGCTGATGTAAAGAGTGGTTCTTATACATTTATGGGTTCTTCAGGCAGTACGGATGGACTAATTGATAGTCAGGAAGATGTGGGCAGCTGGTCGGAGTACAAAACATATAACGAATACAAAGATTCCGATGAAGACGGGATTCCTGATGGATGGATCGAAGAAAACTTCCCCGGAAAAAAAGCCAATGAGATTAATGATGAGGGATATACTTACTTGGAAGTTTATCTTAATAGCCTGGTCAATCATCTTATTCCTCAAACCAAACTGGTTACTCCTGCAAATAACAATACAGACGCTAATTCAAAAACAATCAAGAGAATCGTAGTAGATAAAAGCGGTAAGGGAGACTTTAAGTCGATTCAGGAGGCTGTGAATTCAATCAGGGCTTTTGATCCGGATTTTACAAACATTATATTTGTAAGGGAAGGAATATACTACGAGAAAATCATCATTCCTGATTACGTACAAGATTTAAGTATCGTGGGAGAAAATGTGGAAAAGACAATTATTTCAAACAACGATCATGCACTTATAAATAATATGGGTACTTTTATGACCTATACTATGCAGATAAGAGGAGATGACATCACTCTTGAAAATATCACCATAGAGAACAATGCTCCAATGGTAGCTCAAGCAGTAGCATTACATACAGAAGGAGATAAAATTATCCTGAAAAACTGCAGGTTACTGGGTAACCAGGATACACTTTATACAGGTGGCGAAAGTGCAAGGCTGTTTTTTATGAATTGTTATATTGAAGGTACAACAGATTTTATATTCGGCCCATCCACTGCATGGTTTCAAGAGTGCAATATCCTTTGCAAGAAGAACTCATACATCACTGCAGCAAGTACACCAAAAGAGGTTGAATTCGGATATATATTTAACCTCTGCAAAATAACTACAACTAAAGAAGTAACATCTGTTTACCTTGGACGCCCATGGCGCCCTTTCGCAATGACTCTCTTTATGAATTGTGACTTGCCCAAAGAAATTAATCCTGCGGGTTGGCACAATTGGAATAATTCAGAAAATGAAAAAACAGCAAGATATTCTGAATATAACAATAGAGGAGATGGCGCCAACGATTCAAAAAGGATTGACTGGAGTAAACAACTCACTGAAGAGGAAGCAAAGGATGTAACTTTACAAAATACGATGGATAGTTTTTATGAAAACATAAGTAAACACCTTTAGATATTAATCAAATGAATAACAACAAAAATTCTATTTCAAGAAGAAAATTTCTGGCAGTATCAGGAGCTATTGCCGGAACAACGATGATTGATCCTAAGTCGCAAATCTTCGCTGCTAATGCCACAGGCATAAAGCTAAACAGTAAGAAAACAAAAATAGCATTAATTGGGCTTGGCAACAGAGGAACCGGAATGTGGGGAAGCAGTTTGGTAAAGGAATATCCGGAATATGTAGAGTTTGTAGGACTTTGCGACCATAACCCGGGGAGGCTGGAAGTTGGAAGTGAGATGATCGGAGCTAATTGTCCTACCTACACTGATTTTGATAAGATGATGCGTGAGGCAAAACCGGAAACACTCATAATAACGACCGATGATGATACTCACGACTACTTTGTGGAAAAAGGTATGGAGATGGGAGCCAATATAGTTTGTGAAAAACCTATGGCAATTGATGAGAAAAAAATCCAGACCATTATAGATGCTGAAAAGAGAACAGGCAAGGAGTGCAGGGTCACCTTCAATTATCGTTATTCTCCTCATCGTGCAAAAATGTGGGAGATTTTACGCTCCGGTGAAATAGGTGATATTACATCTGTTGATTTTCATTGGTATCTTGACACCTCGCATGGTGCCGATTATTTCAGGAGATGGCACAGACTTGTGGAAAAAGGGGGCTCACTATGGCTTCATAAAGCAAGCCACCATTTCGACCTGCTCAACTGGTGGATAGAGAGTGACCCTGAAAGTGTATATGCTGCAGGAGATCTGGAGTTTTATGGAAAAAACGGACCTTTCAGAGCTGATAATTGCAGAAATTGCCCTCATACTAAAGAGTGTGATTTTTATTGGGATATCACCAGAGACCAAAGACTAAAGAGATTATATGTTGATAACGAAAAATTTGATGGATATCATCGTGATGGATGTGTATTCAGAAATGATGTAAATATATACGACAAAATGGCTGCCACCATAAAATACATGAATGGAGTTCAGGTATCTTACTCATTAACAACTTACTCTCCGTATGAAGGATACAGAATTGCATTTAACGGCACTAAAGGAAGGATGGATGCATGGATTCAGGAATCTAATCCTACAACTGACGCAAACTATGATGAGATTGTTATCGCTAAAAATTTCGGCAGAAGAGAGTATATCCAGATACCTCAGGGTAGCGGTCACGGTGGCGGAGACAGGCTTCTTAAAGACCAGGTATTTCTTCCAAATATTCCCGATCCTTTAAAACAGTCGGCCGGCGTAAGAGATGGAGCACTTGCATGCCTGATAGGGATTGCAGCCAGAAAAAGTATCGCTTCCAAAGAACAGGTAATGATAAAAGGACTAACATCTATCATACCTCAAGAGAAAAAAATATAAACATTTAATTTTTGCAATGTCGCTTAAACTTTTAAGACACCTTGTACTATTACTATTACTCACAACTATTGCTTCTTGTAAAGGTGAGGAAGATTTGCCAGAACCTGATACACCAACCGGTCATAAATATCCCACACCGGTTTCAGAAGCAGCTTTTGCATTCCCCGGGGCATACGGGGGCGGAAGAAATGCAACAGGCGGAAGAGGTGGAAAGGTGATAAAAGTGACTAATCTTGAGGATAACAGTCTCCCGGGATCACTCCGTTACGCGATTAATCAGACAGGATCTCGAATAATTGTATTTGAAGTTAGTGGAACAATAAGATTGAACAGTGACCTTAACATTAACAATGGTGATCTCACAATAGCAGGACAGTCGGCTCCGGGAGGCGGCATAACCCTGGCTGACTATCCTATGGAAATCAAAGCAGATAATGTTATTATCCGCTATATGAGATTCAGAATGGGTGATAAAAAAGCCACAACAGACAAAGATGCTTTATGGGCAAGAAACAGGAAAAATATCATAGTGGATCACTGTTCTATGAGCTGGTCAACCGATGAGTGTGCCTCATTTTATGATAATGAAAATTTCACATTGCAATGGAGCATTATTTCTGAAAGTTTGCGTCAATCCGTTCATGCAAAAGGAGCCCATGGCTATGGAGGAATATGGGGAGGAGTGAATGCATCTTTTCTCTACAATCTGCTGGTGCATCATGACAGCCGCAATCCACGGTTCAACGGGAGTAGATATTCAAACCAGGCAGGTCGTGAACTTGTGGATTTCCGGAATAACGTGCTCTACAATTGGGGAGCTAATAATGCTTATGGTGCCGAAGGGGGCAGCTACAATATAGTAAATAACTACTATAAACCGGGCCCAGCCTCTGCAAACCAAAACCGATTGATTCAACCATACACTGATGATGGTAAAAATAATCAGCCAAAGGGAATCTATGGCAATTTTTTCATTAAAGGCAACTATGTGGCAGGGAACAGCACTGTTACAAACAATAATCTTTCAGGAGTGCACCTGCACAAAACTTTTACGGATAACGCTCCGGGGGTTATGTTAAATGACATCATTGCTGATTCTGAATTCCAGACTGAAAAAGCCATAACATTCACCGCTGCAGAAGCTTATGAAAACGTACTCAAAGGGGCGGGAAGCAGCAAAAGCAGAGACGCTATTGACAGTCGTATAATTGAAGAAGTAAAAACGGGCAAAGCACAGTTCAAGGGATTAAGCCCTTTAAACATTTCTCCATACCCCAAACCGGGAATCATTGACAGTCAGGATGATTTAAAGCCTTTGGATGCCACTGCCGAATGGACTGCATGGCCTGTATTAGATCTGGGTATTGCACCACTGGATAGTGATGGTGATGGTATACCTGATCATTGGGAGAACACCAAAGGACTTAATCCTGAAAAGTATGATTCTGAAGGCCGACATTTAAGCACTGTTTATGACAATATTGAAGTATATCTTAATGAACTGGTCAAATAATTAATATAATAAATAGAAGATAGGTTAAATATAACATTAGTAAATAGCTGTACTTAAGGTTTACTTTATTATAATTTGACTCTTATCTTCTCCTTTTAAAATGGGGTTTAAAAGAGCGATATAAGGGCAAGATAAGAG
>DHCC01000033.1:13508-60647 GCA_002398875.1 Bacteroidales bacterium UBA4912 | reverse complement strand
AAAGTAAGAGCAAAGTAAGAGCAAATAACATCTAAATTAGTTCAATATTAACTTGTCTTATTAAGAATTATTCGTAATTTTGTGCACGTGCACATCCTCAGAAATGAAATAACAAAACTAAAATAATATGAAAACAAATTATCAATTACGTTACGCTGCTCATCCTGAAGATGCGAAATCATATGATACTCAGAGATTACGCAAAGACTTCCTGATAGAAAAAGTATTTAGTGCCGATGAAGTAAACATGGTATATTCTATGTACGATCGCATGATTGTAGGTGGTGCAATGCCTGTTAATGAATCATTGCAGCTTGAGGCCATTGATCCATTGAAACAACCGATTTTTCTACGTAACCGTGAATTAGGAATTTACAATGTTGGCAACAAAGGAAAAGTAAGAGTTGGTGACACTGTTTTTGAACTCGATTATAAAGAAGCTCTTTATCTTGGTTCAGGAGATCGTGAAGTATATTTTGAAAGTGACGACTCATCAAAACCTGCTAAATTTTACTTTAATTCTGCTACTGCTCATCGCAACTATCCTGATAAAAAGGTAACTAAAGCAGATGCTGTTGTTGCAGAAATGGGGTCACTTGAAAGCTCAAATCATCGTAATATCAACAAGATGATTGTTAATCAGGTGTTGCCAACATGCCAGCTACAAATGGGAATGACAGAGCTGGCTCCGGGTAGCGTATGGAATACTATGCCTGCACACGTACATTCGCGCAGAATGGAAGCTTATTTTTATTTCGAGGTGCCTGAAGATCAGGCTGTGTGCCATTTTATGGGTGAAGTAGATGAAACAAGACACATCTGGATGAAGGGTGATCAGGCAGTTTTATCTCCTGAATGGTCTATTCACTCAGCTGCAGCTACCAGTAACTATACATTTATATGGGGTATGGCAGGTGAAAATCTTGACTATGGCGATCAAGACTTTTCGAAAATTACAGATATCAAATAAGATTAATGATATTAAACAAAATAAATATTTAAACAATGGTCAATTTTTCATTGGAGAATAAAATAGCACTAATAACCGGTGCATCATATGGTATTGGTTTTGCAATTGCTACTGCTTATGCTGAAGCTGGTGCAAAAATAGTTTTTAATGATATCAGCCGTGAACTGGTTGACAAAGGTATTGCTGCGTACAAGGAAAAAGGTATAGATGCTCGTGGTTATGTATGCGATGTAACAGATGAGGATGCTGTTAATGCATTTATTAAAACTGTAGAAAAAGAGGTTGGGACTATTGATATATTAGTAAACAACGCTGGAATTATTAAGCGCGTACCAATGCATGAAATGTCTGCTGCGGAATTTCGACAGGTTATAGATATTGACCTGAACGGGCCATTTATCGTCTCAAAAGCAGTTATACCACAAATGATAAAAAAAGGTCACGGTAAGATTATCAATATTTGTTCTATGATGAGTGAATTGGGACGTGAAACCGTATCAGCTTATGCCGCAGCTAAAGGTGGATTGAAGATGCTGACAAAAAACATCTGCTCAGAATATGGCGAATATAATATTCAATGTAATGGAATAGGTCCAGGATACATTGCAACACCACAAACGGCTCCTCTTCGTGAGAGACAGGCAGACGGTTCAAGGCACCCGTTCGACTCCTTTATTGTATCTAAAACTCCTGCTGCAAGATGGGGAACAACAGAAGATCTTATGGGACCGGCAGTTTTCCTTGCTTCTGAAGCATCAAATTTCGTAAATGGACATATTCTGTATGTTGACGGTGGAATTTTAGCTTATATCGGAAAACAACCATAAAACCTTTTAAAGGAAACAACTAATAACATACTCATGAAAAAGGGCATTAAAATTCTAACACTTCTATTTATAGTGATACTTTGCGGGTGCAATACATCGCAAAAAAGACTGACGATTGATATTCATAATCCTTTGTCGGTGGACAGGGAAAATGAAATGGTTGAAATTTCCTGGGAAGAGGTACAACAGAAATTGTCGCTTAAAACGGGGCAAACAATTGTTGTAACTGATGATAAGGGTAAACAGATTCCATATCAATTGATAACTAATGGAACAGATAAGGTTGAGACTCTTATTTTCCCTGTATCGGTTGAAGCAGATCAAGATGCCTTTTACAAAATATCAGCAGGTGATCCGGAAGAGTTTCAATCACTTGTTTATGGTCGTCTTGTTCCTGAAAGAAAGGATGATTTTACCTGGGAGAATAATATGACCGCATTCAGAGTTTATGGTCCTGCTTTAAAAGCGACAGGCGAGATAAGCAACGGAATGGACTTCTGGGCAAAAAGAACAGAAGATCTGATTATTGATAAATGGTACGAAAATGATCTTTCGGGAGTGGCATCATATCACACAGACCATGGCGAAGGATTGGACTATTATAAGGTTGGCAGGACACTCGGACTCGGGATGACAGCTCCCGTAAAGAATGATTCTCTGTGTCTTGGCGACAATTTTGTTACAGCAGAGATTCTGGATAATGGCCCGCTTAGGATCACTTTCAGACTTACTTATGAGCCTTATAAAGCTGGCAATAATGAGATTACAGAAACACGAATCATATCTCTTGATGCCTACAGCCTATTTAACAAAGTAACAAATATATTCGAGACAGATACTGCACTGCTCACTGTGGCAACCGGAATTGTTATGCCTGAAGTGAATCCACTGGAAAATGCAGCAAATACAACTTTTGGAGATAATAGCGGCATCATTGCATACGAAACTCCGAAGGATGAAGTTAACGGTACTATATTTACTGCTGCAATTCATCCCAAAGGTTATGGAATAATAAAAGTATCCGAAGGTCATTATCTTGGACTTAACAGCTATAAACCGGGTGCTCAATATACTTATTACACCGGTGGTGGCTGGACTAAAGCAGGATTTGACAGTTTTGTAGATTGGGTGGAATTTCTGAAGGTGGAAAAACAGAAAATTGATCAATCACTCACGATTAATATAACCCAATAAATAATATTAAACTATCTCAATTTATTTATATGCAAAAAGTTGTAACTTTTGGGGAGATCATGCTGCGTCTTGCAGCTCCCGGATACAAAAGATTTATCCAATCAGATAATCTTAATGCCACTTTTGGCGGTGGAGAAGCAAATGTGGCTGTGTCGCTTGCCAATTATGGTATTCCTGTGGATTTTGTGACACGTTTACCAAAAAATGAGATTGCTGAGTGGTGTATCTCTGATCTGCGGAAGTACGATGTAGGTACCAAACAAATATTGCGAGGCGGAGAGAGAGTTGGAATCTACTTCCTGGAAACGGGTGCTGTTGCGCGTCCATCAAAAGTGGTGTACGACAGAGCGCACTCTTCAATTGCAGAAGTTGAGAAGGGGATGTTCAACTGGAAAGAAATACTTAAAGATGCCACCTGGTTTCATTGGACCGGAATCACACCGGCACTTTCACAGGGAGCTGCAGATGCATGTCTAGAGGCTATAAAAACAGCTAATGAGATGGGCGTTACAGTGTCATGTGATCTCAATTACCGCAAAAATCTCTGGAAATATGGAAAAACAGCCTCTGAAGTTATGCCTGAGCTGGTTGAAGGTTGTGATATAATACTGGGTAATGAAGAAGATGCTGAAAAGGTTTTTGGAATAAAGCCGGAAGGATTTCAGGTTGAGCATACCGGTGGAGAAGTTGATGCAGCTGAGTTTGAATCAGTTTGCAAGCAATTAATGAATCGCTTTCCACGTGCTAAAAAAGTGATAATAACACTGCGTGGTTCTATCAACGCAAATCACAACACTTGGGGTGGCTGCTTGTATTCAGACAAGCTGTACCAATCAAAAAGATACGATATTACTCATATTGTTGACCGAGTCGGTGGTGGAGATTCCTTTATGGGAGGGTTGATTTACGGACTGCTGACATATAAAGGCAATGACCAGAAAGCCCTTGATTTTGCAGTGGCTGCATCTTGCTTGAAACATACTGTATATGGTGACTTTAATTTGGTTTCAGTGCAGGAGGTTGAAACACTTATGAAGGGCGACGGATCAGGAAGGGTTGTTAGATAATAAATTGATTTATGGCAAAGTTTTCAAGATTAAAAGTATATCAGACAATGGAAGATACCGGTATAATTCCGGTATTTTATAATTCCGATGCAGAAGTTGCAAAACATGTTATTAAAGCATGTTATAACGGTGGCATAAGAGCGTTTGAATTTACCAACAGGGGTGACTTCGCTCATGAAGTATTTGCTGAATTAATAAAATGGGCAGACAAAGAGTGTCCTGAAATGATACTTGGAATAGGTTCAATAGTGGATGCTCCGACTGCAGCACTTTACATTCAGCTTGGTGCAAATTTTATTGTGGGTCCTTTATTGAATCCGGAAATATTTAAGGTTTGCAACCGCAGGCAAATAGCATACTCACCTGGCTGTGGCACCACATCAGAAATTGGTATGGCTCAGGAACTTGGTGCCGAAATTGTAAAAGTATTCCCGGCAGGTAACGTTGGCGGACCAACATTCGTTAAAAACATAAAAGGACCTATGCCTTGGTCTAAACTAATGGTAACAGGGGGAGTAGAACCAACAGAAGAGAATCTTTCTGCCTGGTTTAAAGCAGGTGTAACCTGTGTTGGCATGGGATCTAACCTTTTCCCTAAAGAAGTACTGAAAAACAGGGAATGGGACAAAATCACCGAGTTAAGCAAAATAAGCCTTTCGGTAATAAAAAATTTCAGGCTTGCTAAATATTAGCACTCAATTAAATAAATACATGAAATAAACTAAATAATCAATACAAAAAAATCATGAGTAATCTACAACAAGGAAAAGCAAAAATGACCAATCAGCGCTGGACAATATGTCTGATGTTGTTTTTGGCAACAACAGTCAATTATCTGGACAGACAGGTACTTTCTTTAACATGGGCCGATTTTATTGCGCCTGAATTTCATTGGACTAATAGTGACTATGGGACTATTGCTGGTCTGTTTTCTCTATTTTATGCTTTCTCAATGCTATTTGCAGGAAAATTCGTTGATCGTCTTGACACTAAGAAAGGCTACCTTTGGGCTATAGGTGTTTGGTCGGCAGGAGCAGTTATGCATGCATTCTGCGGTCTGCTAACATCAGGAATTGTAGCCGGTGAATGGACTATGAGTTTTGAAGGAGCAAAAGAAGCAATAGCAACTGTTGGAGATGTTTCTTTGGTGGTATCTGTAAGTGTAACACTATTCATTTTTGCACGTTTAGTGCTGGCAATTGGTGAGGCAGGTAACTTCCCTGCTGCTATTAAGGCGACAGCAGAATATTTCCCTAAAAAAGACAGAGCTTATGCCACAAGTCTTTTTAACGCGGGAGCTCAAATTGGTGCATTAATTGCTCCACTAACTATTCCATTCATTGCAAGAGCTTGGGGATGGGAAATGGCCTTTTTAATAATAGGTGCGTTAGGTTTTGTATGGATGGGGGTCTGGGTGTTTGTTTACGAAAAGCCTGAGAAGAATAAAAGAGTAAATGCTGCTGAATTGGCATATATTAACCAAGATGATGATGCAGAAATTATAGCGGCTGCCGAAAAAGTTGCTAAGAACGGAAGTAAAGTGACATTCAAGCAAGCTTTCAAACATAAACAAACCTGGTCATTTGCTGTTGGAAAATTTCTTACTGACGGTGTATGGTGGTTCCTGCTATTCTGGATACCTGCATACTTGAGTCAGGTTTATGGATTAGATTCCATTCAGAGTGCTCCACACGTATTTGTTGTTTATGCCATCTCAATGATTTCAGTTTTTGCAGCAGGATATTTCCCTGCCTACTTCATGAAAAAGAAGAAGATGGACCCTTACCAGGGAAGAATGAGAGCAATGCTTCTTTTTGCAATGTTCCCTGTATTAATTTTATTTGCACAGCCATTAGGGCAGATCTCTGTTTGGCTTCCGGTAATCATAATAGGTATTGCAGCCGCTGCACATCAATCATGGTCTGCTAACATTTTCACTACTGTCAGTGACATGTTCCCGAAATATGCAGTGGGTACTATTACCGGTATAGGTGGAATGGCCGGAGGTGTTGGATCATACTTAATCAATCAAGGCTCCGGTGTTTTATTTGACTTTTCTGCAAACACTAATTTGAAATTCATGGGTTTTGAAGGAATTGAATCAGGATATTTTATTATTTTCATGGTATGCGCATTTGCATATCTTATTGGATGGTTGATAATGAAATCACTTGTTCCAAAATATGAACTGATAACTGAAATGTAATTAATTATAGACTTTTCAATTATTTGAAAGTTACTAAAGAGAGGAAATCCATTACTAAAGGGTTTCCTCTCTTTTTTAAATCAATATCTATTGCATGTATCTGATATGTTTAAAATAAGTGTGAATTTTAAATGAAAAAACATCTATCAAGTTTTATAAACTATCTTACTTTATTGGCTATCTTAGAGGTTAGTTGTAATTAATATTGGTTTTCATACAAAATAATCAATCATAATTAAATCAATAAGATAAACTTTACATACTATGAGGAATTTCATAATATTTCAAGCACTTACAATACTTATAGTATTGGCTGGCTGTAGTGAAGATCATAAATCAACTTCATCAAAACTCACTCCTGTAGATTTCTCTTATGTTCAAATTACTGATAGTTTCTGGAGTCGAATCCTGACTAATCATGTTAATACTACTCTGCCTGTCTGTATCGATCAGATTGAAAACAAAAGTGGCCGCATTAGAAACTTTGAAAATGCAGCTTTAGGGGAAGGAGAGCATTCAGGTATATTTTATGACGATTCTGATGTTTACAAAGCATTAGAGGGTATTGCATATAGTTTGATTAATAATCCAAATCCAGACTTGGAAAAAAAAGCAGATGAATGGATAGATAAATTCACTGCGGCTCAGGAAGATGATGGCTATATCAATACCTACTATTCACTGACCGGTTTGGATAAAAGATGGACCAACATGGATAAGCATGAAATGTATTGTGCCGGACATTTGATTGAGGCTGCTGTGGCTTACTACAAAGCGACAGAAAAAAAACAACTCCTGGATGTGTCAATCAATATGGTTGATCATATAATGGGGCAATTTGGTCCTGATAAACGTCATTGGGTACCGGGACATGAAGAGATTGAGCTTGCATTGGTTAAGTTGTATGAAGTAACGGGGAATTCTGATTATCTTAATTTTGCCCACTGGCTGCTAGAAGAGCGCGGACACGGTCACGGCACTAAAGGAGAAGAGGGTGAATGGAATACTTTATACTATCAGGACTCAGTGCCAGTTAAAGAATTAAGTCAAATTACAGGGCATGCAGTCAGAGCAATGTATCTCTTTTGTGCAATGGCGGATGTTGAGACACTAAAAGAAAACACCGGATATTTAGAATCATTGGAGCGACTTTGGGATGATGTTGTTAATAAAAAAATGTATATAACCGGAGGAATAGGTTCTTCACGGCAGAATGAGGGATTTACAGAACCTTATGACCTACCTAACTACGAAGCTTATTGTGAGACTTGTGCCTCAGTGGGTATGGTCTATTGGAATTCACGTATGAATCAACTAACAAGAGATTCTAAATATGCAGATGTAATGGAACGTTCTCTTTATAATGGTGCACTAGCTGGTGTTTCATTAAATGGAGATCGATTCTTTTATGTAAATCCTCTTGCTTCACATGGTGATCATCACAGAAAAGAATGGTACGGAACAGCATGTTGTCCCAGTCAGATCTCTCGATTTATACCTTCTATTGGTAACTATATTTACGGAATATCTTACGATGCATTATGGATAAATTTGTATATTGGAAACAATACTAGGATCCCCATGCAAAACGGGGAATTGGTTATCAAACAAGAAACAAACTATCCATGGGATGGTGAAATTTCACTCACCATTGAATCTTTGCCTAAAGGAAACAACTTAGATATAAATCTCAGAATTCCCGATTGGTGCAAATACTATTCAATATCTGTCAACGGTGATATAATTAGAGAACCCGCATTAAATAAAGGATATGTTATATTAAATAGAAACTGGAGAAATAATGACAAGATTTACCTAAGCCTTGATATGCCTGTTAAGGTTATAACTGATATTCCTCAAGTAAAAGAAAATATTGGCAAAAAGGCCGTACAGCGAGGTCCACTCATCTATTGTGCGGAGGAAACAGATAATATTGATTTCCAGAATATTTTTATATCAGATGAAATTACTTTCACAGCATATTTTGAACCTGATATTCTTAATGGAATTGCTTTGATTAATGCTCAAAATGATGCAAACAAAATTAAACTTATTCCATATTATGCCTGGGATAATCGAGAGGCAGGAGAGATGAAAGTGTGGATTGATTATGAAGAAAAGAAAGTGGTCCCAACTGGGCTTGAACCAGTGACTCCCTGATTATGAGTCAGGTGCTCTAACCAACTGAGCTATGGGACCATTTGTAACACCTAAAATCGGGTGCAATATTACTACATTTTCGTTAAAACTCCAAATTGGGAGCAATATTTATTACAAAAAAAAATTTTATATTCCTGTTTTGCCTTCGTATATTTGCTTAGTAATGTATAGCTGGAACAGTAAATTGAAGCTATTATAATTATATATAAATATAGATATGTTTAAAAAATTAGTTGCCATAGAGCCGGTGAGTTTAATTCCGTCTGCAGAAAATAAATTGGAATTATTTGCAGAAGATGTCGTAATGTATACTAATATCCCCAAAGATGATGTTGAAATTGTAGAAAGAATAGGAGATGCAGATGCAGTTTTACTAAGCTATACAACACAACTAAACCGCACGGCAATTGAGAAATGTCCGAATATTAAATATATTGGAATGTGCAACTCACTATATTCTCCCGAAAGCGCAAATGTTGATATTATCTATGCAAATAGCAGGGGAATAACAGTTACCGGAATCAGGGATTATGGCGATGAAGGTGTTGTTGAATATGTAATTAGTGAGCTTGTACGTTGTCTACACGGCTTTGATCAGAAGCCATGGGATGGTGTTGCCAGAGAAATAACAGGTTTGAAAGCAGGTATTGTTGGCCTTGGAAAATCTGGTGGCATGATAGCTGATGCACTGCATTTCTTTGGGGCTGATATTAGTTATTTTGCCAGAAGTGAAAAAGAAGATGCAAAAGTAAAAGGGTATCGTTTTCTTCCACTTGATGAATTATTGGCAGAAAGCGAAGTAATCTGTTGTTGCCTCAACAAAAACACTGTACTAATACATGCCGAACAATTTGAAAAAATGGGAGACAAAAAGATTCTGTTCAATACAGGTCTCTCTCCGGCGTGGGATGAGAAACCCTTTTTGAAATGGCTTGAAGGTGATAATCTATGTTATTGCGATACTGTGGGTGCATTGGGAGGTGAACACTTATTAAATCACCCTAAAATTAGGTGCATGCAGGTTTCTACAGGCAGAACCAGACAAGCTTTCGATCGCTTAAGTGAAAAGGTTCTGAATAATCTATCTGAATTTACAGGAATTACAATTTAATAAATCCTAGTCAAAAAGTTAAACAGTCTGTTTAAAATCTGAGCTGTTTAAAAAAGAGCTGTTTGCAGTAAAATAAATCCCGTATAATTAATCATAACAAATCAATTATACGGGACCTTATTTATATTTACAAAAAACAGCTAAAACACTATTGGAGAAACTATATTCTGCAGAGTGCTTACAATTGACCAACCTGCAATTGCTGAGGTAGCACTGAACACATCAACTACAGCATGAACCTCATCATTTTTTAACTCAACCCTCTGTCTGTCTCCCGTAAACTCTGGCGTTGACACCATAGTTACTTTCATGTTTTCAGGACCTACTGTGGCCAGTGATGCTGCCACAGCCACATTAAGACCTGTCGGGAAGGTTCCAATAGCCTCTCTTGCCGTTCCGGAAAAGACAAGTTTCTTAGAGGATTCCATTTCATTACTGTATAGCGACGAACCTCTGAATGCCCTAACCCCTTTCTCGTTAATGAATTCAACAGAAGCATTACCCATAAGAGTTGCAGTTCTAAGAACATCAAACCCTCCTGTAGCTCCTGAAGCAAGGTACACCCTAGTATTGTTTGCAGAGGCAGTTTTTTTAACTGTTTCTAAAAAATCTGTATCTGCAAATGCTCCAATTGATACGGTAATTATCGAAGTACCATTCTCTAATACCGGGATAGTGATCTCTTTCATTGCTGCCGGAGAAGCAGTTTCTACCAAGTAGTCAGGTTTTAGTGAAAGTAACTCCTGCAAAGATGAACAAGCCCGGCACTCTCTACCGCTTTGCTTCATTTTATCAGCAAGTCGTTCAGCTTTATATCCGGAACGTGAATAAACACCAATCAAATCATAATCAGGCAATAAACCATTTAATACAGCCTCGGCTACAATATCGGCAAGATAACCACAGCCAACAATTACTAGTTTCTTCATATTTCACAAAGATAACACAAATTATTAAGAGGGTTCAATCCAGTCGCCGTGATCCTTGATCAACTGAATAAGATGTTCTACTGCTTCGGCTTGAGGTATATTTTTTTCAACAAGCTGTTTTTTACGATATAGTGATATTTTTCCATGCTCAGCCCCAACATAACCGTAATCTGCGTCAGCCATTTCTCCTACTCCATTAACAATGCAACCCATAACACCTATCTTCAGATGTTTTAAATGGGAGAAATGTTTCTGTACAAGAGCAACAGTAGTTTGCAGATCAAATAGCGTTCTGCCGCAACCGGGACAAGAGATAAACTCTGTTTTACTAGTTCTGACACGAGCAGCCTGCAGAATTCCGAATGAATAAGCATCTATATCAAGAATATCAATCTTCCCCTCATTACTCATCATGATGCCATTACCAAAACCATCGAGCAATACTGTTCCGAAATCCACTCCTCCCTTTATCTGAATATCTTCAGCCTCATCTTCAGTGTAACTGTTCTGAAGTACAACCGGCACGCAGCATTCTGCATTCAAGAGAGTGTGGAAGAAAGCCCTCTGCTCACCTACTCTGTTGATGTGATCTGTTGTAAGTATCACAACTACTTTAGGCACTACTTTTAAAAATGCAATAACTCTCTCTGATAACTCAGGATATGATAATCTTAAGAACCTGACTTCTGATTTACAATCTTCTATTTTATCAATTGAATCTACAGTAAATAGTGGGAAATTATCAATCTTCTGCTCCCAATTTTCAAAGTCGACAATCGATTTCATCCCTTTAGGGAAATTGTCCGGAACTTTATTACCAACATATATATAATCAGGTATAAAATGAGGATTAATTGACATATCACTTATTTTGCTCCTGTCAGATATTACCACGGGGAGATGATCTCCGCCAACATTCCACACCTGATCAGTTTCTCGTTTATCCATTGAAAAAGGAGAGAATCCCGGAAACTGTAATGCTTCAATTGGCTCCTGATCCTGAAGCCTGTTTACATAGTCAACCAACTTCTTTGCAACCGGTACTTCAGCTTCCGGGTCTTCGCTAAGCGAGACCCTGATTGTATCACCAATTCCATCAATAAGCAATGCTCCAATTCCAACAGCCGATTTCATACGACCGTCATCACCATTTCCCGCTTCAGTTACACCCAAATGCAGAGGGAAGTGAATATTCTCCTTATCCATTGTTGCAACTAATAATCTGACAGCCTTTGTCATAAGCAGTGTATTAGATGCTTTCATAGATATAACTATATCCATAAAATCTTCATCAATGGCAATCCGCAAAAATTCCATGCATGACTCAACCATACCTTCAGGAGTATCACCATATCTGGTCATTATACGATCAGAAAGCGACCCATGATTCACGCCAATTCTCACAGCCGTTCCATGTTCTTTGCATATATTCAGAAAAGGAATTACCTGTGACTTAATTTTCTCTAACTCCAGAGCATACTCCTCGTCTGAGTATTCTATCTCAGCAAAAGTCTTTTGTTTATCTACAAAATTACCGGGGTTTATTCTAACTTTCTCTGCGATAGTAGCAGCAACATGAGCTGCACGCGGATTAAAATGTATATCTGCCGAGAGTGGTATATTATATCCTTTATCTCTAAGCTGCTTATGTATCTCACGTAGATTATTTGCCTCACGCACCCCTTGAGTTGTAAGTCTTATCAGGTCGGCTCCGGATGCTATTATTCTCTCACACTGAGCAACACTTGCCTCAGTATCGAGCGTATTGGTATTAGTCATTGTTTGAATAACAACCGGATAGTTACCACCCATAAATATATTACCAACCTGTACATCTACAGTCGGACGTCTTTTATAATTGAAAAAATTCATATTATTGAAACTGAAAATTTGAATGAATCATAAGCAACCCGCTTTGGACTTGTTCTTTAAATCGAACAATTATAAAGCTTGTTTCATACGAACTTAAATTATTTCTTCAAAGGTAATATTTCTATCCAATATCCGTCAGGATCATTTATGAAATATAGACCCATTTCTTTATTTTCATAACACACACAACCCATCTCTCTGTGAAAAGCCCTTACATCATCATAATCACCTTCCACCCTTACACACAAATGTTGCTCATTGTCACCCAGATTATAAGCCCTGTTCCAATCACGCAACCAAGTCAGTTCAAGGGTAAATCCCGTAACATTATCTCCCATATACACCAAGATGAATGAGCCATCCGAAGCTTCTTTTCTGCGAACCTCCTTAAAACCCAAAGCATCTTCATAAAATTTGATACTCTTGCTGAGATCAAATACATTTATATTGTAATGATCAAATCTTGCTTTAATTTCCATATTCTTTTCTTATTATAGTTTTCTGTCCGCCTTAAATACTATTTTTTGACGAATAACAGTCAGAAATAACCAAGTACAAATATAATCATTTATATATTGTATGATTGTCCCTGATGTGTAATAGGCAGATAATTACAATTATACTTTTCTGCTAATTTACCAAACTTATTCACCAAGTTATATTTATCTCCAAAATGCATAGGGAGAATATAGTCAGTCTTTATTCTCGAAATAAATTGTTCGGCACCCCTCATAAAATCTTTCCCTAAGCGCGGATCAATAGGAAACATTACAACATGCATATCTTCAGATTTCTCTGAGAGTAATTCCAACTCGCACAAAAAATTATTCTCGAATGCAAGAGCCTCTTCTGAACTCACCTCTTCTTTCCAATGCCAGTTATTTAAATCCCCCGCATGAAAATAGAGCTTATCATCATAACTGATAAGAAATGAACCTCCGACATCTGTAGACCCAAAAGCTTTTACTTTTATCCTGTGATCCCTATATGACTCCTCTTTGCGAAGAAAATTTGCATCTTCCGGGAGCACCAATTTACTCTCTAAAAGTTCGTCAGAGAATATATATCTTAAATTTTTCTTTCTTTTCCTCCAAGAAAAAATCTCAGGATTAAAATGATCTGAGTGTGAATGGGAACAAAAAACGTACAAGTCCTCTTCTTTTTTCAATAAATAATCAGTTATCCAATTTTTTCCATCTTCTCTTGGAACATCTTTATAAAAATCGAATAATAAAGAGAACTCCTTAAATTCAATCAGATAACAGCTATGATAAATATATGTGATTGTCATAATAATTTAAATCTATAATCTTAAACAATAATCAGACTAAATGTTCAACCGGTTTCACATAAAAATTGATAAAATCCTTAAAAACCGCATATTATAAATTTATTCTGCGTGCATTTTGAGTCGAAAAATTTATTGAGTACAATTACCACATTAATTATAATATTGAAAGATTTATTTGTAAATTTTATTTCCTTTGCACTAAATAGTGTTTTTCACAATATAATTCAAATGATTATGAAAAAGTATTTAGCAGAAATGATTGGTACAATGGTACTGGTTTTAATGGGATGTGGTGCAGCTGTGTTTGCAGGTGCAGAACAGCCTTTTTTGAGTGTCGGAACTTTAGGTGTAGCATTTGCATTCGGCTTATCTGTTGTAGCTATGGCTTATGCCATTGGAAGTATTTCCGGTTGTCACATCAATCCGGCTATTACACTAGGAGTGCTTCTTTCAGGTAGGATGAGCGGCAAAGATGCAGGTATGTATATGGTCTTTCAGGTAATTGGAGCAATTTTAGGATCATCTATATTATGGTTTCTTGCCAAAGATTCAGGCTCAACTACAACCCTGACAGGCGCAAATGGCTTTGCTGATGGCATGATGGCACAAGCTTTTGTTGCTGAAACAGTATTCACATTCATATTTGTGCTGGTTGTTCTTGGAGTGACTGCAAAAAACGGGCTCAACAAATTTGCCGGATTGGCTATTGGACTTGCTTTAGTGCTTGTACATATTGTTTGTATCCCTATTACCGGAACATCTGTAAACCCCGCCAGAAGCATTGGTCCCGCAATATTTGAAGGGGGAGCAGCATTATCACAATTATGGTTGTTTATTGTAGCACCGCTACTTGGTGCAGCTATTTCTGCCATTGTCTGGAAAGG
The DNA here is from genome assembly GCA_002398875.1 of Bacteroidales bacterium UBA4912. Taxonomy (GTDB): domain Bacteria; phylum Bacteroidota; class Bacteroidia; order Bacteroidales; family Dysgonomonadaceae; genus Proteiniphilum. The sequence goes on along the minus strand of DHCC01000033.1, from coordinate 46,136 downwards.
CATAACTGTTGAAAACGACCGGACTAATGTTTAATTAATAACTGTTTCAACACTAAACATTTTGAAAAAGCGGGGTATTTTCTCCGCTTTTTAGTTTAATTATAGAACTTAATTGCCTCTGGTATGTTTAATTATTGCACATTTTTTATACATTTGCGCAGTTTTACGTAAATAACAATCATTTTTATCCAATAAATTAATTTTCCCGGATAAATAAAATTGAAATAATTATGACTCACAATTTATTAAAAGGCAAAAGAGGGATTATTTTTGGTGCCCTTAACGACATGTCTATTGCATGGAAAGTGGCAGAAAGAGCTGTTGAAGAAGGCGCAATAATCACTTTGTCGAATACCCCCGTAGCAGTTCGCATGGGCGAAACGGCACAACTTGGCGCGAAGCTAAATGCCGAGATCTTGCCTGCTGATGCTACAAACGTAGAAGATCTGGAGATGGTTTTCACCAAATCTATGGAGATCCTCGGTGGAAAAATTGATTTTGTTCTCCACTCAATCGGGATGTCGCCTAATGTTCGTAAGAAAAGAACTTATGACGATCTGGATTATGATATGCTGATGAAAACACTTGATATCTCAGCAGTCTCTTTCCACAAAATGCTGCAGGTTGCACGTAAAATGGATGCAATATCAGAAGGCGGTTCAATTATTGCCCTTACCTATGTAGCTGCCCAGCGTGTATTCTATGGATACAACGATATGGCTGATGCAAAGGCTCTTCTCGAATCTATAACCCGCAGTTTCGGATATATCTACGGACGTGATAAAGGCGTAAGGATTAATACTATCTCACAGTCACCAACCATGACAACTGCCGGTAGCGGCGTAAAAGGTATGACAGACCTGATGGACTTCTCCGAACGTATGGCTCCAATTGGCAATGCCACTGCAGATGATGCGGCTGACTATTGTATTGTAATGTTTTCTGACCTTACCCGTAAGGTTACCATGCAGAATCTCTATAACGACGGAGGCTTTTCTAGCATGGGAATGAGTCTGCGTGCAATGAAACAATACAGCAACGGTCTGGAAATGAATTCAGATGCAGATGCAGACATTCTAAAAGATTAATTAGATCGATTCATCAATAAAATAGTTTCAATCAACAGGTTGAAACTATTTTTTTATATATTTGCAGCTATGCTTGTTAAACTATATGATGAAAATCCTAATCCACGTGAAATAGAAAAAATTGTTACTATTCTGCGTGACGGTGGTACGGTAGTCTATCCTACCGATACCCTTTATGCCATCGGCTGCGATGCACTGAATGTTCGTGCTGTAGAGAAGATTTGCAATCTGAAGGGAATAGACCCACAGAAAAGCAATTTATCTATTATATGCAACGACCTGAGCATAATGAGTGAATATGCAAAGGTAGATACACCAGCTTTTAAACTGATGAAAAGGAATCTGCCGGGCCCTTTCACTTTTATCCTGACAACTACATCATCCCTGCCCAAAATATATAAGAAAAAAAAGACTGTCGGTATTCGTGTGCCCGACAACAATATTATCCGTGAAATAGTCGCACAGCTGGGAAATCCTGTATTAAGCACATCAATAAAGGATGATAATGATGAAATTGAATATACTACCAACCCTGAACTAATACATGAGAAATGGCAGGATTTTGCAGATATTGTAATTGACGGAGGCAATGGAGGTATTGAACCCTCCACGGTAGTTGACTGCACTTCAGGTCACCCGGTTATCATTCGTCAGGGCAAAGGTGAGTTAAAATTCTGATATTTGCAGACTTCAATTAAATTATTTGATATTTTCGCAGTCTATTAATAACTGTTCATAAGGACAGATTAAATTCCTTTTGACAAATAAGCAAAATCAATGAAAAAAATACTATTAGTATTCTTTACTTTCACAATACTGCTCATCCACTTTACATCATGTAAAAAAGATGATCCAATAATTGATAATAAAGGAGAGCTTGTTTCAGCGACTTATCAAGCTGTTAGTAAAACCTTTACATTAACTTACAGCAGTGGCTATAAAGAAAAAGTAAATGCAATCGTAAACTCAACTACAACGCCTCCAACAGCAAGCATTACTCTGACTAATGGTACCACTATTTATGTCGAGGATGCATCTGTATCGGGCAATGCTATAATCAATGACAACTCTGATGATGGAATAAATCTCGTTTCAAAGTTTGTGTATGACGGTATGGAACAATATTATTTGTGGGCTAAGGAAATAGAAAACAAAAAACCAACAGTTAATGATAGCGACCCTGAAAAATACTTCTATAAAATATTAAACAGTATAGATACTCAACGCGGGTGGTCATGGATAACTGATGATGTTGATAAATTAATGGCAGGTTTTGAGGGTGAATCTACAGATGCGTTTGGATTTCAGCCACTCGGATTATATTATGACGAAACAAGTGACCGCGTTGTCGGATTAGTAAGATATGTTTACCCCAACACACCTGCAGAAAAAGCCGGATTAAAAAGAGGAGATATCATTACACATGCAAACGGTATATTATTAAACGATAAAAATTGGACCATATTATTTGGTGCTAATTCTACCACTACATTCACTGTATTAGATCAAAATTACCAAAACGCACGAGAAGTACCTATTACACCGGCAGCGTTCACTACCGATCCTGTACTGTATCACAAAGTTTATCAAGGAGACGGTTTCGCAGGGCGTAAAGTAGGCTATCTGTTCTACACCGAATTTACAGAAAATTATAACGAAAGTCTTTACAATGTTTTCTCAGAATTTAAGAGTGCAGGTATAACAGACCTGGTTTTGGACCTTCGCTATAATCCGGGTGGATATATTACTGCAGCAACATATCTGGCATCACTTATTGCACCTGTGCAGGATGTTAAAAATAAAGGGGCTTTTACTATAATGAGCTATAATGATTATGTTAACGATGTATTCGATGACAATAAGTGGGATAGAAAGGACTATCTTGGAGAATATAAAACTAAATATTCAAATCCCGTTAATGCCAATGTCAACAATGGCGATTTAAAACTGTATGTCATTACAACAAGGAGTTCAGCGTCAGCTTCAGAGCTTCTCACATTCTGCCTGAAACCCTATATGCAAGTAGAACAGATTGGAGAAAAAACAAGTGGTAAATATACAGCATCATGGACTCTGCATGCCTATAATGACTACGATGGAAAAGTACAAGCTGTATATGTGGAATCAAGTCTTAAAATCAGCGAAAAAAGAACCCTGGGTAATTGGGCAATGCAGCCTATTGTAGGTAAATATACAGACAAGAACAACAATAGCTTCATTAATACAAACGGATTGATACCTAATCATCCAATAGAATCAACCTACGTTAATGAGCTCACTCCATCAGTTTGGAAACCAATAGGTGAAGAGAGCGATTATCTTTTTGCCAAGGCTTTGTCATTAATTACCGGCCGCCCTTACCCGGTTGCTGTTACCAGAAGTGCTTCAAGTATTCAGTACAGGGATGCTGAATTTTATTCTACAAAAGAATCAATTTTAAGGGAAGGCGTGATAATCGATAATCCAAAACTGCTCCCAACTATAAAGAAACGATAATAATATTATGGAAGTATAGCCTGTTTTCAAATGCAGGTATAGCAGTTCTTTAGTATTACTTTGGTCTTATATTGCTCTTACCTGGGTCTTACCCGGGCCTTATAAACTCCTTTTAAATAAGGCGCAGGTAAGTGAAATGTAAGCACTATATCAACTCAAAACAATACTGATGTACTGCCTTAAGACTTATGTAAACTAAAGATTATTCTGTGTTATTTTAATGAAGTATCAAACGGTTATTTTCATTCAGAAGATCATTTTCAATAGATAGGTATTTTAAATACTGATCACGGTCCAGAATTTTTTGCAGGTTCTCCACACGTATAGCTTTCAATTTTTTGACCCTTCTGCTTGTATTGCACAGGAAACAGGTCTCTGCTTTTTGAACGTCCAGCAAATACTTAAGCTCCATTTCTTTCAATTGCAGCGCCTTTTCATCATCAAAGTCAATAAGCTTTTGCATCTTATCTACTTTTTGCTCTACGCTATTATGTAAAACTTCTTCTATTATTCCTTTCTCCTGAGCAGGCATAGCGATAATTACAGCAAAAATAGTCAGTAGAATGAGTGTAATTTTCTTCATTGGTAATTTTTTTTACAAGTTACATTTTACACCAACACTTTTGGTATATCTAAACCGGTTTCAATATATTCCTCAAACTTCACAGGTATCTCGTCCATAATTGAGTATAGCTCGTCAAGAGTATTTGCCCTAAGCATCGCTATTCGTGTGGATTTAAAATCTGGAATACCTTTAAACAGCGGGGTTGCTGCAAGATGGCGCCGTGTATGAAGTATACCACGCATTTCATCAAGCCTGTTTACACTCTCCTGAACATGTTGTTTTAATACATCAAGATACCACGTAAACGATTTCTTTGGCAGATGCTCACCATTTTCAAGGAAATATTTTATCTCTTCGAAGATCCAGGGGGCACCAATACTGCCACGCCCTACCATAATAGCATCCACACCGGTTTCGTCAAAGCGTTTTTTGGTGATTTCGGGTGAGGTGACATCCCCATTACCAATTATCGGGATATGCATGTTTGGGTTATTCTTAACGTCACGAATCAGCGACCAGTCAGCTTCTCCCTTATACATCTGTGAGCGGGTACGACCGTGAATTGTCAGTGCAACAATACCGCAATCCTGAAGTTGCTCGGCAAGTCGTACAATAATCTTCGAGTCATCATCCCAGCCAAGTCTGGTCTTTACGGATACCGGTTTATTCACAGCCTTTACCACCTTCTCTGTAATATCTAGCATTACATCGGGTGTACGCATCATGCCGGAACCGGCTCCTTTACCCGCAATTTTTCTTACGGGACATCCAAAATTGATGTCAATCAGATCAGGGTCGGCCTCCTCACATATTTTGGCAGCTTCAACCATGGTATCGGGATCACTGCCATATATCTGAATACCAACCGGTCGTTCCTCTTCACTAAAAAGAATCTTCCGCTTGGTTTTTTTTATCTCTCTGATCAGAGCATCGCTTGATACAAATTCAGTATAAACCATATCAGCCCCAAACTGCCTGCAAAGCAGCCTGAATCCAATATCAGTAACATCTTCCATAGGTGCCAGAAATACCGACCTGTCAGGAAATTCCAAATTTGCAATCTTCATAATAAAGCGATTCCTTTTATTTTGTGTTCTTAAGACTTAACACAATGTTGTAAGTTTAACCAAGTTTCTCTGACCACTCCTTCTCGTTAAAACCAACGAGTACAAAATCGTCTCCAACAACAATAGGGCGTTTTACCACCATCCCGTTTGATGAGAGTAAATCAAGCAACTCATCACGAGAGGCAGTTTTCACCTTCTCTTTCAGATTTTGTTCTCTGTAAATTATTCCTGAAGTGTTGAAGAATCTGCTGATCGGCAGACCGCTTTTGTCAATCCACTCAGAGAGTTCTTCTTTCTTTGGGTTGTCTTCAACTATATGTCTGGCAGTCACCTCTACACCATTTGCCTCTAACCAGTTGGAAGCTTTCCGGCATGTGCCGCATTTTGGATAATGTATAAAAAGTGGTTTCATATTTAAGAGCTTTGATTTTTACGCTGCAAAGATAATCAATGAGTTGGAATAAATAAAACAGCAAAGTTTTGATATGATTACAAATAATTATTTATTTATCTCAATTGTTATATTACTTAATCTAAGAGGTGAAACGTATAATTGAGCATCATCGGCAGTGAGTGAAACTGTATGATACTCTTTTCTCTGCAAACTAACCGGCGTTAAGTTGTTTTCATAAATAATCCATTCATTTAATGGAGTGATACTGTAAGATAGCTCTTTCTCATAACCGTTATAATATTTTACAACTAATTGATTCACTCCTTTTTTTAACGGCAGAAGAACAAGCTCCTCCTGATATTTAAGTCTTTCGGGCGACAAGTGAGCAGTAACGTAACTTCCATTCAATAAAATATATACGCCGTTACCTGACCCTAATTTCACTGCAACTGTCTGATCGCGGTCAGATTCAATCTCTTGCAGAAAAACAACACTCTGTCGTGGTGAAATTCTCTCTGTATAAGTTTCTCCATATTTGAAACCAACAACGTCATTCCAATTACTGATTTCATCAGCTGAATGCTGATCAAAATTTATATAATCTACCCCTTCTTCTTCGAGATTTCCAAAAACACCTCTGCCGGGTTTTCTGTAAAGCTTACTCCATTTGACAGATCCCTTAGGTGTAGTTATTTTTTTATGACCAGTTGGATTTAGTGTGACTTTTTGTACTTTTCCTCCTATTTCAAGAGACAGTTTTCTGCCAACTTCACTCACAGTGAAACAGATTTTTGGAGTTACATTATTCTTACGTGTTTTAAATGCCCAATCGTAACCGATCAGACTCTTATATCCTGCATAGTAGTTGAGACTTGAATACCCAAATACCGGCATACTATTTCCCGGATTTAATTCACCATTAGTGATTAAATATGAGGGCTTTACAGTGAAGCCGTTTACAAAACTGATTTTTAATACGGGGGTTACAGAACCCGTTACAGAACCCATACCAAATTCATTGGCTGCTTCAGTTATATTACCTGTTTTATGGGACTGTATATCCTTACCGGTGTATATCTCTAGTCGATCTCCTTTTTGAGTGAATGAAAGGGAGTTACCCGTTGATAACAACTCCACATTTTTAACTTTACCCTCAAACCCTGAGAGTTCGATTTTTGATCTGTTTGGCATTTTGCTAACAAAAGCGTATATGTTCCCATTTTTAGTTGTTACATCACCCCAATAAAAAGAGGTGTGAAAAGGATTAGCTTCTGTTCCGTAAATAGCCTCACTATTTTTACTAATCCACTCCCCAATTCCATGCAGCACATCTTTCTCATATTCAACTATAGAACCATCGCCTCGTGGACCGATATTAAGCAAGTAATTTCCACCTCTGCTTATAACTTTTATCAGACTTAATATCTTCTCTTCAACTTTTTCCTGAACATCCCCGCGAACCTGCCAGGACCTATACCCCCAAGTCTCATCAAACATTGAAGCGGCTGTCTGCCATGGTATTCCCATTTTATAATCAGGATACTCATTATCTGCCATTACAGCAAAATCCACGTAGTCATTACCCAATCTGCAACTTATCATGCAACCCGGCTGCAGTCGATTTACCAATTCATACAATCCCTTACTTTGTTCCGGAGTAAGTGATCCCATATCAAACCATATCTCTGAAATGTAACCATAATTGGTCATAATCTCTTCCACCTGTTTTAGGTTAAACTCATAATGCTCATTAGTGAGAGGGTCTGCATTATGACTCGAAATTGGATATGCTTGCGGATAATGCCAGTCGATAAGCGAATAATAAACACCGAAACCGATACCACCTCTTTTGCAGGCATCTGCAAGCTCCTTCATCAAATCTTTTGAATAAGGAGTCGCATCTACAATATTAAAATCAGTATAGGCTGAATGATACATACAAAATCCATCGTGATGCTTTGAGGTAAAAATGATCGACTTCATACCTGCCGATTTTGCCAGTGCAACAACGCTGTCGGGATTCCATTTAGTTGGATTAAATTCATTTGCAGTTGCACCGTACCAATCACTGAATATTCCTGCAAATGACTGTATCTGCTCACTATATCCTTGTTTAACGGGAACTCCCTCATAAACTCCACCGTAAACGGAATAGAGGCCAAAATGAATAAACATTGAGAACTTCTGATCTACCCACTCTTTTGAAGGTTTTGTGACTTTAGGGCTTAGTTTAGATTGTGCAGAAAGTGTAAGTACACAAAAACACAATATGGTTGTAATTTTAAGTGTATGAATAATCATTTGTTTCTTTTAGAAATTGCAGGATTTGTACTGTTTCTATTACATACAAATATAATTAAAAAGCCTGTATGACCTCATCAACCATAACATTTACTGAGGTGATACCACCACCTGCAAGATACCAGATTTCGGGATTCAGATAATATATTTTACCGTTTTTTGCTGCCTCCGTCTCTTTAACCAACAGGTTTTCAATCTCTTCTTTATTAGTCACACTGTTATCAACCACTCTACTTCGATCAATAACAAAAATTAAATCAGGATTTACTTTTTGAATAAACTCACTGGATACAGGATTGCCATGCCTGTGAACACTTAACCCCTCGGCAGCCTCAGCTACTCCCAATACATCGTGAACAATTCCAAAACGTGAACCACTGCCGTAAGCACTAAAACGTCCACGGTTGTGCAATAGGATTAGCGCCTTCTCTTCTGAAGCAACGGTAAGTTTTTTCACCTCTTCTACTTTGGAACGGATAACACCCTTAGCCCTTTCAATCTCTTCTTGTTTATTGTATAGAAGTGCCAGATTATCGAGATTCTTTTCATAAGCGCCCATAAAGTCACCTGCATCCACCGGTTCAGGGTATAAAACCGGGGCGATAACAGAAAGCTGATCATAAAAATCTATTAAACGCTGCCCCATTATTATTAAATCGGGTCTGGCTTCATTTATTTTTTCCAGGTTCACTTCAGTAATACTGCCTACATCGACAATTGAAGTGTCATCTTTGTATTTACTCAAATGAGATGGCAGACCTGTTTTAGGTATTGCAACAGGTTTGATTCCTAAATAATCCAGATTCTCGAGAGCCGAGAAGTCAAGTACAACCACCCTTTGCGGATTACTGACCACTTCAATCGTTCCAAGTGAATGAATGATCGTTATCTTTTCTCCATTAGCAATTTTGCTCTCACCCCTTTTTTGATTATTACCGTCACAACTTGTAAGGAAAAATAAAAAGTAAGCGAGAACACTAAAGCTCAAAATAAAGTTGTATTTTTTCATAAATAAATAATTGTTTATTCTACATTAGAAATAGTTACAGATTCTTTTACTGTCAAACTCACATATTTTGATGTTAATGTCAAAAACATCCTTAAGAACATCCTCTTGAATTATATTTTCTGTCGTGTCGTGATATATAATCTTGCCATTCTTTAGTGCTACAATATAATCAGAGTAGTGAGAAGCAAAATTTATATCATGTAATACTATGATAATTGTTTTACCAAGTTCATCTGCAAGCTTTCGCATAATCTTCATAGTCTGTACCGAATGCTTCATATCCAAGTTATTAAGAGGCTCATCCAGCAAAATATATTCGGTGTCCTGGGCAACAACCATCGCCATATAAGCCCGCTGTTTTTGACCCCCGCTAAGCTCATCTATATACGAGTGCTCAATCTCCTTAAGATTAAGAAAATCGATTGCTCTGTCCACCATCTTAATATCCTCTTTTGTAAGCTTTTCCTGTGAGTAGGGAAAACGACCAAACGATACCAGCTCCCTGACTGTGAGCTTGAGTCTGATATGATTAGACTGCTTAAGAATTGACAGCCGTTGTGCCAGCATTTTACTCTTATATTCGGTGATATTTTTCTCATCCACTAATACTACCCCGCCATCTTGTGACAGTAGTCGGCTGATAATAGAAAGCAGTGTACTTTTTCCTGCACCGTTACCGCCAATTAATGAAGTAATTTTTCCTCTGTTAAACTGCATGCCCACCTTATCGAGCACAACTTTTTCTCCATATTGTTTTGTAATTTCCTGAACTTCAATCATATCTTTTTAACCTTTAAAAGTAAGTACATAAAATAGAATCCGCCCACAATGTTAATTATGGCACTTATAGGAACAGAAAGATTAAATACCCTTTCCATAAGAAACTGTCCGATTAGCAGTGCTATGGCAGATACTAAGCAACAAGCAATGATTATCACACTATGCCTGTGCGTTTTAAACAACTCATAAGTGAGGTTTGTAACCAACAAACCAAGAAATGTAATTGGTCCCACCAATGCAGTTGATACCGAAACCAATATCGCTATGAGAACAAGAAATATCTTTACTACCCTGTTATAGTTTAGTCCCAGATTAATTGCCTGATCTCTTCCCAAAGCAATCACATCAAGATATTTAGACATTCTAAACCCTATAATCAGAATTATCACCATAATTATCAACGAAGACCATAGTAAGTCACTGTTTATCTTGTTGAATGTAGCAAACATCTTACCCTGAACTATAAAAAAATCGTTCGGATCAATCAAAAGCTGCATAAAAGAGCTTAAGCTGGAGAATAGCGTACCAAGTATTATTCCTACCAAAAGAAGAAGATACAGGTTATCTTTCCCCTTTTTATAAATCATCAAATAAAGCATAAAAGCAAAGGCAATCATCCCGATAACTGAAACGAGAAAGTTATCTACATGGCTCAATACCTTAAATGTCTGATCGCCATAAAAGAAGACGATAATTGTCTGAATAAGAAGATAAAGCGATTCAAAACCCATTATTGAAGGAGTAAGAATACGATTGTTTGTGAGCGTTTGAAAAGATACTGATGAAAATGCCACACAACCGGCCACAACAATTATTGTAATCACTTTCATTCCCCTGAAGCGGAGAGCAAACTCCCAACTGTTTCCCATTTTATAAAACATAAAAAGTGCTGCACTTGCAATCATCAATAATAGCGCAATTAACAGGCTCCTTCTTATAGTTATAGTCTTTTCCATAACATTAAAAAAAGAAATATTATGGAACCAAAAATGCTTACAGTAACACCTATAGGCACTTCATAAGGATAGATTACCACTCTCCCGATAATATCACAAATCAATAGAAAAATAGCTCCTGATAGTGCTACAATTGGTAAAGTCTTTTTTAGATTATCCCCAAATAGTAAGCTAACCACATTTGGAACAATAAGTCCCAGAAAAGGGATTGCCCCGGCTGTAATAACAACTGAACTAACCGTCAGAGACACACAAAACAAACCTATATTCATTATGTAATTATAGTTCAGTCCCAGATTCCTGGAAAATTCTTCTCCCATACCAATAACAGTAAACTTATTAGCATACAGATATGTAATGATAATAGCAGGCAGAGTGAGATAAATCAATTCGTAACGCCCTTGCAGAATGCCGGAGAAGTCTCCCATCATCCATGCGTTAGTATCCTGAACAATATTAAGTTGTACTGCGAAGAATGTGGATATAGAACCTACGATACCGCCAAACATAAGTCCTACCAATGGAACAAATATTATATTTCTGTGCTTAATCTTCCTTACTATCGCAAGAAAAATCATACTTGCCAGAAATGTAAAAAGAAAAGCAGATAACATTTTAAGCGACACACCGGCTGTGGGGGTAAAAATAAGAAAGATGAGAAGTCCCATTTTTGCAGCTTCGAGAGTACCGGCTGTAGTAGGTGATACGAACTTATTCTGTGTCATCTGCTGCATTATAACACCAGAGACACTCATGCCCACACCTGCTAAAATAAGTGCAGCAGTGCGAGGTATCCTGCTAATCGATACAACAGCTGCTGACACATCTGCTACTCCCACAAAAAGGGAAACAGCAGCTAACATTAATAATATAATTGTAAAAACTACTACTCTCAACTAGACTCTATATAAATAAAAAACTAAAGACCGATAAATATGTTTTACCGGTCTTTAATCTTCAATACTCTAATAATTTTTTAAGAGTAACAAAGGTAGTCGTCTAATAAATAAGCCTCAATACCTAAAACTAAGTAGAAAACATTGTTTTTACTCAAGAAACTAATTATAAATAGGCATTTTTCTTTAGATTGGGGTTTCCTGTTTTATTTATATGTTACCCATTTCATCATTTCTTTGAAAGATGGTTTTTTCCCATACATTAAAATACCTACTCTATAAATCTTTCCTGCAAATATTGATATTAGTATAAATGTTCCGTAAAGCAATACAAGGGACGACAGAATTTCCCAGAAAGGAATACCGAAAGGTATTCTTACCATCATGACAATTGGTGAAGTGAAAGGAATTAATGAGGTCCAGAATGCTAATGGACCATCCGGGTTGCTTACGCTATAAAATCCTGCAAAGAACGCAAACATGATAAGCAGTGTTACAGGTGTAAGATACTGACTTGTATCCTCTTCACTATCCACTGCCGATGCAAACATGGCGAATATTGAAGCATATAATATATATCCCCCTATGAAATAGAGAACAAAATAAACAATAAGCTCCAGCCAGTTGATGCTCATAACGGAATTCATAATAGCCTCTGTATTGAAATCATCCATACCTGAAGACATTGCAGCTGCCTGCTCAGGATTAGCTATAAAAAAAGATACACCGGCAAAAAGAACAGTAGTCATTATAACCCAAATTGCAAGCTGCGTAAGTCCGACTAATCCTATACCAACAATCTTGCCTATCAGCAGATTCACCGGTTTCACTGAAGATACCATCACCTCAACAACACGACTCTTCTTCTCTTCCAGTACTGCCTGCATAACCATATTACCATATAAGAGTATAAACATATAAATAAGAATGGTAAACACCATTCCAATTATGCTGGCAATCTCTGTAGAAGATTCTTTGACACTTCCGTCGTCGCCCATACGCAATGTTCTCAGGGTAATACCTGATTTATCTTCAATAATTGAGCGTACCTGACCAATTGCCTCACTGTCAACATTGCTTGACTGAGTGAGTTCGTCGAGTCTCTGTTCTGTAACCTTTTCATTCAAAGTTCTCTCTATAACTGATTGCAACTCCATTGGAGCTTGCTTTTCTGATGTAAGAGATACTGCACGCGGATCTTTGTTAAGGTCATTTGTTATCTGAAGAATAGCGAAAAGATCCTTTCCGAGTCTGGTTTCAGATTCCTGCTGATCAGCTTCACCTATTATCTGAAAATCAAACTGATCAGTAGACTCCAATAATGGTGCATAAATACCTGTTTTATCGATTACTGCTACATTTTTTACACTTCCATCGTTTAGCGTTGAAAGCCAAAAAGGTACAAGCGATAATGCCACCATAAGAAATGGCATAAGTAATGTGAGAATTATAAAGGATTTTTTCCTTACTCTTGTAAGATATTCTCGTTGTATTATTAAACTTAAACTGCTCATTTTCAACATACTTATAATGGACTATTATTTTTATCTTTTGTAACCGTCTTTATAAAGACATCATTCATGGTCGGCAACTCTTCATCGTAACTCACTACTTCATAATTGTCAAATATCAATTTAGCCAGATCATTATTACTGATTCCGTTTAATTTTTTAATTCGCAAGTCGATGAATTCATGGTAAGGCTCTTTTGACAACAGCTCTATAGAAGGATTTTCGAGATTAAAGTCATCTCCTAAAATACGAAAACGAAATATATTCGGGCGATGATCTTTACGAATATTAAATACATTTCCCTGAAGAACTACTTCTGACTTGTTAATCAAAGCAATATTATCACACAACTCTTCAACTGATTCCATATTATGTGTAGACAGAATAATTGTTTTTCCCTCATCCTTCAACCGAAGCATCTCATTTTTAACGATATCAGTATTCACTGGGTCGAACCCACTAAACGGTTCGTCAAAAATGAGCAAATCCGGATTATGTATCACAGTGGAAATAAACTGTACTTTCTGTTGCATTCCTTTCGAAAGTTCTTCTACTTTCCTGTTATACCAATCCATTATATCAAACCGATTGAACCACTTCATCAGTTCGTTATGCGCCAGCTTTTTCGACATTCCGCGTAACTGAGCAAGATACATCGCTTGCTCACCTACTTTCATCTTTTTATACAGGCCCCTCTCTTCAGGCATGTAACCAATATTATAAATATCATCCCTTACAGAATGTCTGCCGTTGATCATAACTTCGCCACTGTCAGGGGCTGTAATACGAGTAATTATACGAATCAAGGTTGTCTTTCCTGCACCATTAGGACCCAGTAAACCGAAGACCGTTCCCTTGGGCACACTTATACTCACCTTATTCAACGCCAAGTGATTAGCGTATTGTTTCACTACGTCATGTGTTTCTAAATACATGTTTTAATATTTAAACTTGTCTAATATTTCAATACAATCCTCTCTCCCAGTTCTTTTGCCAGCACTTTCTTTATTTCCTGAAGTTGTTGTAATCTGGTAATATATACAGAATAATTGTCGGGATTACTTTTTTTAATATCCTCTTTTAACTCATCAATTTTTTTGAGGACATAAGCATTCTTAAGCTCTGTAGTTGCTCTGGGAACATAATTTTGAAGCAGATTTTGCTCCAGCAAACGTGAACCCTTGTCACCAACCTCTTCTCCCAGTATCTTAGAGTGAATTTTACTAAGCTGATACCTGTCACTTAGTAACTCAGATGCAAGCTTACTCACTTTTGGGTCAGGATAATTCAGAAAGAAATGCCCAGAATTAAATTTTTCATCGTCTATATGATTTACAGCCTCGTCAAGCATTAACTGATAAAGCTCATTAGAAAAATTTATATTGTCACGTCCCAGATCTAAATGAACGAATTCGGTCACCCCGAGACCCTCTTCTATTAAAATATCCTCTTCTATAACAGTTTTACCCTCTTTTCGTTTGCGCTTTTCAAATTTTTGATACAAAGGTGTGTTCCCATATCTGACAACATACCTAAGAATCTCACGTTCAAAGCGATCATAAGGATTCTTTGGTGTAACATTTTTTACAGTTTTACTGCCTGAATATTTGACATAATCTTTATCATCAGCTGTTATATCTCCAACCTTTGTTGACTCCTTGTCTTGCTGGTCTCTTTTTTTCTCCCAGTTGCGTTTTCTTATTTTATTAATCTCTGCAATCAATACCCGTTCCTGCATAGTCAACAACTGTGAACACTCCTGTATGTAAACTGATCTTGTTATTGTATTTGGTATCAAAGCAATACTATTGACAATATTTGATATCAAACCTGCCTTTTTGATAGGATCATCACCAACCTCCTTAATAAGAAGTTCTGTTTTGAATCTAATAAAATCCTTTTCGTTGGCAGTTATATAATTTTGAAAACTCTCCGCATTCTGCTTTTTGGCAAATGAGTCAGGATCTTCTCCTTCAGGAAGTAGCACCACTTTAACGTTCATACCATCTTCCAGCAAGAGATCGATACCTCTCAGTGCTGCGTTTATACCCGCTGTATCACCATCATAAATTACTGTTATATTTTCCGAGAAACGGTGAATCATCCTGATCTGCCCATGTGTTAAAGCTGTTCCGGATGATGCTACAACATTTTCTATCCCGGCTTGATGCATAGACAAAACATCAGTGTACCCCTCTACGAGAAAACATTTATCTTGCTTAACAATGGCATTCTTTGCAAAATAGATACCGTATAATTCCTTACTTTTAGAATATATTTCACTTTCAGGTGAATTCACATACTTCCCGGTGTTCTCCACCTTTTTAAGAATCCTTCCTCCAAAAGCAACTACCTTCCCGGAGAGTGTATGAACAGGAAATATAACTCTTCCGCGAAACCTGTCGTATAGCGGTTGATTGTGCTCACCACCTGTAGAAAGACCAGTTTTGAGCAGAAAATCACGTATATAACCTGCTTTTTGTGCTTCAACTGAAAACGCATCTCTCTGTTCAAGGCTATAACCGAGCTGAAATTTTTTTATAATATCATTTCTTAATCCACGTTCGCGGAAATAAGAAAGTCCAACCGCCTTACCCTCAGGGTGTGTATAAAGTGTCTTTACGAAATAATCCCGTGCATATTCATTCAGAATAAACATGCTTTCTCGGTCACTCTGAGCCTGCTTCTCCTCATCAGTGAATTCTTTCTCGACGACCTCAATATTATATTTGCGGGCAAGATATTTTAGTGCTTCATAGTAAGAAAACTGCTCATGTTTCATTATGAAGTGAATTGGAGAACCTCCCTCACCACATGAGAAGCATTTACAAATATTTTTTGAAGGGGAAACATAAAACGAAGGATTTCTGTCTTCATGAAAAGGACACAATCCTACCATATTAACACCTCTTCTGCGAAGCGTAACAAAATCAGACACCACGTCTACTATTTGAGCACTGTCTTGTATCCTGCCTATCGTAATTTGATCAATCATAACAGAAGTACGAAATTACTTATTAATATTGTGAAAAAAAGTGATTTTTGAAAATATATTCATACATTTGCATTACACAAGTTTATTTCGGATACTATAAATTTATTTAAGATGGATGCTATTAACTGGTCGAATTTATCATTCGGCTACATGAAAACAGACTACAATATTCGCAGTTATTATAAAGATGGTAAATGGAGCAAACCTGAATCAGAGACTTCTGAATATCTAAATCTCCATATAGCAGCTACATGTCTTCATTACGGACAGGAAGTATTTGAAGGATTGAAAGCATTTCGAGGCAAAGATGGCAAAATACGTGTCTTCAGGATGCGTGAGAATGCTCTAAGGCTTCAATCATCTTGCAGAGGAATAATGATGGCTGAATTGCCTGTGGAACTTTTTGAAGAAATGGTAGCTATGGCAATAAGAAAAAACTCACGTTTCGTACCTCCATACGAAAGCGGAGCTTCACTTTATATTCGTCCGCTTCTTATAGGTACGAGCGCACAGGTAGGGGTTAAACCTGCAACAGAATACACATTCATCATTTTTGTTACACCGGTAGGTCCTTATTTCAAAGAAGGTTTCAAACCTACACCAATGGTTATCCTACGAGAATATGACCGTGCTGCTCCACTTGGTACAGGTACATTCAAGGTAGGCGGTAATTATGCTGCCAGTTTGGTTGCCGGAGAAAAAGCACACGAAATGGGTTATTCTGCAGTGCTTTATCTTGATGCAAAAGAGAAAAAGTATATCGATGAATGCGGACCTGCCAATTTCTTCGGAATAAGGGATAACACATATATTACACCAAAATCTACATCAATTCTTCCATCAATAACTAACAAAAGCTTAATGCAGCTAGCTCAGGATATGGGACTTAAAGTTGAACGCCGCCCTGTTTTAGAAGATGAACTGGCTACTTTCGAAGAAGCAGGAGCGTGTGGCACAGCAGCCGTAATAAGTCCTATCTTGCGTATTGATGATATTAGCGAAAACAAGACTTATCATTTTTGCAAGGATGGAAAAGCAGGACCAATTAGCGAAAAGCTCTACCATAAGCTGCGTGCAATTCAGTATGGTGATGAGCCTGACAAATATGGATGGGTCACTGTTATAGAATAAACAGAATTACAAGTTACTCCATGAATTAAACGGGTGAATAGACAGAAATGAATTATAGTATCTGACATTTCCCGTGACTTCATCTCCCAGCCAGTCAGGCTTTTCAAACATTTCGTCTTCATCATCCAGTTCTACTTCTGCAATTAGTAGACCTTCGTTTTCCCCGTAAAACTCATCTACCTCAAAAGTATGATTACCTGCTTTTACGAGATAACGTGTTTTGTCTATTACACTTGAATCGCATAATTCAAGCATCTCTTCTGCGTCTTTAACAGGAATTTCGTATTCCCATTCATGTCTTTTTATTTTACCTTCTACAAGTGCACTTTTTACTGTGATAAAAGCCTTATCACTCTTTATCCTGACACGAATAACATTCACTCCCGAAAGTGATAAATATCCCTGTTTGATTCTGAAACTCTTAAATGCTTTTGATTTATAATCCCCTTTAACGAGGAATTTTCTCTCAATCTCGTATCCCATAACACTATTTTTTTCAAAGGTATTACTTAATTGTACAAAAAAAAACTATGTTCCTAAGTTCCCGTAATCACTACGAAAAAATAAAAACATAGTTAAGATTTTGGTTGGATTAAATAAAAAATCAATGCGCGTAATTCTATTTTCATTCACTAATCCACTACAAATATAAAGTTACAATTCATTATGCTTAAGCCTAGCTGAAAGTATGTTATTTTTTGTGTAAATTTTCCACAATTACTGAAGAAGCTTCTAAAGGAAATTGTTGTATCTTTGTTTTAATACATTATCATAACATATCATGTCCAAACGAAGATTAACAGCAACAGCTCTGGGTGTAACTGCATTAACCTCTTTCTATGCTCAGGATAAGCCAAATATACTTTTCATACTTACAGATGACTTAGGATACGGCGACCTCAGCTGTTATGGACAAGATAAATTTCAAACACCTAATATAGACAGGCTTGCGTTAAGCGGCACAAGATTTACAAGAAGCTATTCAGGCACAACTGTAAGCGCTCCCTCACGAGCAAGCCTATTAACAGGTTTACATACCGGACACACACCAATTAGAGGCAACAAGGAGATTCAGCCAGAGGGTCAGGCACCGCTTCCTGATGATATCTATACTATCTTCAGACTGTTTAAAGATGCAGGTTACGTCACAGGTGCTTTTGGTAAATGGGGATTAGGTTATCCTGGTTCAACAGGTGACCCAGTGAATCAGGGGGTAGATCATTTCTTTGGATACAACTGTCAGCGGCTGGCACATAATTACTATCCCAGTCACCTTTGGGACAATAATAAGAAAGTAGAGTTTCCCGAAAACGATAATGGCAAGTTTGGAGTATACTCTCAAGACTTGATACAAAAGAAAGCTCTGGAGTTTATTGAGGAACAAAAAGACAATCCATTCTTTATATATGTTCCAATCGTTTTACCTCACGCAGAACTTGTTGTACCGGAAGACAGCATCATTCAGAGCCTAAGGGGGAAATTCGCTGAAATACCTTTCAAGGGAACAGACACAGGACCTAACTTCAGAAAGGGGGGATATATGTCACAGGATTATCCTCGGGCAACGCATGCCGCAATGGTAATGAGGATTGATATGTATGTTGCGCAAATTGTAGATAAACTTAAAGAAGAGGGTTTGTATGACAATACACTTATAATATTTACAAGTGATAACGGTCCGCATAGAGAAGGAGGTGGTGATCCTGAATTCTTCAACAGTAATGGAATATATCGCGGCTATAAGAGAGATCTTTATGAAGGCGGAATACGCGTGCCTACAATAATTTCGTGGAAAGGAAAAGTTGCTTCAGGCAAAGAGTGCAGTTTTCCGTTTGCATTCTGGGATTATCTGCCAACATTTGCAGATTTATTACAATATGACTTTAATATAAAATCCGATGGAATAAGTATACTACCTAGTATTCTTGGACAAGATAATCAAAAGGATAGGGACTACTTCTATTTCGAGTTTCACGAATCTGGCGGACGCCAGGCTGTTATTAAAGGTGATTGGAAACTCCTACATCTTGATATTAGAAACGGCGGTATATATGAGTTATATAACATTGCTTCTGATCCATCTGAATATCACAATATTATAAACCTCTACCCTGAGAAAACAAAAGAATTAAAAGAAATTATGAAGAGCGCAAGAACTGAAGATCCAAATTGGCCTCTTTTCTAAAACAATATACGAAAATATGAAAAAGATATTATCTCTATTATCAGCACCTTTTGTTGTTAGTCCCATAATTGCTTCAAGTCCCTTATTAACTAGTTATACAATTGAAGGAGGAGAATCTGCAAAGTCAATGAGTGCCGAGTCGAATTCAAGACCAAATATTGTCTTGATATATGCAGATGATATTGGCTATGGCGATCTGTCATCTTATGGCGCAAAACGTGTTAAAACACCAAACACAGATTCACTTGCAGCTAATGGTATCAGATTTACGAATGCCCATTCAGCAGCTGCAACAAGCACCCCTTCGCGATATGGTCTTTTTACAGGTGAATATCCCTGGCGGAGAAAAGGCACCGGTGTTGCAGCTGGTGATGCAGCATTAATAATAAAACCTGATAGGATTACCCTTCCAAAAGTACTGCAAAAAGCGGGGTACACAACTGGAGCGGTAGGCAAATGGCATCTCGGGATGGGTGATGAGACCGGTAAACAAAACTGGAATGATCTGGTATCACCGGGTCCTGCCGAAATAGGATTCGATTACTCATACATTATGGCTGCCACCGGAGACAGGGTTCCATGTGTTTTTATGGAAAACCAGAGAGTTGTCAATCTCGACCCAAAAGACCCTATATACGTTAGTTACATACAGAATTTTGAAGGAGAACCAACAGGTAAGGACAACCCGGAACTGCTAACAAAACTCCATCCCAGTCCCAATCATGGTCACGATCAAAGTATAGTTAACGGGATTTCGCGCATTGGTTATATGAAAGGAGGCAAAGCAGCTCTTTGGGAAGATGAAAATATTGCTGACAGCATAACTGTACATGCCGTAAGTTTCATAGAAAGAAACAGCGACAAACCTTTTTTCCTATATTTTGGAACAAATGATGTACACGTACCACGTTATCCTCATGAAAGATTTCGAGGTGTAACTGATATGGGGCATCGTGGCGATGCAATAGCACAATTCGACTGGTCTGTAGGGGAAATTGTGAAAGCCCTCAAAAAAGCGGGAGTTTTCGAGAATACACTTATAATTGTGACCAGTGACAATGGTCCTGTTGTTGATGACGGCTACGAAGACGGAGCTGTTGAAGGATTAAAGGATCATAAGCCCTGGGGTCCTTTCAGAGGAGGTAAATACAGCACCTTCGAAGCTGGAACAAGAGTACCTTTTATTGTTCACTGGCCCGAAAGAGTAGATTCTAAAGTATCACCGGTACTGGTGTCACAAATAGATATGACAGCCACAATGGCTGCACTGACAGGGTTTGATCAATCACTTGAAATACCTGAAGACAGTCAGAATCAACTTAATGCATGGCTGGGAATGGAGCTTTCGGGCAGAGATTATATAATTGGTTCAGCCGGCTCGCTTACTGTGCTTACCAAACAGTGGAAGTATATCGAACCAAGCAAAGGTAGACCTTATAATCCACTTACAAATACAGAGTTAGGTAATAATCCCCATGATCAGCTATATAACATGGTCATTGACCGTGGAGAGTATGACAATGTTTCTGATGAAAACCCTGAAAGAGTTGAAATAATGAAGCTTATACTACAGAGAGAAAAGGAAAAAGGTATTAATATGGATTTATAAAATCTAAATATGCAATAATTCACTCTCTTGCCATTAGTCTGAAATGGTTTATTATGCTTATAACTGATAGTAATAAACCTTTTAATCCATCTGACGGGCTACAAGAATCCCATAAAATAGTCGCTCTCTATAGTATAAAGTATTCCGGGAGTGTAAAATGAAATTCTACATTACCAAATACTTCAGAGCCTCATAAACTAAAAATGCAGGCCAGACTAATGCTTTTAGAAATCCTAATACACCCACCCAGAAACCTGTTGCGGTAGAAATATAGTATATTGCCGCACCAATAAAACCTAAACCATAAACTGCATCACCTGCTGAACCACTAGATCTGTTTCCCATAATTTTAACTTTATTAAATAGCTGATATACAACAACTGTAAAGTTATTAATTAAATGAAAAACAGATTAAGTTTTGTGTTAAGATTTTATTAAGTATACCATATCTTATTAGAATTGATAATTCAGTGAAACAGCAATATTCCTTGGATCAGTAGGATTCAGATAACCACCCCTGTAATAAGCTGTATAACCTTTTGCATCAAGTATATTATTTACAAACATCTGCAGTAAGATATTACGGTAACGGTAGCCCACCTTGACATTAAGAGTTGTATATGCATCAGCAATAAACGGCTCAATGTTTGGTTCTACATGATGTCCGGGCAAAACCTTGTAGGTATACTCTGCAAAAGGACGCTCTCCAACGTAATAAGCACCCGCCCCAAGCGTCAGATTTCTTAGTGCACCTTCAAAAAATGTATAGTTAAACCACCCGTTTGCAATATGATTTGCTGTATTCATTGGTGCTGACCCCTCATGATAATAAGGACTGTCTTTATATCCTGCATCCAGGTATGAATATCCCATAACAACATCCATATTTTTTATCAGTTTACCCGTAAGCTCGAGCTCCAGTCCTTGCCTTTTAAGATTGCCTGCCTTTATATAGTAACCGGTATTACTTCCCGCATCATTAAGAGCTGCGTAAGTAAGATTGTTATTCATTATATTAAACCAGGTAGCATTAAATCGAAGTCTGTTATTGAACCACTCAGTTTTAAAACCCGCCTCAAACTGTTTCTCTCTAGAAGGTCCTACATGAGTGACCTTATCCTCAAGAAGATTTGCCGCACCTCTTAGAGAAGTAGTGGTAGTAAATGATGCAAATAAATTTATATTTTTAATAGGAGTAATTATCAGCCCCATCAACGGATCCCAAACACTACCCCCTGTTGTTGAGATATTATTATCAGTGACTCCGCTGATTTGACTGTATCTTAGTCCCAGTGACAACTTCAGATACCTGTTGAAAGTCATCACCTCCTGCAAAAGCATACCATAAGCATACTCCCGTGCAGTTACAGGCTCTCCGTCAACCAAAGCAACAACAGGAGTTTCATTATTTATCGATTGCAATACGTTAATAGTATCAGTAACAACAGAATTAGTACTGATAGTGGACACATCTGTCCACCTGTAATCAAGTCCAACATTAAAAGTATGTCTCACAACACCCGTATAAATATCCTTGCCAATCAGATCAATCTGCAAAACACCGTTTTTATCTTCACGATTGCTACCACTGTAAACTCTGGAACGCAGATTATAAAGTCCAGTTTGAGCAGCATTTCTCAAAGGAGATACGTGAGCACCAATCTTTCTCTGACTCATATCAGCACCTGCATAAGCAACTCTCACACTCAAACGATTACTCAGTTCACGGTTGAGTTGACCCATATATGTCAGTGTATTAACTATCTGTCGGTCTGTTTTGAAGCCCATAAACCTATCATACGGCATATCATACACATTGTAAATACTATCTGTACTCAGGTTAACAGTACCCTGATCCGGTGTTCTCGAGTCATGCATAAAATCCATCTCCAGAGACACTTTTGTCTTATCATCAGGATGCCACGCAAAAGAGGGATTTATATAGATTCTGTCTTTAGAAACATGGCTGCGATAACTGTCACCCTGTTCATAAGCACCATTTATACGAAAAGCAGTTCTCTGCAGCCTGCCAGTCACAAACTGAAGATCGAAAGTAGGTCTTACCTGTCCCCAGCTCCCTGTTCTGATTCCGATATTTCCTGAATTAATAAATTTGGGAGTTTTGGTTGCAATATTTACAACCCCGCCGGCAGAACCAAGATCATTACCTAAACCTTGTGCAATTGCAGCAGACCCCCTCAGAATCTGTATTGTTTCCACACCCTGCATATCAGCAAGGAAACCATTTCCTCTGAAATCTGAATGTACCCTCACACCATTTTTAACTACCGGTATTCCCCGATAACCGCGAGAAGTAAGACTCTCTGTAGTGTTACCAAAAGTAGCGAAAGTAGTCACCCCCGGAACATTTCTCACAGCATCATTCAGAGTCAGCACTCCCTGATCATTAAGCATCTTCTGAGAGATTACAGAAATGCTCTGCACCTGCTCATCCAACCGCAACGGAATTCTTGTTAGTGCGTCCATCTTCTCCGGCCTCTCCTTTCTGACACCAAACACCTCAACTTCAAGCAAAACATGCTCATCAGGTTGCAGATAAAAATCCTGTACTAAATCATAATTTTTGAAATCCAACTCCTGCTCCACTTTCTCATAACCAACGTAACTAACAATAACAGTGTGCCTACCTTCCGGAATATTTTCTACTGTAAAGTGACCGGATAAATCAGTATCATCACCTACTCCAACCTCCTCAACATACACAGTTGCACCTATTAAAGCCTCATCGTCAGGTCCTGTTACCTTACCGCTAAAAACCCCACTTTCCTGTGCTCTATCTTGTGAAATAACCACATTCAGCAAGCTAAATAAACATACTGTAAGTAAAAACAATTTTTTAGTCATTGTACCTATTTATTATTGAATCAAGCTGCAAAGTAAGCCTGAAAGCGATTACCCGACAATCCCATTAAATTACCATTTCACATGGTTTTAATACTCACAATTTACCATTATAAATTCGCAGCATCAAAGGATTAATCAGTACAATGAAATTTGCTCTTATGTTTATTAATATGTTTTAAACTGATTATTAAGGTAAATCACACGGAAATAAAAAAATCTACAGTTAGAAATAAGAATCCTTAAAAACTTTGTTTCTATTATCCTCAACACTCACTTCTGCCACCTCACCCTTTTCTATTTTTATTCGAATATGTGTCTCATAAACAGACTCATAGCCCGCATGTACATAATGTAACAGTTCACCATGTTTAAGTAAAAGTTCACCGGAGTACCATTCTGCAAAAACCTTATCCTGCCCGGGAAAAAGATTATCCATTGTCAATATTCTTTCACCCTCTTCATCTGTAAAACAGGGTGAAACATCAACAAGATAAAGTTTGTCATCAATAATATCCCACTCTGACAGATATCCATCCCAGCACCCTGTACAGTAACCCTCTATGGTGATATTCTTAGACTCCAGATAGCTACTTAAGGGATTTGTAGCCAAGTAATATTCCTTTCCGTCTATATGAATATTGTTAGGAAATTGTGCAGTCATAACTTGTTTAACAATTATTCGTTATATGAAACACCAAAAATAGTTGCATATTTTGACAATATTTGTCAATTTTGAATTAAAAACACAGTTAATTTGAAATATACCAACACTATATGCTATTTGTTATGAAAATTATATGTAGTAAGATAAAACCCGATTAATAAATCATTTTAAATTATGTGCTTCACAGTATCATTTGAAGGAAAAGCCATCAAGGCAGTGAAAGAGCACCTGCTGATCAACAAGGATTTAAGAATGCGTGGTGAGTTTAATGATACCTTCTACTTAGTATCCGGCTTTTCTCACCCAAAACTGCCTGTAATAAAATATGAATCGGTTGATGTTTCTGAATGGGGACTGATCCCATCTTTTGCAGCAAATGAAGATAAAGCAAATGAAATTGCCAACATGACACTCAATGCGAGAAGCGATACAATCCACGAGAAACCTTCTTTCCGCAATTCGATAAAGGATAAAAGATGCATACTCCCACTCGATGGCTTTTACGAATGGCAGCATATTAACAAAAAGAAGCAACCATACTATATTTATCCATCAGACGGAACGGTCTTTTACCTTGGATGTATTTATAATACCTGGATAAACCGGCAAACCGGAGAAGTGCGCGACACCTTCTCAATCATTACAACAGATGCAAATCAATTGATGGAGAAGATACACAACACAAAAAAACGGATGCCTCTGATATTGCCAAAAAATGCTTTGCAAGAATGGATAGACCCCAGTACCAAAATCAGTTCTGTTGACAGTTTGATGACAACCTACTCTGCTGAACTTATGAGTGCCTATACAATTTCACCTGATGCCGGAAATTCCAGAATTAATAGAAATATCCCGGAGATAAAAAATAAATTCATTTGATTTGTTTTTATAAATAATGTTCGTACATTTGCGAACAATAAAATTTATATATGGAGAATTTGAAGCAAAAAATGAGTGTAGCAGACCAGGAATTGGCGGCAAGGTTCGCAAAAGCTCTGTCACACCCCACCCGCATTGAGATACTGGTATTTCTGGCATCTCAGGATAGCTGCTTCTTTGGCGATATACATGATGAATTCTCTATTGCTAAATCCACAATGTCACAGCACCTGAAAGAGTTGAGAGATGCGGGACTTATTAAAGGAGAGATTGAAACGCCAAAGGTTAGATATTGTATCCATAAAGAAAACTGGGAAACTGCCCGAAGATTATTAAGTAATCTTTTTAGCTTATTTGATGGGAAAGAGGTAATTTGTTGAAATAGCATATATTTTTTACCCACATTGTTCGTTGTTCGACGAACTATGAATTCAATTAATAGAACTTTTCTGATCAGAATAAAATTATAAAAATAAAAAAGTGAAGTTGATATTAGGAAAACAATTAAACTAAATATATCCGATAATACTATTTAACAAAAAGATTAATATGGCAAATAAAAACAAAGCTACAGGAATCAGTTTTTTTAATAAATACCTGTCAGTATGGGTAATACTATGTATGGCAGCAGGAGTATTAATAGGAAGATACTTACCTGCAATACCCGGATTTTTAGGCAGATTTGAGTACGCAAATATTTCTATTCCTACTGCAATCCTTATCTGGGTTATGATATACCCCATGATGATGAAAGTAGATTTTCAGAGTATTAAAAACGTAGGCAAGAATCCGAAGGGATTATACCTGACATGGATAGTAAATTGGCTGATAAAGCCCTTTACAATGTATGCTATTGCATCATTTTTCCTTTTTATAGTATTCAAGAACTTAATAACTCCCGAACTGGCTACAGAATATCTTGCAGGAGCAGTCTTACTTGGAGCAGCACCTTGTACAGCGATGGTTTTTGTGTGGAGCACTTTAACAAAAGGCAGTCCTGCTTATACAGTTGTACAGGTAGCGACCAATAATTTAATAATATTAGTAGCGTTTATCCCTATTGTGAAGTTGTTACTTGGAGTAAGTAATGTAACTGTTCCATGGGATACACTGATACTGTCAGTCGTTCTTTTTGTTGTAATTCCATTGGCCGGAGGTATTTTAACCAGAGTGAGAGTTATTAAGAAAAAAGGGTTGAAGTATTTCGAAAAGAAATTTTTACCTAAATTTAATGGTGCAACAACTGCAGGGTTATTATTAATGCTGGTGCTCCTTTTCTCTTTCCAGGGAGAGACAATTTTGAATAATCCATTGCATATATTACTTATAGCAGTACCACTTACTATCCAGACATTCTTTATTTTCTTTATAGCTTATGGTGCTGCCAGATTAATGAAATTGCCTTTTAATATTGCAGCACCTGCCGGCTTAATTGGTGCATCTAACTTCTTTGAATTGGCAGTAGCAGTTGCAATCGCACTGTTTGGGATGAATTCTCCTGCGGCTTTAGCTACAACAGTGGGCGTACTAACAGAGGTTCCTTTAATGCTATTATTAGTATATATAGCAAACAAAACAAGTCACTGGTTCCCGAAACAGGCTCCTTTATACAGAGAGTCAAAACACCTATCGAAGCCAATTACAACCCAAATTACGGAATCATAAATATAAAAAAATGATAAAATGTTTAAGCAAAATTGAAATATAAACCAAAATAGATTTTATAGATTATGAAAACAAAAATATTGATTCTTTGTACAGGTAATAGCTGTCGCAGTCAGATGGCACATGGTTTTCTGCAGTCGTTTGACAACCGCTTAGAGGTGTTTTCTGCAGGTACAAAGCCGGCAGAGAAAGTAAACCAAACAGCAGTAAAGGTAATGTCTGAATTGGGCATAGACATTAGTAATCATGTTCCTCAAAATGTAGACAATCATATAGGAAAGGAATGGGATTATGTTATCACTGTTTGTGATAGTGCCAAAGAAACCTGTCCTATATTTTCAGGCAAAGTAAAACATCGTTTACATATTGGCTTTGAAGACCCATCAGAGGCAGTAGGTACACCTGAATTTATAATGAGTGAATTTTATAGAATACGTGACGAAATCAAATCACGATTTCAGGAACTATATACCGATAAATTACTTCCGGAATTATCAGCTTAATAAAACAAGCGTTCATTTTTCAAATCCCCTTGATTTTAATAGGTATTCGAGGGGATTATTTTTTATTTAACTCTATAGTTTCAATAATCTAAAAGAAATTTAGCATTAAAGAAAAAACACCCGTTCGTATATTTGCGAATAGAAAAACTGTTCGTATATTTGCGAACTAAATGAATTGAATTTCAGTTACAATAAAATTTTTTATGTCGAAAAAAGAATTTACAGAAGAGCAGATCAGAATTTCTCGTGTTGCCAAAGCACTTGCTCATCCTGTAAGGATTGCAATTTTACAGTTACTGGCCAACGAAAGCTGCTGTTATCATGGCGACATGTCGGAAATTATTCCTGTAGCTAAAAGTACCCTATCACAACATCTAAACGAACTGAAAGAAGCAGGACTTATTCAAGGTGAGTTCACTCCACCTACAATAAAATACTGTATAAACAGAGAGAACTGGGAACTTACAAGAGAGATGTTTAGTTCATTTATTGACAATATTACAAAGTAAAAAGTTATTGTTAATTGAAATAATCGATATTAGTAATCCTACAAACAAAAGTTTTAAAAAATCTACTCAAAATAAGAACAAAACAATCTTTAATAAATGAAACAACAAATTTAAAATAGAAATAATCATGGAAGTATTGGTATTAGGACCAGGTTGTAAGAATTGTGTGTTGACATACAACACAATCAGTAAAGTTGTAGATGAAACCGGTGTTGATGTAACAATCCGGAAGGTAGAAGATATAGTGGAAATAATGAAGTATAACGTGATGTCTACCCCGGCAGTAGTAGTTGATGGAGAGGTAAAAATCAAAGGTCACGTACCTTCTGAGGCTGAAATAAAAAAAATATTAGGAGTTTAACCATTCATTTTCAATGGAAACAAAAAAAGAATTAAAATATCTGGTGTGGCTAGTGCTGATTTTTGGGTTGATATTTTTTCTTCCTCTAAGCAGTGAAAGCTTTATGACTGCAATCTACGCAGCACTGGATCTATCAAAATGGTATGCACGAGAACATGTTATCCTCTGCCTTCTTCCTGCATTTTTTATTGCAGGAGTGATTGCCGTCTTTATCAGTAAGGGATCTGTGATGCGTTACTTTGGAGCGAACGCTAAAAAATGGCTCTCATATACGGTTGCCTCTGTTTCAGGTGCAATCCTTGCAGTGTGCTCATGTACTATTTTACCTCTATTTACAAGTATCTACAAAAGGGGTGCGGGACTAGGACCTGCAATCGCATTTCTATACTCAGGTCCTGCCATCAGCATACTCTCAATCATCCTCACCTGGAGCATCTTAGGCACAGAGATGGGGATAGCACGCATGATAGGGGCTATACTCTTTGCTGTTATTATCGGACTGATAATGGCCTTTATCTTCCGTAAGGAAGAGAAAGTAAAACAGGAAGAGCAGATAAACTTCGAGGCTCCTCCTGCCAAACGACCTATCTCGCATACCATGCTTCTCTTTTTCACATTGGTGTTAATTATGGTTTTTGCTAACTGGGGTGCGCCTGAATCGGGAGATACCTCGAGTGTATGGTTCTTTATTTTCTCAAACAAGTGGTATATCACAGGCTTACTCGGGTTATTGCTGGCTTACTCTTTGATAAAAGTTTTAAAGATTAAGTGGCAATGGGTGATTTTGGGTGTAATAGCTACTGCGCTGTCGGCATTTCTGACCAACCGATTTATCTCCGACAATAAAATGACACCTATGGTACCCATGCTAGTAGGTGTCGCTGCTCTTTCTATAATAACCCTCTTCGATAAAAATGATGAGGAAAACAAAGAGTGGACACTCTCAGCCTGGGGTTTCACAAAGCAAATTATGCCATTATTAGCCATTGGTGTGGTGATAACCGGATTCTTGCTGGGATCAACTCACGACAATGTTGCAATCCCCGGGGTGGTACCCAACGAATGGGTCGAGTGGGCAGTTGGCGGTAACTCCCTACTTTCCAACTTCTTCGCCAGCATTGCAGGAGCCTTTATGTACTTCGCCACACTCACCGAAGTGCCAATAGTACAGGGACTACTGGCAAGCGGTATGGGAAAAGGTCCGGCACTGGCTCTTTTACTTGCTGGCCCCTCTGTTTCACTACCCAACATGTTGGTAATTCGAGGCGTGATGGGCACAAAGAAAACCGTAACCTATATTGCATTAGTGGTGATTATGGCTACGTTAACAGGGATGGTCTATGGCAATTTCTTTTAAGAAATTGCCGTAGTAAATTAATATATTATTCAATCTCTTTTACTCCGTTTGAGTGGACAAAAAGGATATTACCTAATTCGTCATATCCGTTGAATAACTCTGTGTTATTATTTTTAAAACTGTTTTCATTAAATCCAATCATTGTGAGTCCGGCATCATGAGATTTTGAACAGATTATCTCTTTCACACTCTTATTCTGATCTTTAATAATAACATCAACATTATTAGAAGTGATTGGCAAGCGTCCTGTTTCAACCAACTCAATCATCTGTTTTCTTACATTTTCTGCATCCTCTTCGTTACAGATATTAAAAAGCTTTATATTAGCTTTTTTCCAATCGGGATGCCCCAGGACAATAAATCCAAGCAGAATCATTAAATTTGTATTTTCTGTATCAAAACTTCTTACCCAAATATGTACGCCATTTTCATACAATATTGTTTTTTGAGTGGATGCAAGAATACAAACATCAAAGCCTCCTGCATTGACCATCCGGAAGTTATCAATTATATCATGTAGTTCACTATGGTCGTTTTTTTCAAATTCAAAAATCACCATATTATTTTCCATGCCGGCAATACCCGGTATCTGAATTGACTGAGCTATTGCAGAGGTAGTTGAAGGAGAAATTATTGTATCTATATAAACATGGCTGGAAGGCTCGAGGTTGGTAACTAAACTTTCTAATTCCTCCTCGGCTTGAGCAGATGTTTTTCTCGAAAAATAGCCGTCGATAAGATGCAGATATGTGCCAAAACCATATTTGTATGAAATCCATTCGATCAGATTTAATGCATTGCTACGCTTGAAAGTGTTTTTTGAGATACATATTGCACTCGGTCTCCAGTCGTTTTTTAATGAATCTCTTGTTCTTTTCTTTTGCAAATATATCTGTATATCCCTATTCACTTTAAACAGGGCGTTGGCAAACAAAGAAGCAAATCCCTTTCTCTCCTTATGGTAATTATCCAT
The DNA here is from genome assembly GCA_002398875.1 of Bacteroidales bacterium UBA4912. Classification (GTDB taxonomy): domain Bacteria; phylum Bacteroidota; class Bacteroidia; order Bacteroidales; family Dysgonomonadaceae; genus Proteiniphilum. The sequence goes on along the minus strand of DHCC01000033.1, from coordinate 15,377 downwards.
GTAAAGGTAAATCAATGTTATTGTCGTGAATGCTATCAATGTATATATCATACTTATCTGAAACATTACCCAAACAGCTGCCATAAAACCAAGCAATGAGATGTACCATTTGGATCTAAAAGATGGTCTGTAAGAAGGAGATGATCCAAAATGATTAAGAAAAGAGATTAGACACAATGACCCGTAAGTCACCAAAAAGAACATTGTAATAATTTGCGCCACAATATCTACCCCACCTATTGACACAAAAACTAAGGCGATAAGACAGGTGATAATGGATGCGTTAACAGGTTCATTATCTTTATCCCGCGTTTTACTGATCCATTTATTGGCAGATTTTATTGGTATAGAATTGTCAAGAGCAATGGCTTGAAGCGTTCGTGGTCCCACCATTATAGATCCCAATGCGGACGAAAATGTGGAAGCAGCTAAACCCAAAGGTACTATTATACTACCAAACAAAGCTATCTCGGCCATTATTAGCTGATTTTCTGAAAGCTGTGAAGAAGATGCAGAAATCGAGAGTTTATATGCAATGAAAAAATAAGCAATAAAACTGGTTAACGTTGCTGCTATGGTGCCAATAGGAATAGATTTGCTCGGTTTTTTCAAGTCACCAGACAAACCTACCCCCGCAGTCATTCCGGTAAAGGCAGGAAAGATTATCGAAAAAACCACAAATAGCTGACTGCTATTCATCCATTTTGCATTAGATTCAAAATACGTGGCAACGTCCCCTTCAACAGGTTTGCCAAGAAAAAAAAGTATTATCGAAAGAATAAGCAAACCTACTACCAAATACAAAGCCTTCATTCCCATATTGGCACCCTTAACAATCACCAAAACCGACAGGAGCAGCATCATCGGTACACTGATAACCTGACGCGGCAACTCAATTCCAAAATTATTATTCATAAATTCGAAAAAAAAACCAAATGCCTCTGTAAATGCAATAATATAAAAGGCTACACTTATAGTTTGCGACAGATAAAGCATAATGCCGAGGGTGCCTCCAATATTCAGTCCAAATGAGCGTGAGATGATAAAATACTCACCTCCTCCTTCAACCCGCTTGTTGGTGGCAAGTTCAGATATGGCCATGGAAGTTGGAATAGTTACCATATTACCTAAAATGATAAGTGCAAAAACACCCCAAAGACCAACTGTGCCTACTGCGTAACCAAAACGCAGAAAAAGTATCGCACCGAATAATGTTGCAATTGCAGTAAAGTAAACTGCCGAAGTTCCAAACTTTTTCACTTGTTTGCTCATGGTTTTTTATTTTGAAAGACTCAAAGATAAAAATAAATTCTATTAAACTTTGTTTAATAAGAGTTGTTGAACTCTAATAAGACAAAACAACATTATGCATATTATAGACATTATTATTATGACAGTTTATATGCTCACAGTGATGGGTATAGGAGTTTATTTCTGGAGAAAAAACAAGAATGCTGACGATTACTATGTAGGAGGTCGCTCTATGAATAAGTTTGCGATCAGTCTATCAGTAGTAGCCACCGACGTGGGAGGTGGCTTTTCAATCGGTTTGGGAGGACTGGGATTTCTTATGGGACTTTCTGGTTCCTGGATGCTCTTTACCGGACTACTTGGGGCTTGGCTGAGTGCTGTTTTTTTAATCCCGAAAGCAGGTAAGCTTTCAAGTAAACTAAAAATTTACACATTCCCCCAATTGTTCGAATACTTTTATAGTCCACGCGTAGCACTACTGGCTGGTATTATTTCAGCCATAGGATATATTGGCTTCACCAGTTCTCAGCTACTGGCAGGTGCTAAACTGGCATCTGCTACTTTTGAAGATCTGGATATGACCACGGCACTTATTGGAATGGGAGCAATAGCAGTAAT
>DHCC01000033.1:0-13305 GCA_002398875.1 Bacteroidales bacterium UBA4912 | reverse complement strand
GCCATTGGAGGCATTGAAGTGATTCGCGAAACGCAGCCACCCGAATTCCTAACACTAAATAATATTAAGTGGTATACTATAGTTAACTGGGCTGTGACCATCATACCAATCTGGTTTGTGGGGATGACGCTTTACCAGCGATTATATGCCTCACGCACACCAAAAGAAGCGCAGAAGGCCTGGTACATTGCGGGCATATTTGAGTGGCCTATCATGGCTTTTATGGGTGTGATTTTAGGACTATTTGCTCGTGTGGCGTTTGAGAATGGCATGTTTGCATATATTGGATTTAGTCAGGATCAGATAATGGATGCCGAGATGGGGCTTCCATTATTACTACGAACCATATTGCCTGTTGGACTAATGGGATTAATGATTGCTGCTTATTTTTCGGCAGTGATGTCTACTGCTGACAGTTGTATTATGGCAGCATCGGGTAACATCGAAAGTGATATCTTAAAGAAGATACGTCCGTTGCCAAAAAATAAAAGAACTCGTTTAATTCAATCCCAGCTCATCACACTGGGTATTGGAGTGTTAGGACTGCTGATAGCTTTACGGATGGAAAACGTTCTGGAGCTTATGCTACATTCCTACGCTTTTATGGTGAGTGGTCTTTTTGTGCCGGTCTTGGGTGCTTTTTTCACAAAACGAGGGAGCGCTACTGCAGCATTTTGGGCAATGATTATAGGTGGAACTACCACACTGAGCTTAACTCTACTATCGGTGCAGCTCCCATACAGTCTTGATCCGAATATCTTTGGAATCACAGCAGCAGCTGTTTGCTATTTAATACTGTCAATATTATTTCCCGGGCGAAAAAATGTATTAGCTTGATGAATCAGTAATTTTATAGTAGAGTCAAAATCAATATCTTTGCACGGTTTTTTGTTTTAGGTTAAACTTTTTAGGAGTCATCTTATGGAATATTCTATTCCCAAATTATTGGGAACATCAAAAGCTGTGAATTATAAGACAGAGATTTTATCAGGGCTAACTGTTGCTTTAGCATTAGTTCCTGAAGCAATTGCATTTGCAATGATTGCCGGTTTCTCACCCCTTACAGGATTATATGCAGCGTTTGTAATGGGTTTTGTGACCTCAATACTTGGGGGGCGACCTGCTATGATTTCTGGAGCAACGGGAGCAATAGCCGTTATTTTTGTCAGCTTAATCACTCAATTGCGAAGTGAAATACTGGGAATTGGCAATGAGCAAATAATGCAATTTGTATTTGCAGCAGTAATTCTGGCCGGGGTATTACAAATATTGGCAGGTGTACTAAAGCTTGGAAAATTTATACGATTAGTTCCCCACCCTGTCATGTATGGTTTTGTAAACGGTCTGGCTATTATCATATTAATGGCTCAGTTTCCAAATTTCACATCAATAATTGAAGGCAATCCTTCACTAACAGAATTCTTTTCTGGGATAGCTGTTTCTGATAGTGCATTACTAAACAGCGGCTTTATTGAACTAATTACAATGGTCGGTCTTGTAGTGTCAACAATGCTGATTATCTGGCTTTTCCCTAAGATAACCAAAGCCGTACCATCTTCATTAATTGCAATTATTACAATTTCGGCTGTTGTAGTGCTTTTTGGAATACCAACTACATCAGTTGCCGATACTTTGGCACCCGGCGAGACAATTAAAGGCAGCTTTACTCCACTGACCATTCCTGCTATTGATTTTAACTGGCAGACTTTAACACTGATTTTCCCTTATGCTGCAATTATAGCGGGTGTAGGACTTATAGAGAGCCTTTTAACTCTTAACCTTATAGATGAAGTTACTGAATCGCGCGGTAACGGAAACAGAGAATGTATAGCACAGGGGACAGCAAATATTGCTTCAGGATTCTTGTCTGGTATGGGCGGTTGTGCTATGATTGGACAAAGTTTAATTAATACATCCTCGGGAGCGCGAACCAGATTATCGGGCATCTTTGCTTCTATAATGCTGCTTGTTTTTATTATGTTTGGATCAAGCGTGATTGAGAAGTTGCCCATGGCAGCATTAGTTGGTGTTCTGTTTATGGTAGCTATAGGAACTTTTGAGTGGGCAAGCCTGAAGACATTCCGCAAAATGCCCGTTACAGATGTATTGGTAATGGTTATTGTGACCATTATAACAGCGGTTACACATAATCTGGCAGTAGCCGTTCTGATAGGTATTATTATCTCTGCTCTTGTTTTCTCGTGGGAAAATGCAAAACGAATCCGTGCGCGTAAATCAACAGATGAAAATGGTATTAAGCATTATGAAATTTATGGACCGCTATTTTTTGGATCCATTAAAGCTTTCTCTGAGAAATTTAATCCTGTTGAAGATCCGAATGAGGTAGTTATTGACTTCAGAGAGAGCCGCATAGTAGATATGTCGGCAATTGAAGCGGTTAATGCAATAACCAAGAGATACCGTAAATATGGGAAAACAGTATACCTGAGACATCTTAGTGACGACTGCAAGATTCTTCTTAAAAATGCAGATGCAATTATTGAAGTTAATGTTATAGAAGATCCATGTTATAAGGTGGTTACAAACAAAACTAAGCCTCTTGTAAGATAAAAAGCTTTACTTAAAACATTTAGGAAAAGCCTAATAAAACTGCTGAATTGAAAATATTAATTAATTTTGCACAACAGGGAAGATAAATCCCATTAATTAATTTTATTCACCAGCGTTTTAACACAAATATCTTATGAAAAATTTGTTCTATTTTTTCGCCATTAGCTTATTTGCAGTCTCCTTTTTAAGCTGTAACTCTAAGAGTAATCAAAATCAAAACAACAATCCTGTTGTAGAAACAACTTACGGTGCAATATCAGGAACAATTGAAGATGGGATCTTCACTTTCAAAGGGGTACCCTATGCAAAGGCTGATCGATTTATGCCTCCACAGGAGCCTGATTCTTGGGAAGGAGTACTCGAATGTAAAGACTTTGGACCGGTGACCAAACAAATTGTGGCATGGATTCCGGATTCTACTCAAGACGAAAAAGAGCTGTTTAGTGTAAACGTTTGGTCGCAGGGTATAAATGACGGGAAGAACCGTCCTGTAATGCTTTGGTTGCATGGGGGTGGCTTTCATGTAGGAAGCAGTAATGACCCTATGACTTATGGCAAAGCAATGGCAAAAAAGGGTGATATTGTAATGGTATCCGTTAATCACCGATTGAATATTCTTGGTTTTCTTGATTTGTCGGCAACTGGCGATAAGTATGCACAATCAGCTAATGTTGGGATGCTTGATATTGTGAAGGCACTTGAATGGATTCAGAAAAACGCAGAAAGATTTGGCGGAAACCCTAACGATGTAACTATTGTTGGTGAATCAGGAGGTGGCGGAAAAGTGGGAACACTAATGTGTATGCCCACTGCAAAAGGTTTGTTTCACAAGGCTATTATTCAGAGCGGGACACTGTTGAATACAATGACAAAAGAAAAATCACAAGCCTTAGGTTTAGCCGTACTTGAGAACTTGGGAATTACGCCGGACGAAGTGGATAAAATAGATAAAATACCTTACATGGATCTTGTTGAAGCAGGAAATGATGCGATTTCTAAATTTTCAGGTCAAAGAATTCCAGGCACACCTACAATGTATGGTTTTGCACCTTCCGTGGATGGAGAAGTTTTGCTACAACAGCCTTTTAGTCCGGGTTTTGCTGATATTTCTTATGATATACCGGTTATGATTGGCACCACGCTAAACGAGATGATGCCAACTGCTTATGGCGAAAAGGATCTGACAATGGAACAGGCTAAGGAGCGCTTAATAAAGGTGTACGGCGACAAAACCAACCAGTACATTGAACTGTTCGCAAAAGCTTATCCTGAGTATACCCCACAGGATCTACTTTCCATTGATACAGCATTCAGACCATATACCATACGTACTGCCGATGCAAGGTCTTTAGAAACAGATGCTCCCTTGTATGTCTACTTTTTAGCATGGAAAAGCCCGGTTGAAGATGCATCTAAGGGATCTTTTCATGGTCTGGACATTCCTTTAGCATTTTATAATGTTGACCTTAGACCTGACTGGACAGGCAATTCTGAAGAAGCATGGAATTTATCAGACAAAATGAGCTCTGCATGGATTAACTTTGCTAAAACCGGCAACCCTAATGTAGAGGGTGTACTACCTGAATGGGAAACTTATACTCCCGAAAACGGGGCTACAATGTATTTTGACAACGAATGTAAAATTGTAAATAACCACGACAGAGATCTGATGAGTTTTATAGTTCCTGTTGATTAATTATTTCTGAGGTGTTAACTCAATATTTTCATAATAGCATTTGGGTAATTATCGTGAATTAGAATGTTGTATCTTTGTTATATGAAAACAGAAGATAAAAACAAACAGATACTATCCAATCTGGGTATAGACCGTCTCAACGAGATGCAGAGGGAAGCTCAGAAAGCGATAATCAACGAGCAAAACGTATTGCTATTATCCTCTACCGGTTCAGGAAAGACGCTTGCCGTTCTTCTCCCTATTCTTAAATTATTGGATGAAAATATCAATAAAGTACAGTGTCTAATTATTGTACCGTCGAGAGAATTGGCCCTTCAGACAGAACAGGTGTGGAAAAAGCTGGGAACAAAATTCAAGGTAAATGTTTGTTATGGCGGGCATTCTATTGAAACCGAACTAAAGAATCTGAGCAACCCGCCCGCTTTGCTTATCGGTACTCCCGGGCGATTGACAGATCATCTGGAAAGGAAATCGTTAGACACCGATTCCATTAAAATATTGGTGCTGGATGAGTTCGATAAATCATTGCAATTAGGCTTCCAGGATCAAATGGATACCATTATCAGCCAACTGCCTTCAATCCAAAAAAGAGTATTGCTTTCTGCCACATCTGATGTTGAGATTCCAGACTTTGTAGATATGATATCTCCGGTAACACTTGACTTTCTGGAGGATGAGAAAAGCGAGGCTCTTGCTATTAAGCTTGTTGAGTCTCCCGAGAAAGACAAGATCAACACTTTGTTTCATTTAATATGTTCTCTCAATTCAGAACCGGCTCTTATCTTTTGTAATCACAGAGAGTCAACAGAGCGAGTTGCTGATTTATTAAACATGAAAGGTATTCAAGTTGGTTATTATCATGGAGGTATGGACCAGGACGACAGAGAAAGGATACTCGTAAAATTCAGAAATGGGAGTTTGAATTATCTGGTTACTACCGATTTGGCAGCCAGGGGACTTGATATCCCCGAGATGAATCATGTAATTCATTATCATCTTCCTGGTACTGAAACCGAATTTATTCACCGTAATGGTCGCACCGCACGAATGCATGCTTCGGGAACTGCTTATGTTATTCAATTTAAAGATGAAAAGGTTCCGGATTATATTCCTGACAATTTGGAGGTGCTCGAGCTTCTTAAGCTTTCAAACGGAATTACATTACCGGATACCCCCGAATATCAAACAATTTATGTGAGCGGGGGTAAAAAGAACAAACTGAATAAGGGTGATATTGTTGGATTCTTTTTACAAAAAGGAAAACTCGACAAATCAGATATTGGGCTTATAGAAGTAAAAGATTTTATATCTTTCGCAGCCGTTCGTGCATCGGTTGTAAAATCGCTGCTGGCTAACATTAAGGATGAAAAAATGAAGGGAAAAAAATATAAGATTGAAGTAGCAAAATAATGCAAAAATTAATATCCTATCCTCTTTCCGCTATATACTACCTGTTGTTTGGATCTACGCTGGTAATCTTCCATGTTATTCAATGGATATGTTTCAATCTGTTTGGATATGAGGCACACAAGAAGAGTGCTGATGCTTTAATGTTCTTCCTTGTACTGAATACCTATATCCTGGGTACCAGATATAAGGTTACCGGATTAGATAATCTTCCTTTAGGTATCCCGCTAATAATCGCCTCCAATCACCAGAGTTGGTATGATATCGCCGCTTTAGGCTGGTTTCTGCGAAAAGTACATCCAAAATTTGTCAGTAAGATAGAACTTGGGAAAGGCATTCCAAGCATTTCGTATAACCTGAGACATGGAGGATCGGTACTCATTGATAGAAAAAATGGAAAACAGGCCATCTCTGAAATCCAGAAAATGAGCAAATACATAGAGCTACACAAGCGCTCTGTAGTGATATTTCCCGAAGGTACACGCAGCAATTCGAGCAAACCAAGACCATTTGCCGAAAACGGCCTGAAAATTCTTTGCAAATACGCTCCTTCCGCTTATGTTGTTCCCGTTACAATCAACAATGCATGGAAAATGACCCGATGGGGATCTTTTCCGTTAGGCTTAGGCAACACTCTTGAATTTATAATCCACGACCCAATCCCGGTAAAAGAGATGCCATTTCAAGAACTTTTTGAGAAAACAGAACTACAAATTACTCAAAGTATTCGTTGAAGGTAAAAAATACAACACAACATACATAATACATCACCCATAATTCGAAGTAAGTTTACACTGACAAAAACCTTACTTTGCCCTCTTTTAAAAGGAGAACATAAGAGCGAGGTAAGGGCAAGTTAAGAACCAGTTAAGAATTAGGTTGCAGTATGGTCTTTTCATATAAAACTCCTTCACCCAATCACCAAATGCTTTATTGGTAAGAATTTTGTCAACAATCTCGCTGTTCTGCTCTACCCTGCTAATTAGTACATTAATAAAGTTATCATCAAAGGCAAATTTGAAAGTGTCCAGTCGGTTTACTTTTGCCTGTTTCTATCTGAATGCTTAATTGTGTGTCGGTTATCTGATTCATCGGCTTCAGATGGTAAGTAGCATTGCTGAAAAGATTACCACATCTTGCAAGAAATGTATGAGCCAAGCCCAGTAAATACCGCGTGTTTCAATGATAGATTTGGTGAGGAACCAGCCAAGGAATCCGGCAAACAATATTCCGTCAATTCCTCCGGGGGTTCCCCAGTAATGGACTATTCCGAAAATAGCAGCCGATACAATAGGGATCTTTTTATCAGAAATTATGTCTTTCAAGCTTATGACCACCCCTAAACGGGTAATCATCTCTTCAACAAAAGAATTTATAAGTGAAAATAATAGAATGAAATGAAGATATCTAAGCCAGTTGTTCCAATTTATACTCTCTTGATTTATTACCTGAAAGAACACAACGACAGCCGTAACAGCTGTGATGATAATAGTAAAGTTGCGTCCGATATGTTTCCAGTTTTCTGTTTCTTTCGGATTGATACCTGTCCACGTCTCAGGTAAAATGGTTGCAGAAATTTCACCTTTTCTAAAATGGGCGGTGAATACTTCTTTTCGCGAATAACGAAAAACAATAAGCAGTAGAAAAGTTAATAATAGGGTTATTGGTTGATAAATGAGGTTTTTGTTTATTATCGCGGGAAGTGAGTTTAATAAAAAAACTGCTTCAGACCACTTCCCTATAAAAAGAAGTGATGCTGAAACAGCAATTACTAATAAAAATAAAATATAACTCTTTGGTTTCATATACAATATATTTCACCAATGGGTGCTAAAATGCTTATTATCTATTTAACTATTTCAAATTGATAAATTGGATCTCCTAAATAATTAATGAAGGTCATCTTCATCTTGTTTTTACCTATCGATACAACAGAGAAACCTTCGTCTGATGAACAGAACTCAGTATCGGGTCCTTGAATTGGTTCACGAGCAAGTGAACCTGAACTGTTTACTACATAGTTTACATCAGATCCGTCTTTCTTTAAATGCTGAAAAGTGTGGGAGTGACCGGCAACATATAGTGCTACATCATAATTACGTAATAGGGGGTCAAGTTTTTGTACCAGATCTTGCTCATCTACTCTTTTCTTTTCGGATACGTAAATAGGGTGATGCCCTATTACAATCTTGAATTCAGCAGTTGAGCTTGCCAACTGTCCTTCAAGCCATCGCAATTGTTTGGTGCTGTCTTGTTTGTGAATATCTATGTATTTGTTACCTTCTTCGTGGTAAGAACTTATAAGCGGTGTGGTATCAATAAAGAAAACCTCTGCGGTAGAGAACTCTTCGGCTTCTTCTTCATCTTCGGGTAAAACCTCAACAGTATAGTACCTGTCAGGCATTTCCCATCTGCGGGAAATATTGCTGTAGTCAATAACTGCCTGAGTATTGCCCTGATACTCATGGTTTCCTAAAATAGGGTACCATGGATCTCTCAGAGAAGGATGATCATAAATAAGTTCAAAGTTGGTCATCCAAAGCGGATCATGCACGCTTTCCACCCCACCCCAATGGTGTGTATCACCTGCTGCAACAATAAATTCTAAACCAACATCATCACTATCGGCATATTCACCCATTACTCTGGCAACATCCTTTTGTTTGTAATATCCGTTTCTCCCTAAATCGTTTGCTATAAAGAAATTATAACCATCTTCATAAGCAATTTCTACATTTATCTTTTTACTTTGTCCCTGAACAGCCGTCAATGAAAACATAACAGTGAGAAAAAGGACTAAAATATTTTTAAGCTTCATCTTATTTGAATTTTTGAATAATGAATTTTTGAATTGAATAATTTATCAGAATGTAACTTTAACGCCTGCATCAAAACGAACGTTGTAATATTCAGTTTGCATAGTGTATTCTTTGCTTCCCTGGTAATAATGCAACGGCTGATTTAGCAGATTGTTGACATTTGCATAGATATTAACATAATCTCCTACTCTTACGTTCATATTAAAGTCAAGATAGTTTACCTTGTCATAATATCTGTCGTAGAACGCCTCTTCTCCAAGCTCATCAATAAAGTCGGAAGCGAAGTTATAAGAAAGGCGAGCAGAGAATTTGCGGGTATCATAACCCAATGCAGCATTGAAAGTATGAGAAGGTGTTCCCGGCATACTCAATTCTTCATTTTCTCTACCTTCGTAATTAAAGTTTTTAACGCTTGAATGATTATAAGTGTAGTTAGTATATACATTAAAATGTTTAAGGAATCCGGGCAGGAAATTCAGGTTTTGCTGAATAGATGCTTCAAATCCAAACAGATTAGCATCACCGGCATTAATCGGACGTGTGAATCTGTCCCATGTATGATTATCAAATGTATGATTTGAAAGTCTCTCCTCTACTATAAAATCTATAATATCTTTATAAAATACTCCTGCTGAGAAAAGTCCGCCATTTACATAATACTCTGCCATAAGATCGAAGTTCATCGACTTTGTAGGCAAAAGCTCCGGATTACCAACAGTAATGTAATTTTCAATATTGCTAAAACTTTTTGTAGGTGCCAGGAAATCGTAGTTAGGACGTGCAAGTGTATTAGTCCATGCAGCTTTAACTTTAAAGTCATTGTTCACATCCCATTTTGCAATAACTGCCGGTAGAAAGTTGGTGTATGAATCATCTTCTGAAGAAACAGGTGTCAAAATCTCCTCTTCTTCATCAAACTGAAATGCATTGTATTTTGAACGAGTATTTTCAACCCTTAGTCCTAGTAAAAGATCTACTTTATCATATAGTCGCTGGTCATACCTGATATATCCAGCTGTAACTGTTTCGTCGGCATCAAAATTTGCCAATCCTTCCTCTATATCTTCTTCATATTCAAAATCACTGTTTTCTGCAAGAGAAATAGCACCAATCTCCTTAGTATTTGGAAATTGACCGGCTTTATAATCACCAGCGAGGAAATTGTCGCGTGTCTCATCAGTTGCAGTCCTGTGGATTAAATCATTAAATCCATCTTCATTAATAGGCTCGTATGAAATCAGTTCACTGTGGTTACTCTTGGATTTATCTTTAATGCTTCCTCCAAATTCCAGACTGTTCATCCAGCTGCCTGATGTATTAAAGGGAAGAGTAAAATCAACTTTAGCTGTTATATCTCTGTCGTCTGTATATCCATAGCTTTCTTCTAGTTCATCAAACTCAAAGCTGGAGATATAATTAATATCGACGGGTGAACTCCTGAAGTATGGTTTGCGTGTATCACTAAAGTCAAATTGCGTTTCCACATCTTCAACTATTACACCCATTGCACGTTCATGAGGACGCTCCTGGCTGGCTTTTGAGTAATTTCCTCCCCAAGTCATACCAAGGTTTCCAAAGAAATGTTCTCCGCCTAAAGAGAAAGACTGTACCTGCTGATCTTCAAGTCTTGCATTTTTTGTATCCGACAAGCCGAACTTCAAATCTCTTACTACTTCGCTGATATAACCACCATCGCCATCAGGTTCACTCTCAATGCTCATACGGTAGCGGGTCTCCCAGTCGCGTCGTTTATTATATAATCCGCTCCAATAAATTTTATGATCAGGATTAAATACATAATCGAATGCTAATGAGTAGCTCTGATGTTCACGCTGAACGTAATATTGACGTACTTGGTAATCTGCAGTATACATTTTACCATTATCATCCTTTTCCCATTCAAACTCTACATTATCAGAGCCTGCAGGGTTGTTTTGATAAGATAAAGCAAATACCATTCCCAGATTATCATTAAAATATCGATCTCCGTAACTGAAGCCCAAGTTTAATGTTGGACGTTCAGAAATAAGATTATAACCACTACCGGCAAGGGCAGTGATTCTTCTGCCAACTGGCTGACTCTTTGTTATCAGATTTACAGATCCTCCGATTGCATCTGCATCCATATCAGGTGTGATAACCTTATTTACTTCAATTGTCTGTACCATGTCAGAAGGGATAAGGTCGAGCTGAACAGAACGCTCACCTGATTCGGCCGAAGGAATACGTGTTCCGTCAATTTGCACAGAGTTTAAATTTGGATTTGTTCCTCTTATATGTCCGAATCTTGCTTCTCCCTGGTCATACTGAACATTTATTCCGGGGATACGCTTAAGGGCATCACCTATATTGGAGTCGGGAAATCGTGATACTTGATCTGCAGAAATAACATTAGAGATATTGATATTATTCTTCTGTTGTGACATAGCTTTGTGCTGTGAATTCAAACCTGTAACTACAAATTCCTTCATCAAAATTCCTTCACGTAGAACTATATTATCGAGAGATGAAGTTCTATTATTACTGATTACAATATCCTTCTCCTCCGGATTAAATCCTATGTATGAGATCTTTACTTTATAATTACCATCTTCAAGACCATTTAAACGGAAGAAACCGTTTACATCACTCACGGTGCCAATATTTGTACCTTCCACAGTAATTGTTGCTCCGGGCAATACGTAACCTGACTCATCAACAACCCTTCCGGTAAGTGCTCCGGGTGTGTTTACATTAACAGGATCTTCAATGGCATAGATTAAGCTGAATGCCATTATAAAAAGCGTTAAAAGTGTAATTGTTTTTCGCATTATTTTGTCTTTAAAATATATTAAAGTGCAAAGTAACCTCTTTAATGTTACAGATTGGTTAACGAAAAATTAAGTTATTGTTACATCCCTGTTTGCTGTTACTGTAAATTATAATATTGTGATTGAAATTAATTAACTTTGCTTCTAAAGCTTCTAAGCAGATAGGCATAATGTTTAATAAAAATTAAAATGAAACTTTACAAATTTATAACCACTGTTTTAGTATTAACCTTGTGTGCAAACATGGCTTATGGCGAGTCACCTGATAAAGTAACTGCTTTCAGATTCAGGGCAGACTTCACTGAAGACCTTGATGAAGATGCAGGATGGGCAGCTGATGTGAATGTTGCACCTGTGCAAACAGTAGACACACCATTCAGAGTCAGATTCGAAACTGAGACAGATGGATCTGAAAATATGCGTCAATATAGTTTACAGTATAGAATAAATGGAAGTAACTGGATATATATGGAGGCAGAGGAGTTTCCTTACGAATCAACCAATTCGCCAATTGCAAGTATAGTTAGTTGTGAGAATATTTTTGTTGGTGAAGAAGCGGAAGACTTACTAAATGTTTCCAAATTTACTTCAACCCCCGGAGCGGGAATTGCTCTTTCACCGGTGACACCCAGATGGATGCCACACGGAAATGGTAAGGAGTCGGCTGAATGGGAATGGGCTGTGGTTATACGTCACTGGTCTGATGGCCCCACACAGGTGAAGGATGGTGACCGTATATCGTTTAGAATGACAGATCAATACGGTGAACCACTTGCAGGCCTCGTACCTGAATTCACAGTCACGGTTCCGGAATACCATCTTGGTGGCACTTTTGTTGAAACACCCGCAAGAATTGGACCGTGGGAAACAGCTGATGGTCTGCTGTACTTCATAATGGAACCAACGGAGACTGACAACGTATTTATGATGGTGAAGTCTTCAGATGGAGGTAAAACATGGACAGAGGTAGATGGTAATAACCGTCCTTCGATTGGTGACCTTGAAGGTGTCGGGTCGGTAATGACTGATGATGGAATAATTCACATTGTACACCAAACTTCAGATGAGGTTATACATCACGCATTTGCAACTTCAGATAACACAGATACACCTGACCATTGGATTATAGACTCAGATACCATTTCGCTGCCTATTGAGCCGCCAACACAGGTAGCTGATGTGGTAGCACGTCCTGACGGCAGTTTAGTTGCAATATTTGGAGCAGACGATAAGCTTCATCTATCAATTCGCTCAACGGAAGGTATTTGGGGTAAGGAATTCCCACTGGATATAGATAAACCATATTGGCTAACCAGTCCGGCTCTTGTTGCTCGCCCTAACGGAACTGTAGATATAGCCTATAAAACCGTTTATGGACATGGCTGGCACAGGCAATTACTCATTGATAACACACTAACTGAACCGGTGCAGATAGCTGAAGAGATTGGATTAACGGAAGATGAGTCTATGTCAATTCTGCCACTCATTTATCTTCATGAAATAAACACACTGGTAGTGGTATACCGTGATATGGACGGTTATCTTTATATGATTTCAAAACCTGACAATGGTGAATGGAGTAAACCTTTGCAAGTATCGGATCGTGTGGTTGTAACTAATCCTGTTGATTCTGATCAGGTAGCAGCTGATGCGGTGGCTCACGATAACAGGGTTTTTGTGACATTTATATCTGAAGAGAACTGTAATATATATCTCTCAACCGTTCAGATTAATGAAGGATTAGCTGTAGAAGCTCCACAAATTAAAAGAATTGTAGCAGATATAGATGGTTCATGGGTAAGAGGTCAGGTTCTTCTTAATCAGTCACTGACACCCGTTTACGGACTTGTATATGATGCGGGGAGTTTAGGAGGATCGGGATTCAATAAATATATTGAAATACCTCTTAATTAATATTCAGGTAAATAAGTCATGAAACAAAAAAAGCACCTACAAATATTTGTTGCAAGTGCTTTATTTTTAGAGTGATCCGAGCGGGATT
>DHCC01000044.1:48911-53565 GCA_002398875.1 Bacteroidales bacterium UBA4912 | reverse complement strand
CTCTAAACAAATAATCAAAATTCACATTAGTATCATTAAAAGAATCTTAATAGATAAAATGTTTTTTTTGTTGATTTTGTATATTCAAACTAATATGAATGAAAAGATTATTTACGAATATAAATATATTAATTACGCAGGTTTCATAAGAACTTCAATGACTTTGAATGCAAACTTTTGAAATAGAATATTTCTATTTGGCATAGAGGGTGAAACGGTTTGCTTTAAAGCATTTTTTTTGTTATATTTGTAATAGTTCTAAATAAAAAAACTAAATAAAATGATTATGAAAACATTAGATTATTTACAATTAGATTCTCAAAAAACTAACAAGACTGTAGACGGTTTACAGAAACTACTGGCAAATCTTCAGCTTTACTATACAAACCTGAGAGGTTTCCACTGGAATGTAAAGGGAGAACAATTTTTTGAAGCACACGAAAAGTTTGAAGAATACTATGATGCCGCAGCAGATCATATAGATGAAGTGGCTGAGCGTATTTTAATGCTTGGTGGAGTTCCGGCTCACAATTTTAGTGATTACCTAAAAACTTCTGATATAAAGGAATCTGGGGTTTTAACAGATCCGAAAGAAATCTACAGACTTCTGCTCGACTATCTGAAAGAATTGATATCAGTAGAACGAAGTGTGTTGGAGTCAGCATCTGAAACAGGTGACGAAGGAACAGTAGCACTTATTTCTGATTTGATATCAGGACATGAGAAAAATGTTTGGATGATTACTGCTACTCTTTCTTAATCAAATTAAGATTAGACAGTCGATTTTAAATTAAAAACAGCTCCCCGAAAATTAGAGGAGCTGTTTTTTTAGTGTTTAGATTTGTCTTTTATCTATTATAGCCATAAATTGTTTGCGATATGTATCACCTATTGGAATTTGTTTATTACAAATAGTTATCCTGTTTTTGTTAATACTCGATATTTTATCCATATTGATGATATAGGAACGATGCACTCGCATGAAATTATCAAATGGTAGCTCTTCCTCGAGTTGTTTAAGGCTCATAAGTGATAAAACAGGTTTGGCATCTGCTTCTGTGTAGATCTTTACGTAATCCTTAAGTCCTTCGATATAGTCGATATCTTTGTATAATATATGTAAGTACTTGTATTCCGACTTTACAAAAATACCTAAGACAGGTCTTTCTCTTTCTGAATCGGAGCCTGACCTTGTTTTTATTTCAAACCAATTTAAAGCTTTTTTGGCTGCAACCAGGAATTCCTCAAAAGAAAAAGGCTTAAGCAGGTAATCAAGGGCATTTACTTTATAACCCTCCACTGCATATTCACTAAATGCAGTCGTAAATATTACACGTGTGTGATCACTGATGGTGTGAGCAAAATCCATTCCGTTTACTCCGGGCATCTGAATATCCAGAAATAATATATCCACTTTTTCACTTGCTATATTCTGCATTGCCGAAATAGCACTATAGTATTTTCCGGTCAGTTTAAGAAATGGAACTCTGTTTACATACGATTCCAGTAACGAAAGCGCTAAAGGCTCATCATCTACTATCCAACAGTTTAGTATCATCCACCAGCTTTTTTGAATCTATAATTAAAACAGTAGAATATACATCATTTTCAATATTTGTTTTCCATGAATAACTTCCCGGACAGAGTATTTCAAGACGCCTTTTTACCAGATCAAGTCCGATACCACTGCCACTTTTATCTTTTTCGTTTTTAGGGAAATAGCTGTTTTTGCATTCAAATTCCACTTTCCCATCGGGATGCTCTTTCAAAGATATATCAATAAATGATTGCTTATCTCCACTTATGCCATGTTTAAAGGCGTTTTCCAACAAAGATATGAAAATTAGTGGAGGTATCTTTATATTTCTGCTTTCCGAATAAGAGAATTCACTGGTAAGTTTCACATTATCAGAAAGACGTATACGCATCAAATCAATGTAATTACGCATAAAATCGGCTTCTTGCTTAAGTTGCACAAACTTTTGGTTGTTGTCATAAAGCAAATGTCGCAGTAATTTACTTAAATCCATAACTGCCTGTCTGGCCTTTGGAGGATCAAACTCAATCAATGCATAAATATTATTTAGAGTATTAAGGAGAAAATGAGGATTAATTTGATTTTTCAAGTTTTGTAATTCAGCTTCAGATTTAGCTTTAGCAAGCTCTTTGCGTTCATTATCTATTTCAAACCAGCGAACAGTCATTTTGAAAGCTACACTCAATCCGGTTATTAAAAAGAGCGTTGTGGAATTTCTGACTATGTGCATACCAGAAATTCCTCCCCTACGTCTGCGTCGGAAAATACTCAATTCGGGTATCAATTCATTAATCCAAATTGGTGTAAAGTACATTAGTAAGGAAACTCCTATAATAAGTAGTAAATTGTAAATTATAAATGCCTTAGTTCTTCCTTTAAAGAGCAGTTTTTCAATCAATACAAAATAATTTACATAGAACACCAGCATTATTCCTAGCATATCGGGAAGTGATCGTAAGAATGGACGCCAGTTAAAAATCTGCACTTCATTTGAAAAGAAGTAAGGGAGTATAAAAATTACTCCCCACAATAATATGTGAACAAATACGTTGTTCCAGGTAATCTGATAATTTCGTTTTAGAGATTGATCCATCTGGTTTATATTTAGTTATGAAAGTTAGCCTCCTCTGTGTCCGATTCCACGTCCTCTTTGTGGCATCATATCTTCACTTGAAGCTCCTCCTTTGAAAATATTGAACCTATATACAAAGTGTACCATAAAATAGCTTGTGAGCGTGTTGGTTGTTGTATCTCTTATATAATTTGATGTAACACTACGGTTTATATTACTACGTTGCTGAAGAATGTCATATATTTTAAAACGTATAGTACCATTCTTTTCTTTAAATAACGTTTTTTGAATTGAAGCATTCCACAACCACTCGTTTTGTTGAAATCCATCTGCATAACCTGAGTTTGTAGAGTAGTTTATATCACTCTCAATAGTTAAATCCCATGGCAGATAGATTGCAGTACTTGCATTTCCTCCATAGTTTAGAAACTCTTGATTCTGTTGACCTTCCAAACTGTTTCTCACTTTATTATAACTTAAGTTGCCTCTTATTGCAAAGTCAAAGGGATCAGACCTGTAGTTTAGTCCTAAAGTCTCTCCAACATTCATTCTCTGGCTAAGATTTTTTTCAGGAGTAATTTTTATATTTTCAAGGGTTATTACATCACCTGTTTGATTAAAGGTTCCTGTAAAACCGTTTGAATGGTTATAGCTCAGGAATGACATTGAAAATACTGAGAATTTAATATTCTTCAATGGGACATTGAACATTACTCGTCCGTTAGCATTCCAGTTTCCTGCAATATTCTCGTATGTTCTCACCTTACGTCCTGTTTCTGTATTGGTAGCGGTAAGAGAAACCACATCATTTGTCAAATACCCTGCGTTTGCAAATGCATTAAAGGAACTTGCTTTTTCGGGATTAGAAAACCTGTAATTTACATTAAGTCTGTGTTCGAATGAAGGTTTCAGATCAGGGTTACCGAAACTAATATTCAATGGATCCGAAATATCAATTACAGGTGACAGTTGAGTAACTGATGGTTGATCTGTATTGCCGAAATAACGGATTCGGATATTATGAGTACGGCTCCATCGGTAATTGAACTGTGCCATTGGAGCATAGTTGACTACATCCTGAACTGTTTCATCTTTCATTTCTGAACCTATAAATGTTTTGCTCTGCGAGCTAGAAGGTTGCATAGAAAACCCAACCATATAATCATATTTCTCTCTTACTGATCTGAAATTCAGTTCAAGCTCCTGTCTGATAAAATTATTTTCCAAACGTTTACTATATGCTGAATCCAGAACTGTGTAATTTCCGTTTGCATCCTGAGATCGTGTATCTCTGTCCGACTCAGAAAAGTTTTCCCTGTACTGATAAGCCAACTGAATAAAATTATTGTCACCAATTGGTTCTACGTAAGATAAATAACCTCTCCATGAACTGTTATCATTTTTATTAGTAAAACGCTGATCAATAATATCTGAAGGACGTGTATCACTGAAAAATTTTGTAGAGGACTCACTTGAACCATTGTTCTCAGAATTACCTATATTACCACTCAACTGAGCACTTAATACCCTTCCTTTCTTTCCCAGTTCACGACTTACATCAAGTCGGCCACCTATATCATTTCCATTTCCTTCGGACATATAAGTTGATTCTCCCAAGTTTATAGTATCACCGGTCATTTCTCGTATGGTGTTATAATTACCGGACTCGTTTCGTGAGTTATTATAAAAAGAGAAATCAGGTCGGAAAATTATTGTTGTTGAAGTATCCGGTTTCCATTCCATTCTTAAATCAACATGGAAATTCTGACTTATATTATTTGTACGATTGCTCTCACTCTCCAAAGTGTTACCTGCGCTCAGAATATTTTGTGTAAATACATCTGAAATAACTTCAGTGTCTCCGTAACCATATCTTACGTTTCCTCCCAACTTGAACTTTTTGGTAAACTCTTTACTAAAGTTGCTTCCAATGTTGGCAGATGTTGTAATTCCATCTCTACTGCCAAAGCCACCACCGCGACCACCACGACCACCCATACTTCCGAACATGGCTGTTCCGAGATCAGAAAAACCTGCATTGTTAG
>DHCC01000044.1:3986-48659 GCA_002398875.1 Bacteroidales bacterium UBA4912 | reverse complement strand
GCTTCATAACGGTCTTTGCTTCCATATCCTGCAAATCCATTTCCAAATAAACCCTCTTTCATTCCGGGACGAACCGTAAGATTAATCACATTCTCTTCTTCACCATCATCAAAACCGGTCATTTGAGCCATCTCTGTCCTCCTCTCCAAAACCTGTAACTTATCAACCATCTTTGCCGGAAGATTTTTAGAAGCTACTTTAGGATCATTACTAAAAAACTCTTCACCATCTACTAGAATTTTAGAGATTGATTTGCCATTGACAGTAATATTTCCTTCACTATCGATTTCCACTCCCGGCATTTTCTTTAGCAGGTCTTCTACTACAGCACTTTCAGTTACTTTATAAGAATCAGCATTATATTCCAGTGTGTCTCCTCTTACAACTATTTCAGGTGCTTTTGCAGTTACAACTGTTTCTGATAACAGAATATTGTCAGTTGTCATTTCTAAAGTTCCTAATCGTGCTAATGGCGTTGCAGATGAAACAACCACATTCCTGTATATATCATTATAGCCTATATAGGATATCTGAACTATATAAGAGCCATTATTTACCGGAATTGAAAAATCACCATCCGAGTCTGAGGCTTTACCTGTCACAAAAGTACTGTCTGATTGTTGCAAAATGCGTATGTTAGCCTGAGGTATAGGCTCATTGGAACCTTCAGTGGTTATATTTCCAATAATTCCGCGGCGAATCTGTGACTGCGCAGTAAGTGCGAATGAGCACAGTAATAAAGTTACCACTAAAAAATAAATCTTCTTCATAATAATTAGTATTGTCTGTAATTGCAAAAATCAATTTTATCTATCGAATGCAAACATAGTACATGCTGCTTCTTTTAACAAATCAAATAGACAAACCGAATGATTTTATCGACCAACAACAGGTTTTAAACGCTAAATGTCACCAAACTGATAAAAGAAAACTCAAAATACTTCCGAAATCCCAAATTATTTATAATTTTGTTGGGAACAACTTACATAATAAGAAACACATACTCTATCGGAGTTTATTTAATTTACCTATGTTTAAATCACTAAAAAATGAAGACTGGGTAGCAACAATTATTGGTGCACTCATTCTGGTCCTTGTAGTATTATCGCCATCGCTTATGAGCAATAATATATCAATGTCTTTAATAATTGCAATACTTGCATATCTGGGTTATCTGTTTATGGGTAATAAGGACAAGGGACAATTCCTGCTTTCTTTCGTAATTATTTATATTCTGGCTGAACTGGCATCTTATGTTGCAAATATTGATGCAATTAAAACTATTGGACTGGAATCGGTGTTTTTTGCTGTATTAATAGGATTGCTGATTAGGAATACAATAGGTTTACCTAAATGGATGGAAACAGCTGTAAAAAGTGAATACTATATAAAAGCCGGTCTCGTTATACTGGGTAGTTCAATACTATTTAATGAAATAATGAGAGCCGGTGCTCTGGGTATGATTCAGGCTTTAATTGTTGTAATTTCTGTTTGGTACTTTAGCTTCTGGGTTGCGACAAAAGCATTTAAAATAGATAATGAAATGTCGATGTTGCTTTCCAGTTCTGTTTCTATATGTGGTGTTTCTGCTGCAATCGCAACAAGCGGAGCTATTAAGGGAGACCCAAAAAAACTTTCATTTGTTATTTCTCTGGTTTTAATAGTTGCAATTCCGATGATGTACTTACTTCCTTATCTTGCAAACTTAATGGGGCTTTCTCAGGAAGTTGCAGGTGCATGGCTAGGAGGCACTATTGATACCACGGCTGCAGTTGTCGCATCAGGAAAGTTTATTGGCGAAACTGCAGAACAGTATAGTGTGATAATCAAGTCTGCACAGAATGTGCTCCTTGGAGTTGCTGCTTTTGTTATATCTATTTATTGGTCATACAAAGGCACAAACACAGAAATCAGACCTACTGGTACTGTTCTATGGGAAAGGTTTCCAAAGTTCGTTCTCGGCTTCCTGATTGCATCACTTGTATTTAGCTTTGCATTTGATGCTGAAACTGGTAAAGAGTTATCACGTGTTGCAAACAAGGGCTCAAGAGGATTACTTTTTTCTCTTGCATTTGTTTGTATCGGACTTGAAACAGATTTCCGTTATATCTTCAAAAAGGAGAATTCTAAATATATTTGGTCTTTTCTGACAGCTCAGACTTTCAACGTGATCCTAACTTTGTTAGTAGCTTGGTTGCTATTTTCTCAGTATGATTAAAATTAATTACAATTCTTTCGCAACTTTCAACCACTTGAAGTTGGCTTGATCGGTGGAAATTTCTTTCCAGGAGTCTGCATTGAATTCAAAACATGCTGTTGATGCAGTAGGCAGATTATCTAACTGAACTCCCAAAGAATTAATCAAATCAGTCAATCCCGGATTATGGCCAACAAAAATGCAACTGTCAATATTGTCAGGCAGTTTTGAAAGTACATTCATAATCCAGCGCTCAGGTGCAAAATAAAGATTTTGGTCAGTCTGAATTTCTGCTTCAGGATAATCCATAGCTTTCGCTGCCAAGATAGCCGTTTCATGGGCTCTTTTTGCAGAAGAAGTAAGTATAAGATCAGGCACTCCGGTTTTTTTCAGAATAAATGCTCCCATATCGCTAGCATTACGCCTACCGCGTTCTGTAAGCGCTCTATCATAATCATCTTTTGCCATAGTATCTTGTTCGGCTTTGCCGTGACGGAAGATAATTAGTTGTTTCATATACTTTAGTTTATTTACAAATTACTTATTAAAAAAATAGTGCGCAAAATTAAGGATAATTTTTCATATAGATTCTATTTTATATCCCTACTATCACTATCTTCAAACCTTTATTATTATTTTTGCCTTCTGTAACATTAGATATATATGAAAAAGATAATTAGTCAAACATTAGTAATAATATCGGTAGTTACAATCCTATTTCTGATTGCTGTATTCTTATACCAAACTTTTTTCCGCCCTAATTACACAGGTGGGGGAAACATAATTACAATAATTTTATTCGGTATTATTATAGGTATAGTAATTACATCACTTGTTTACAGGATCATTAAAACTAAACAGTCAGGTTCATTAAAATCGACTTCATCACACACAGTTGTAGAAAGTATCAAAAGAGTCTTTAAGATTGTAGTGGCAGAAGGTCAAATGAATGAGATCTTTAATTACGAAAACACGAAGAAACTACTCAAATTCATACCTTCTACTAAAAAAGCTCTGGTTATTGTTCGTGCAAAAACTCTTGTAGGTTACGATATTAACAAGTGCAAATGGGAAATTAATGAAGAGGATAAAGTTATAAAGCTACTAGATTTTCCTAAACCGGAAATATTATCACTGGAAACCGATTTCAATTATTACTATTTTGAAGATGATCTTTTTAATTTTATCAGCCGAAACGACCTGCAGGAAATTCAGCATCTTGCAAAAGACCAGGTGAAGAGGTCGGTATTGCAAAGTGATTTACTGAAGATTGCAGCTGACCAGATGAAGTTACTTATTGGAGAAGTAGTATCAGTAAACAACTGGAACGTAGAAAACACAGAGCTTATCGACGATTACGCTTATCCTCCTGAAGTTGAAGAAAAAAAAACCGAGCAGATTGAACCTTCAATTTTAAATAAGGTGAATCTGCTCGATAAAGCTATAAATTTGTTCAAGTTAAAACCGGGAAATACTAATCCCAGTTAAGTATTACTTTACCACATTGTCCGGATTCCATTACTTCAAAACCTTTCATGTAATCATCAATACTAAACTTATGAGTAATAACAGGCGTCAGATCAAGACCTGAAATCAGCATCTGCTCCATCTGATACCAGGTTTCCCACATTTCACGACCGTATATACCTTTAAGCGTTAGAGCTTTAAAGATTATCTTATTCCAGTCGACAGTAGTTGAGTTAGGCAAAATACCCAACATTGATATTTTTGAACCATTATACATATTATCAACCATTTCTCGAAAACCGGCAGGAGAGCCAGACATTTCAAGTCCAACATCAAAACCGCGCATTCCCAGTTGCTTTACAGCATTTGCTACGGTTTCTCCTTTGGAAAGGTTTACTGTTAAAGTAGCACCCATCTTTTTTGCAATATTCAACCTATATTCACTTAAATCACTAACTACAATATAGCGTGCACCGGCAAATCTACAGATTGCCGTAGCCATACTCCCAATCAATCCTACGCCGGTAATAAGAACATCTTCTGCAATTAATGGGAAGGAAAGAGCCGTATGTGTTGCATTACCAAAAGGATCCATTATCGTTGCTATCTCATCGGGAATCCTGTGGTCCAATTTAACAACATTAGATGCCGGCAAAGATAGATACTCTGCAAATGCACCATCTCTGTTGACACCAACTCCAACCGTATTTTCACATACATGAAGTTTACCACGTCTACAGTTACGACAGTGGCCACAAGCAATATGACCCTCACCTGTTACTCTGTCACCCACTTTTAGGTTTTCCACCCCGCTTCCCATATCGACAACCTCACCTACATACTCATGACCTATTGTCATTGGTGTTTTGATTGTTTTCTGAGACCAGTCGTCCCATTTATAAATATGAAGGTCTGTTCCGCAAATCGATGTTTTTTTTATTTTGATCAATACATCGTTTACACCAAAAGAAGGAACAGGCACTTCTTCCATCCAAATACCTTTTTCAGGTCGCAGTTTTACAAGTGCTTTCATATTATTTTATAACATTTAGTTTTTTACCTATTTTGATAAATGCTGCAATTGCTTTATCCAGATGTTCTTTCTCATGTCCTGCCGATAATTGAACACGGATGCGGGCTTCTCCTTTTGGAACCACCGGATAATAAAATCCTGTTACGTAAATATCTTCTGCAAGCAGTTCCTCTGCAAATTCTTGCGATAGTTTTGCATCATACAGCATAACTGCACAAATAGCTGACTGTGTAGGTTTTATATCAAATTTTGCCGCCAGCATTTTAGAAATAAAGTATTCTACATTCTCATGAAGTTTATCCTGAAGATGATTTGATTCTTCCAACATATTGAATGCCTCAATCCCTGAAGCGGCTACCATTGGAGGTATTGAGTTTGAAAATAAATATGGTCGCGACCTCTGACGTAACATATCTATTATTTCCTTCCTGCCTGTTGTGAAACCACCTATTGCTCCTCCAAATGCTTTACCGAGAGTTCCTGTGATTATATCAACTTCTCCCATCACATTATATAATTCTGTCACACCTCTACCGGTTTTACCAACAACGCCGGCAGAATGGCTCTCATCAACCATTACCAAAGCGTCATATTTTTCCGCCAGTTCTAATATTTTATCCAAAGGAGCCTGGTTTCCATCCATAGAAAACACCCCGTCTGTTACAATAATTCTGAATCTCTGTGACTGAGCTTCTTTTAATTTATCTTCCAGATCTGCTACATCTGCATTTGCATAACGATATCTTTTTGCTTTGCAAAGACGTACACCATCAATTATTGATGCATGATTTAATGAGTCTGAAATAATAGCATCCTCATCTGTAAAAAGAGGTTCAAATAGTCCGCCATTAGCATCAAAACAAGATGCATATAAGATTGTATCTTCAGTATGGAAAAACTCACTAATTGTTTTCTCCAGTTCTTTATGATAATCCTGTGTGCCGCAAATAAAACGTACAGACGACATGCCGTAACCACGTTCATCAAGCGCTTTTTTTGCAGCTGATATAAGTCTCGGGTGATTCGACAACCCAAGATAATTATTTGCACAAAAGTTGAGCACATTTTGTCCTGATTCTACTTGAATTTCGGCTTGTTGAGGGGTAACTATAATCCGCTCATTTTTGTAAAGCCCGGCTTCTTCAATATTCTTTAGCTCAGTTTGAAGGTGTTGTTGTATTTTTCCGTACATATTATTTATTTTTTTAAGTAGTTAATTATTTCCTTTATCAATCTTTAAATCAACTAATCAATTCTGTTGCTATCTTCAATTAATGTTGAAGGCAATGACTTCTTGGATTTCACTCCCAGCTCTCGTAGCTTTTCTGCCTGACTGATCAGATTACCGTTACCTGACTTCAGTTGTGAATAAGCTTTATCATAACTACGTTTTGCTCTGTCGAGATGATTGTCGATTTCTGTCAGTGAAGTCACAAAATTTACAAACTTATCATACAGTGCTGCTCCTCTTTCTGCAATCTCCAATGCGTTACGGTTCTGATATTCCCTCTTCCATAAATCTGCTATCAGTTTAAGAGCTGCTATCAAGTTGGTGGGACTAATCAGGAGAATATTCTTTTCATAGGCATACTGCCACAAATTCTCCTCATGTTGCAAAGCTAATATATATGCAGGTTCATTAGGTATAAACATCATTACAAAATCCAGAGTAGATGCATAATCCTGATAATTTTTGCTGCTCAACTCTTCAATATGCTTTCTAACAGATCGTAAATGGTCTCTGATAAATTGTTTTTGTTCTTCAGGATTATCTGTCCCGATATAGCTTGAAAATGCTGTCAATGACACTTTAGAATCAATAATAACTTTTCTGTTATCAGGATAAGATATAATCACATCGGGTTTCATCCGTGTCCCATCAGAGTTTATAATTATTTTACCATCTTCATCTTTAAGATGTTCCTGGATAAAATATTCACGTCCCTTTACCAGTCCTGAACCCTCCAAAATATTCTCCAGTATCAATTCTCCCCAATCGCCCTGAACTTTTGAGTTACCCCTTAGAGCCATAGTCAGATTATTGGCCTCATCACTCAAACGGCCGTTCATCTCTCTTAAATTTTTCAACTCCTGACCAAGTGAAAAGCGTTCACGAGACTCATTCAAATATACATCTTCCACTTTCTTGCGAAACGAATCGATATTCTCACCAAAAGGTTTTAGTATTGAATCCAGATTAATACGATTAATATTAGTAAACTTTTCAGTCTTCTCTTCTAGTATCCTCGAGGCAATATTTTCAAATTCCAGATTAAATTGTTTGTGTAATTCTGATATCTCATATTTCTGAGTCTCTAGTTTTTCAGATAAAGCATTATTATCTGCGACGGTAGAAGCTAACAATCTGTTAACCTCATTATACTCATCTGTTTTTATTTTCAGACCCAGTCTGCATCGTTCAATCTCTTTCTCCATGTCTGTGAGTCGCTCATTCAAAACAAGCAATTCAGTTCTTCGAGAAATATTAACTTCAGACAAATCATCAAACATCTTTTTGGGTACCGTTTTTGTCTTAAATAGCAACGAAGTAATTATCCATGCTAATATCCCGCCGAAAGCGAATCCTATTATAATGTAATAATACTCCATATATTCTATTGATTCAAAACCTTCTTATAAATATCAAGCTGAAGACGACATTTGTCTGAGTTGGCACTTCTTATATTATATGATTTTACTGAAATTTCTTCAGAAAAAGCTCTGTTTCTAAAAAAAGTTCCTATTGCACCTGCACACATAACGGGATCACCTGATTGAAAATAATATACTGTCTCTTTATGTGATCCCAGTTCAGGCATAGCTCCTGCAAATGAGGCAACTGTTGGTGTGCCAACGTGTATAGCTTCATCAAGTGCCATACAGTATGATTCCACGAACGAAGGTATTACCGCGACATTTGTTTTGTGTAAACTCTTTACAATCTCTTCAGCATTAATAGGACCTATCCAGTTTACATTATCTACGATACCTGATTTTGCTATTTTCTTTTTAATCCAGTTATAATATCCATATCCCAATATGCCTTGTCTGCCCGTACTCCCTGCAACATTTAGCTTTACAGAGGGGAACTCTTTTTTCAATATTGTAATTGCATCAATTAAAACATGCAATCCTTTATATGAAACAATAGATGAAAAGGTTGTAAAAACTGAATAAGGTTCACAGTTACTATAATCCCATTTCACAGCATTAATAAATTCATCCCTGAGTAACATCTTTGTTTCAAACAATTCAGCATCTTTATTAATATTCCTGATGTGATTTCTAACCCAAACAGACTGAGTAGTTATAAACGAGAAGTTCTTGATGATTTCTTTTTCAAATTCACCCCACTTTTTAAAATTTGCTTTTTGTCCTATTATTGAGTCTGAAGGTTTTATTATCTCTCTCGGTCCAATTGTTGCTAAAATCTCTTTAAATGTCATCCCCGAGTAGAAATACTTATAAATCTCCGATTTCAGACCTTGAATTTCAAGTATTACTTTTCCTGAAATAATATTTCTTGCTTTAAGCAGTCCCCAGAAAGACTCTGTTCCCCAAATATGAATTATATCAGGTTGTACTTCCTCTGTGATTTTTACAATATCTCTGATAATTGATTTCTTAGGTAATCCTCTTTTATTTAATTTTGATGAAGGAATTACCCATTGTTTAATGGATGAGAAATCTTCTCTAATAGTGCTTTGAACCCCTGCTTGCGTTATATTGAACAGTTCTATCTCTCCCGACTGAACTAATTCTGTTGCCATTGAATGTGACCATGTACCGGTTGCATCTAGCTTTCTTTCAGTGAAATACACCGAACCCATCCAAAGCACCTTCATTCTCCTATCCATTACTATTCAGAGGTTTATATAAAATGCATAAATATTTACTTTATATTTTTCAACACATGGCCCATTTTCTTCTTCTTTGTTTCCATATAAAAATGATTGTACTTATTTGGAGTAATTTCCAAAGGCACATTTTCAACTACAGTTAGCCCGTAAGACTCAAGTCCTATTCTCTTTTTAGGATTGTTAGTCATTAATCTCATATTCTTTACATCAAGACTCCTGAGTATCTGAGCACCAACACCATAATCTCTTTCATCTGCCTGATATCCAAGATGCAAATTGGCATCAACAGTATCATAGCCCTGCTCCTGAAGTTTATACGCTTTAGCCTTTGCCATCAATCCAATTCCACGACCTTCCTGGTTAAGGTATACCAATACACCTTTACCCTCTTTTTCAATAAGTTGCAATGCTTTATGCAGCTGTTCGCCACATTCACACCTCATAGATCCAAAAATATCACCTGTCATACAAGATGAGTGCACTCTTACAAGAATTGAATCATTTGCCTCCCATTCACCCTTTATTAGTGCCACGTGCTCCTGTCCTGTAGCCGTTTGAAGAAAAGGTATCATATTAAACTCACCATACTCTGTTGGTAGTTTAACCGCCTCACCACGTTCAATCAGTGACTCAGTTTTAAGACGATATTTAATAAGGTCAGCTACAGAAACAATCTTTAGGTCAAACTTTTTAGCTAACTTCATTAGTTCCGGCAGACGAGCCATTGAACCATCCTCATTTTTTATTTCAGCTAGTGCACCTGCAGGATATAAACCTGCCAAACGTGCAAAATCAATAGTTGCTTCAGTATGACCTGCACGACGTAATACACCTTTGGATTGTGCTCTTAAAGGAAAAATATGACCCGGACGACCAAAATCTTCAGGAGCAGTCTCATCTCGTGTGAGAGCCATGATGGTTTGAGCTCTGTCGTGAGCAGAAATACCTGTTGTACAACCATGTGTCAGGAGGTCTATTGAAACGGTAAACGGTGTTGCATGAACCGAAGTGTTTTGTGTAACCATCATTGGAAGTTCCAGTTCTTCTGCTCTCTCCTTAGTGATTGGGGCACAGATCAACCCCCTTGCATAAGTCTCCAGGAAATTCACTTTTTCCGGAGTAATGCATTCAGCGGCAATAATTAAATCGCCTTCATTCTCTCTATCTTCATCGTCAACCACAATTATGAAATTACCTTTTCGGATTTCTTCTATGGCTTCCCCAATGTCATCTAATTTTATCTCTTCTTGCATATCAATTTACATTTATGCTGTTGCTAACATTATTAACTCACTGTTCAACCGCATTATTGTTTTCAAATCTTTTTTTATTCTCAACTCAAATGGCACAGACAGGAGTCTAAAAATAATTCCTACCGGAAAAAAGTACATACATGTCTTAGCAAATGTTGTGCCTGTTTTAAAAACACGAACATTGTTTATCAATACAGGGTACTCTTCTGCTTTAGACAAAACATCCGGCTTTATCGAATTCGAAACTTTATTAAGTATTATCTCTAATTTCGTTTTAATTGAAAAATATTCTTTATCACAAGTTATATCTGTCCAGTATTTCCTGTATGATAATGTTGTCTTATCTTCCAGGAATAAGTTTATGTCTTCAGAAAGCTCCCTCAATGATAATGCAATCTCATTATACTGAGGTTGTTCTATTATAACACTTTTGAGGGGATATTTTCTCTTTTCACGTATAAAAAAGAATCTTTTAAAGAAGTTGGAATAAGTATCCAAGTTCAATATTACAGAGTCATTCATTGCTTTATATGTAAGGAAAACTCCTACCGGAAGAAGCAGTAGTGAGCTGAACCACATTCCAAACCAATGTGCCCAAACTCCGTCACGTGTCATTTTATACCCCACATTATCCAAAATATAATAAATTATGAACAGGATAACTGATATAACAATCGGAGTTCCTAAACCTCCTTTTCTAACAATCGACCCTAGTGGAGCACCTATAAAAAAGAATATAAGACAAGTAAATGGCATTGTGAATTTTCTGTGCCATTCTACCCAGTGCCTGTTTATTGTTTTCTGTGTTGTTGTTTTATTTAACGACCTGAATAAAAACTCATTACTATTGTTTTCAGCTTTCATTGATGCATTTTGCAGTATACTTGATTGCTCCTCCAGTTTTTTCGATACAAGTAGTGTGTCAGGAGAAGGAACCATTATATCAGAATTAACATTTGATCTGATTATAGAATCTTTTTTTTCGTTAGGATAGCTGTTTCTAAAAGTGAGATAGGAATAATTTTTCATCATAGTCCTGTCAACAATATTCACACTATCCATTAAATGCTCCATCGAATCAATTGAAACTGTCAGCTCAGATAAGTTTTTAGATACGTAATTACTTGTAGAACTTCCTTCAATAACCTCTTCACCCATTCGAGAAAAATTTGCATCATAGGGAATAAGCATTGTTTTTTTAGTAAAATTCTCTCTTGAGTATGGCACAAAATCCTGATCGTATCTGGAACTTGCTCCCTGATTGGAATTCTGAAACTGCTGTCCGCTGTACATAGTAAAGATCAACATCGTCTTGTCTTCCGACATTCCCATTTCTGCTGAATCACAAACTATTACCCTCATGTTGTTAAACCCGCTGGCAATATCATAGATCATTACATCGTGCAACACGCCTGTTTTCTGATCTTTTCTCTCTACATAAAGATTATATCCATCAATCTCTTTGTAAAAAACCTGTTCAGGTATATCGAGCTCAGGAGATGCCTGTCTGATAGAAATTAAAAGTGAGTAAAACTTTGTCTGTATAATTGGTAAAGAATTATTCTGGAAGAAAAAAGCACCAATGCTAATAAAAAAAACAAGTACTATAAGCGGCTTCATTGTTTTTAGCAAAGGAATTCCTGCTGATTTTATAGCAAGAAGTTCAAGGTTTTCGCCCAAGTTACCGAAAACCATCAAAGACGCCAGCAAAATTGATAATGGGAGAGCCAACGGAATGAGATTGAGTGCTGCATAGAAGAACATCTCTCCAATAACATCAAGGCCCAAGCCTTTACCAACCATATCCTCAACATGTTTCCATAAAAATTGCATTAATACCAAAAACAGGCATATTACAAATGTCATCAGGAATATCGGGATGAAAGTCTTTAAAATATAACTGTATAACCTTTTTATATGGAAATCTTTTCTCATTGATAAGACAAAATGAGGCTCATTTAACTATTTGGCAAAGATAATAAAAACGGATGGAATTCTATACACCAAGCCTTCTCTTCATTTCTTCAATTTGTGATTCCCACAAGGTAATGGCATCTCCTTTTTCATCAGGTTCGGCAAAATCAGTTATTTCAAGAGTCATATCACCAGACAAATCAAGTTTCCTAAGCCTAAACTCAAAATAAACATCTTCTTCATCGTCAGTCCATCTGTATCTGATACACGATTGTGGCCTACTTTGAATTATTTCTGCCTGACTTTGGCTTTTCCCCCATGTAAAAGTGTAAATAGATTCGGTTTCATCCATTGTAACATCTTCGGCAAACCATTCAGAAAGACCATCGATTTGGCTAATCATACGCCATAAGCTACTCTGGGTGGCGTTTCCCATGAGAAACTCGATATGGAATTTTTCTTGTAACATGAATCTTTTAAATATTGAGACACAATATACAACATTTTTCTCTTTTTTATCAATAATGAATGAATATTAATACTGTTGTTTATACAAGAACATAAAAAAAGGTGAATCGTTTTGTGATCCACCCTTACTTTTATGAGATTTATTTAATTATCTAATCGCTCAAATTTCTTTGCCATTATCATGATTTGGAAGGTATTCCACGAATGCTTCTATAGCTTCATAAGAGGCGAGACCTAATTTCCAGTATAAATCAGCTGTGGCCCGGTTGCGATCTTCTGAACGCTGCCAAAACAACCTCTCATCATCACCAAGAAACGGAGCTCCTTCCATTTGTGACTGGTGCTGCAGTATTGCATTCCTTTTCTGACGAAGTTCCTCCGGTGATAGCGGTACAGCCATTTCAATATGGTCTATCTCCCACTCCATCCATGCTCCGCGATACATCCAAACCCTGCAGTCTTTATACCAATCTTCTTCCTTAAGTATATCTATTGCTGCGAGTATTCCATCAAGACAAACCTTATGTGTTCCATGCGGATCTGCAAGGTCTCCTGCAACATATATCTGGTGTGGTTTGATAGTTTCTATAAAGTCTTTGATGATATAAACATCATTTTCTGAAATAGGATTTTTTTTAACTGTTCCCGTTTCGTAGAATGGTAAATCCAGAAAGTGTACGTTCTCCTCAGGGAGACCTACATATCTGTCTGCCGAGCGTGCCTCTTCTCTACGTATTCTGGATTTTATAAACAGTATATCAGCTGTATCTATATCATCTTTTTTCTTATCATGCATCAGAAATTTACGTATTTCATCATATTTCTCCTTTATCTTGTTATTATCCGGATCAAATTTCTTACGTAAACTTTTTAATACTGAAATATAACGTATCACCTCTTCATCTCCAACAGCTATATTGCCTGATGTCTGATATGCCACGTGCACTTCATGCCCCTGATTAACAAGTCTCTGAAATGTTCCACCCATAGAAATAACATCGTCATCGGGATGTGGACTAAATATTATTACTTTCTTAGGATAGGGTTTAGCTCTTTCAGGTCGGTATGTATCATCTGCATCAGGTTTTCCTCCCGGCCAGCCTGTAATCGTATGCTGCAAATCATTGAAGATCTTTATATTAACATTATATGCAGATCCGTATAGGGTAATAAGTTCGCTCAAACCATTGTCGTTGTAGTCTTTATTTGTCAACTTCAGAATCGGTTTATCCACAACTCCGCAAAGCCACACTATTGCTCTGCGGATCAATTTACTATCCCATTCACAATTAGTTACCAGCCAAGGGCGGCTAATACGAGTAAGTTCAGAAGCAGCAGCCAAATCCACATATACAACTGCCTCTGTATGTGTCTGTAAAACGGAACCCGGAATCAAATCGGTGACAGGACCTTCAACAATATCTTTTATACTTTCTGATTTCTGCTCACCCCATGCAACTAATGCAATTTTTTTAGCTGCCAAAATATCGTAAAGCCCCATTGTAATTGCACTTACAGGTACTTTATCCAGTGAACCAAAATTACGGGATATATCAGATCTTGAATCACCGTCGAGCATTACCAATCTAGTTTGTGAATGAAGGCTGCTACCCGGCATATTAAAACCGACGTTACCTTTAGTCCCTAATCCCAAAAGAAGGTAATCCAATCCACCTCTCTCTTTAAGATCATTCTCAAATGCTTCACAGTTTTCTGCTATCAGATCTTTTTCAACTGTGGCATCCGGAGAAAAAATATTCTTCGGATCTATATCTATTCGATCTAAAAACAAATCTTTCAACATCTGCAAATTACTATAAGAGAAATCCATTACAGGATAAAACTCATAAGTATTGAAAATTATAACATTCTTAAAACTCAGGCCATCCTCTTTGTGCAATCTTACCAATTCATCATAAACAGGTGCGGGAGATGAACCTCCGCTGATTCCAAGCACAAAAGGTTTCCCATTTTTTGCCTTATTTGTAATTTCTTTTGCGATATCATTAGCGATCTTTTTAGCAGCTTTTTTAGACTCTTCAAAGATAGCTACCGGTAGCTTTTCAAAGCGCGACAGGTTATATTCCTCGAAATCATTTTCCGGTCTGTAATACTTTTTGGAAACACGTTCAAGTGTGATTTGTGAACTAAGATCTAATCTCATAATAATTTTTGAATTTAAAATGATAACATTACATTAAACAACTTGTTCCTTTTTGCTATCTATATTCTTGGTAACTCTGCCGTAAATATAAAGTGCAACTGCAGAAATCATTCCTATACCTACAAAAACGTACCATATAAAATGTGCATTTTCAGTAGCTGCTGCATAGCTCAGGGTATCAAGTACACCCGACTCATTTGTAAACAAACGTGGATCAGGACAAAATTTATCAAGCAGGAAACCTGATAATCCAAATGCAAAAAGGTATGAAAAGAAGGAGTGAAGATGGCTGAATCCTAAGTATAAGCCCTCTTCTCCTTTTGGTGCCTGAAGAGAAAAATACTCCAGGTATCGTGGAGAAATAAAGCACTCGGCAATAGCTTGAAATGCAATTCCTACTATCATCATAAATGCCACAGGATGTAATCCCAGAATATAACTTTCGCCTACCTGGGTACCCATTGACATTATAAGTGCCGAAAAAGGAATAATCAACATGCCAATCATCATTGATCTTATCGCACTTTTTTTCTTCATCAACGAAGTTACAAAATTTACCGATATGAAAACCACCAACGGGTTAACATTTGCATACCAACCAGGCGATGCATCTTCTCCTATTAATCTTATTACATACTTTGGCATTGTTGCATACATTTGGCTCTGAATCATCCAAAAACCGCTGACGATAATTATAAGTATCAACAAACGCCCATTGAGCATAACTTTCATGAAAGAGCGCCCAACTTCGGCAAAACTCTTTCCCTTACCTTCTGTTTTGGCAGATTTATAAAAAAAGTAAACTGCAACCAGCGCCAGCAGTGTCATAGCAGCAGAGAAGTAGTTAAGGTAAACGAGACCCTGGTCCCCCATACTTCTTCTAAGAGGATCAACTACCGTCTTGCCTGTGAAGGCGCCAATATTCACCATCATGTAGAATATTGAATACCCACGAGCTCTGTTTTCAGGAGTTGTTTCTCTTGCTACTGTTCCGGAGATTACCGATTTTATAAAAGCGCCACCTATAACAACAAGAATAAGGGGTGCAATAATCGACCATCTTAAATAGCTTTCGTTGATACCGGTATATGTGGTAGTCATACCATATTCAACCAACCCGGCATTCTCAAGCATCGTAGGAAGTATCCCTAAACCTGCATATCCTATTGTCAAAAAAGTAAACGCAAAAATTATAGCTGACCTGAAACCAATTTTATCTGCAAAAGCTCCTGCGAACACAGGTAGCAAGTAGAGTGATGCAGAAAATATTCCGGCAATCAAACCGGCTTCAATATCACTGAAGCCCCATACATTAGACAAGTAAAGAGTTATAACTATAAATACAGCATAATATGCCAGTCGCTCCAGGAGTTCAACGAAGTTTGCTACCCAGAAAGGCTTAGAAAATTTTGCCATCAAAAGAAAATTAAAAGTTAATTTATGAATGTTTTTAATTAAGTAGACAAAGATAAATAAAATCTTTTAATAGGAATACACTTTTTTAATTAAGGTCAACTACAGTTATACCTGCACCTCCAAATTGCACATGTTCGTCATGAAAATGTGCTACTCCGTTGACGGTTCCCAAATAATCCCTAATTATCTGACGCAATGCACCTGTACCTGTTCCGTGCAGTATACGCACTCTTGAAATTCCTAATTGCAAGGCATCGTCAATAAAATATATTACTGCCTGCAATGCTTCATCACCTCTAAGACCTCTTACATCAATATCTTGCTTGAAGTTAAGTCGCCTCTCATGAAGTATATCCCGGGTATTTGATGCTTTTATCTCTTTTTTCACCTGATTATTACTAACTTTCTCAAGCTTATCAAGGTCAATAGTAGATTTTATCATTCCGAAAGCAACAGTAGCTTTTTTGCCAGAAATATCCATTATTTCACCTGTTGATGTCTGTCCTTTAAGTCGTACAACATCCCGAGGCTTCAATTTGTCAGGTTTTTTTAATTCAGCTACTGATGGTTTTGCTGTTTTACGTTTTTGTTTTTTATTGAGACTCTTTTCCTTTTTTCCCGTATCACCAAAAGCTCGTAAATTTCCTTCATCCCTTAGTTCGGTAGTTCCAACCTTTTCTCTAAAACTGTTCAACTCCTTGCGAATCTGCCTGGTTTTCTCTTTATCAGCCTCGGCCTCTTTTATTTCGCGAATGGTATTTTCGATACGTGCATTACTTTCAGCTAGCAACTGTTCAGCCTGCTGTTTTGCTTGTGCAAGAATCTCTTTCTTCTGTCTGTTTATATCCTCCAGACTGCTTTCATACTTAGACGACAGCTCCTCAAGTCGTTTTTTTTCACGACGTATCTCATCACGTTTGCGCTCCCAGTATCTTTTGTCTCTTGAAATATCCTGAAGGTATTTATCCATATTGATATAATCGCTGCCAACAATCTCAGATGCTTCTGCAATTACATCTTCAGGCAGACCGATATTGCGTGCAATCTCCACGGCAAATGAACTTCCCGGGTTACCAATCGATAGGCGGAACAGAGGTTTCATTTCATGACGATCATACAGCATCGCACCATTTACAACTCCTGCATGCTCATTGGCAAAATGCTTAAGATTCTGATAGTGAGTGGTGATTACGCCAAAAGATTTCTTACGGTTAAACCTGTCAAGAAGTGCTTCAGCAATAGCTGCACCAATTTGAGGCTCCGTACCACTTCCAAATTCATCAATCAGCAATAGCGATTTCTCATTGCACCGTTTTTCAAAGTATTTCATATTCATCAGGTGCGAGCTGTATGTAGACAAATCATTTTCAATAGACTGCTCATCACCAATATCTATAAAAATATCTTCGAAAATCCCTACCCTTGAGTTCTCTTTAAGTGGAATTAATAGTCCGCACTGCACCATATACTGGAGTATGCCTACTGTCTTAAGACATACCGACTTACCTCCGGCATTCGGTCCTGAAATAACCAATATCCTGATTTCTCCTTCAAGAGTGATGTCCAGAGGAACAATCTTTCTGTTTTGCTTCTTCAGAGCCAGTTCAAGAAGCGGATGCACAGCATGTATCCAGTCTATTTTCTGTACATTCTCAATTGATGGCATAATCCCGCCAATATATAGTGAAAAAGATGCCTTTGCCTGAATAAAATCTATCTTAGCTAAAAACTCATACGACTCCAACAGATCAGGCAAATATGGTCTGAGGTAATTAGTAAATTCAGTAAGTATTTTAATTATTTCCCTTCTTTCCTCGCTTTCAAGATCCCTGATACGGTTATTTGCCTCAACAACTTCCGATGGTTCAATAAAAACTGTCTTTCCTGATGCCGATTCGTCATGAACAATACCTTTTATCTTCCTTTTATGAGACGGATTTACAGGTATAACCAGACGCCCGTCACGCATACTTGGCGATACATCTTTATCAACATATCCTTCAGCCTGAGCTTTCCGCATAATAGAATTCAGACTTTTGGATATTCCGTTCATGGTATTTATCAGCTCTCTTCTTATTTCGGATAAACGTGGTGATGCATGATCTTTTATCTGACCAAAACCATCCAGAATATGATCTATCCTTTTTGTAATTTCGGGATAAGTAACTACTCCCTCGGTCAATGCCAGCAAGTGAGGATACTTAGGCTCCTTATCTTCATCGCGATGTAAAAAAGAGACTATACCGTTGATTGTATGCAATGAACGCCGCAGTTCAAACAAAGCACTCTGCTCAACCCATGAACCTTCAACCCTGATTCTTCGTAAAACGGGACGCATATCAAAAAAACTGTCAAAAGGAAAATTGTCCTCTTCCTCTTTAATTTTTACAAACTCCTCTGTCTGCAACAGCTTTTCCAATATCTCATCAAAATCAGATGAAAATCGCATCTCTTCCACCTTCTCTTTGCCAAGGGGACTAAAACAACGATCAGTAATCAGCTGACGAACCTTCTGAAAGTCTATTTTTTGTTCGAAATTATCGGGATAAATCACATTTTTAATAACTAATACAGTTTCAAGCTTTTTCTAAATGTGCAAAATTACAATATAAAACTGAAAAACAAAGATTCGGTTTAGTCTGACTTATCCGACATAGCCTGTTTTATGTTTCTTTGGGAGTGAATCACTCGCTTTCCGCATATCATCCGTATATTATCCGCTTATTACCGGCTTATTACCGGCTTATATCAACTATGTAGTTTTATATACCGATGATAAACTAAATATAAGCAAAAGATAAAGATTATTAGACTAAACTTCAGTTTATCTATTGATGATTCCTGTACGAATAAATGTAAATTAGACCTTAAAAAAAAGAGTTTTAAAAAAAACTAATAAACTAAGTTGCATTTTGATTTGGCAAAATTAAAAAGTTGTACTACTTTTGCACTTCAAATTTGGCGAGATAGCTCAGTTGGTTAGAGCGCATGATTCATAATCATGAGGTCCCGGGATCATGCCCCGGTCTCGCTACAATAAAAAAGATCCCATTGTAGTGGGATCTTTTTTATTGTAGGGCTTTGTTTTCAATCTTTTACACAGCGGACAGAGCCTCCATATTCTTTGGATGCTGTTTGATAACCTCCAGTTGATGAATTTGCCTGCATCCAGGCAGCTATCATATCAGTTTCGGTAGCCTGAGTAGATGTCATCCAGTGTCCGTTTATTCTTAGATTATAAAAACCGGCAGGCACTGAAGATATTGGTTGTCGACTTCCACCTCCTCTGGCAGAAAATCCATATTCATTTGTTACGCCAATACTTTCATTCCAAAAGTCAGTAC
Source organism: Bacteroidales bacterium UBA4912 (assembly GCA_002398875.1). Taxonomy (GTDB): domain Bacteria; phylum Bacteroidota; class Bacteroidia; order Bacteroidales; family Dysgonomonadaceae; genus Proteiniphilum. The sequence continues at coordinate 29,543 of DHCC01000044.1, read as the reverse complement.
CTGTTTCTTTAAGTTTTGAAGCAGCATTAGCACCAACAAAAGTTGTTAATTGAACCCACTCAGCTTCACTTGGCAGATGCCATCCATCAGGACAAACACCTTGAACACCACTTGGATTTGAACTACTGCTTGTAGCACCAGCCATTGCAGCCGGCCAGTTGTAAAGTACTCCATAATTTACGAAATTTTCTGATGCAGCAGCAAGTGATTCAGGAGTACGATCATAACCATAAATATAATACCTAGGTTCTGTAACAGACCCATCAGTTACCAGGTTTAACCTTTCTGGTTCATCAGGGAAACCCGGGAAATATCTCAGGTTTTCTGCCATCCAGGTTTGTGATCCTATTCTGACTGTGGAATAAATCTGATCATCTCGCTCATCCATAAGAACACCATAGACAATATCGCTAAAGGCTAAAGCAGGATCTAATTCACTGTTGAATCTGGCAAAAAAGTGATAAGCTTTGCCAATATCTGTAGTTGTTGTTCTGGCTGGCTTAGGAACAGTTGTAACATATTCTTGACCTGTTCCATAACGAACTCTCAGGTTAATCGCAGGCCAGATATATCCTGCCACTTGAGAGGGCGGATACCAGCCCCATAATTGTAGAACATCTCCGTCTAACAAATCACCACTGTATGGGAAAGGCAGAACATTTGAGAATGTAGTTCCGTTTACAAATGTACCGGATATAAGATCATATTTTGCTCCTACTTCAGGATCTGCATTTTGATGAGCAAAAATGGGAGTTTCAGAAAAAAGCTCGACTCCTGTAATTCCTTCCAAATCGGTTGTTCCTGTATTCTCAAGATAAATTTTAAATAGAGAACCAACATGCTGAAAACTAACTGAAATGTCAGGACTATTTTTATCTATGTTCATTTCGGAAAATCTGATTAATACGTTCTCTCTACCTTGTAATTGTAAAAAAAGCCCGCTCCATGGATCTGTTGATAAGACAACATAACTCTCTTCGCCATCAATAGCTGAAAAAGTAACGCCACCATACATTCCGTATAGATTAAAAGTTTCAGATTCTCCATTAATAATTTCTTCAGGAACAATAACTTCAAATGCAGCAGTCCTGCCATTATTAGTAATTGCTCCAATAGTAACAGTTTGCTGAATTTTATTTATACCATCATCAAAAACAAGAAGTATCTGGTCATTTTCTTCCCATCTGAGATTAACATCAAGTTCATTTGGAACAAATGCCATTCTGGTCTTTGTGTTTTCACCCGGCATTACAGCATTTACAGATATAGTTTTACCTGCAATTTCTTTAGTTGGTTGTTCAACTGTAACTATATTTTCAGTACATCCGGCAACTAACAGTATCAGACCTGCAAATAAATTAATTATTACTTTTTTCATAACACTTTTTTTTAGTTTTTAATACGTAATTACCAGACTTCTCCCGGAGTAGTGGGACCAGATCCTGTCTGAAGAATATTCTGCTCTAACTTAATGTCAATCACCTCAATCATTGGGGCTTCATAGAAAGCAAGCACTTTTGATACTTTTGAATTTGTTTTCATGTCATTTCTACTTTTATAGATATTTTAATCACCTTAACGTTGTATTTTTATTAAACATTTATTATAGAAATATGTTTACCTTGACTGATGATTTTTCGCACATATCTCAAACATTTCTCTAAATTTTAACATTAAACTTCAATGGTATGTTTTACAGTAATAAATGACACTTATAACAGGTTGCTGATTGTAATATTTAATTTATAATTTTAATATCTATGACTCAATTTTACAAATTGATGTTCTTAATAATTATTACAATTTTAAGTGATTTTACTACTAATAAGCCGATCCACAATATTAACATAATTTGATTCAACCTGGATGCATACTCAAAATTATCTATCTATTATGAAAATGTATTTAAAATTGTTATTTAGAATGAATAGATAAAAAAAATATTATTTTTGCTAAATGAACAATTTGCTTTTTTATAATATAGCAGGACATGAGATCATAATAGAAACTCCCGAACCGGAAGTAACATTAAAACTGTTACCAACTTTTGACCCATTCAGGGAGTTAAACTCAAATTATGATAATATTCTCTTTCGTTTCAGGGGAAGGAGTATTATTTCGATTCCGAAAACAGAGCCGTCAGAACAATTATTTATGGAGGACATTACCTTCAATGTTTATCAAGAAAATGATTCTGTTACCGTAAAAATGAAAATGAGAGATACTGACCATTATTTTAGAATATCTGCTGAAAGAGAAACGGTAATCACTGACTTAACACTTACACACGAATATGAGAGTCATTTTCTCGCCTACTTCATCCGTGCTGCATTTGGTGTGTTATCTGCTTACAAAAAGACTTTAAAGATTCATGGTTCAGTTATTGAAAAAAATGGGAAAGCATTGGTTTTTCTGGGCAAAAGTGGTACCGGAAAAAGTACACATAGCAGGCTCTGGCAACAATTTGTGCCAGGCTGCACTTTATTAAATGATGATGAACCATTGATTCGTGTTATGGACAACGGCATTGTTAGGGTTTTTGGAGCACCATGGAGCGGTAGCACACCGTGTTATAGGAATGATTCTGCAGAAGTTTCTGCTTTCGTGCATCTCTATCAAAGTACTGAAAACAAACTTACTAAAATCACAGGTCTTAAGGCATTTACATCACTTTTTCAATCCTGTTCGGTTATGCGTTCCAGCACAAAAAACCGAGATCAGATAATATCAATAGTAAATGATATTCTGGACAGAATACCTGTTTATCGACTAGAAAACAGGCCTGATAGAGAAGCTGTAAGTCTTACGGAAACATTAATAGGTTGAGTTATTTTATAAACAACAAGAAAAAAATATATGAAACTGAAAGATAATTTAGCTATGCGCAAGATTGGAGATGAATATATAATGGTATCAGAAAGTGGATCAACTCTTGACTACACACGAGTAATAAGTCTGAATGACTCCGCTGCATACCTGATTCAGAAAGTTGTTGGGGAGCCATTCTCGAAAGAAGATTTAGTGAGTATGATTATAGAAAAGTATGATATCGATAAACAAACAGCAGAAACAGATGTACAAAAGTTGTTAGATAAACTGCTGAAAGCAGAGTTAATAGATGAATAAAACCAAAGCAACATTTCAATTTCTCAGGTTTACATCCAAAGGTTTCAGATCAGGAATTGGTCTGATTTCTTTCATTGGTTTAGCTGAAGTGGCTCTTTCACTTGCTTTTGTATGGTTTTCGAAAACAATTATTGATGTTGCAACAGGTGAAAATAAGGGAAACTTACTATACTATTCAATCCTTCTAGTTACAATTGTTGTACTTCAAATTCTACTACGCCTTTGGGATATCAGACTTAGCAGAATGACAGAAGTACGTATGGGCAACTATATAAGATACAATGTTTTCTCGCGTCTGCTTTATACAAGATGGCAAGAATTATCTTCTATGCATAGTGGTGATATGCTGACACGTATTATAAAAGATACCGACGATGTTGTTAATGTGATGGTGACTGCTATACCACTAACAGTTGCTGCATTTATACAGTTTATTGGTGCCTTGATTATTTTATTTATTCTTGATCCAATTCTAGCTTTGATTCTTGGTGTTGGCATGCCGGTTCTCGCACTTTTCGGAAAATTATACTATACAAGAATGCGTAAATATACAGTTGAAGTGAAAGAAAGCGAGAGTTTGATTACTTCGATGATGGAAGAGAGTCTTTTGAACCAGATTGTTATTCGTACTTTTGAAAGACAGGATAATGAGTTGAACCGACTAGAAAAACTGCAATCCAAACTGCATAAAAGTGTTCATAAAAGAACTAATGTTTCTGTTATAGCCAACATGATGATGGGATTTACTTTTAATGGCGGGTATATAACAGCTTTTATATGGAGTGCTTATGGTTTGGCAAAAAAAACAATAACATTTGGAACTGTAACAGCATACCTGCAATTAGTTAACAGGATCCAGAGACCTATTTTCGACTTAATCCGTCTTTTACCATCGATCGTTTCAGCTAAAACAGCAATAGATAGGTTAATATATCTTACAGAGTTTAAATTAGAGGATATAAAAGAAAAAAAAGTTCTTACCGGAAATGTAACGCTGAGAATTGAAAATATAACTTTTGCATATTCTAAGGACGTAAAACCTGTATTAACTGATTTTTCAATGGTTGTTGAACCCGGAACAATGGTTGCTGTTATGGGAGAAACAGGTGTAGGAAAAACTACACTGTTAAGGTTATTACTTGCACTTGTAAAACCTGATTCTGGTAAAATTACAATAGAAAATGAAATGGAATCAGTGGCAATATCAGAGCGCACTCGCTCAAATTTTGTATACGTACCTCAGGGTAATTCACTTTTTAGCGGCACCATCAGAGAAAACCTGCTTCTGGGGGATCTAAATGCTGATGATAATGAACTAAGAAGAGTATTGAAAATAGCATCAGCAGAATTTGTATTTGACCTACCTGAAGGATTAGATACTATTCTGGGAGAGAACGGATCCGGATTATCTGAAGGACAGGCACAAAGGGTTGCAATTGCACGTTCTCTTTTACGTCCAGGAAAAGTTCTATTGCTAGATGAAGCAACTTCAGCACTTGACTCAGAAACAGAGCAAACTTTCTTAAGAAACTTAAAGAGTGAAATTGATAATCGTACTATATTGTTCATTACACATCAGTCACAAGTTGCTTCATTTTGTGATCATACATATTATTTAACGTCATGACCATTTTTCTCCTGGTCCTCTAAATACCATTGATACAACCTGTTAATCCCTTCCTCAAGTCTCACCTGGTGATGCCATCCCAATGAAGCCAGTTTAGAGGTATCAGTAAGTTTTCGCATTGTTCCATCAGGTTGCTGTGAGTTGAACTTAATTCTACCTTTATAGCCAATTACTTCTGCAATCAGTTGAGCTAGATTCTTTATACTTATTTCTTCACCAGTACCAATATTTATATGACAGTTACGTATTTCCTTTTTACCTTGAGCCATATCATGAAAATTAATTTTATTCATAACAAACAGACAGGCGTCAGCCATATCCTCGCTCCAAAGAAAATCTCTTAATGGCTTACCAGTTCCCCAAAGTTCAAGATGTGTAGAATAAATTCCATATTTATTGAAAGTATTTATTGAATTTTCTAATGTACTTTTACCATCTAAATCATCAAAAATTCTTCTGGTAAGATCTCTTTTGATTCCACTCCAGTTGTTTTCTTGCAAACATTTAGCAAGGTGAATCTTACGAATCATTGCAGGAATCACATGACTTTCTTCAAGGTCGAAATTATCATTTGGACCATACAAATTGGTTGGCATAACTGCTACGAAGTTGGTGCCGTATTGAATATTAAAACTTTCGCACATCTTCAACCCTGCTATTTTTGCTATAGCATAAGGCTCATTTGTATATTCTAACGGAGATGTAAGTAGATATTCTTCATTTATTGGCTGAGGACAATCTTTTGGATAAATGCAAGTACTTCCCAAGAACAGTAGCTTTTTAACTTTGTGACGATAGCTCTCAATGATAATATTATTCTGCATTTGTAAATTTCTGTAAATGAAATCTGCACGGTAAGTGTTGTTGGCTATAATCCCTCCCACGTATGCTGCTGCAAATATTACATACCTAGGTTGTTCCAGATCAAAAAACTCTTTAACAGAAATACTATCCATCAAATCCAATTCACTATGAGTTCTGCCTACCAGATTGGTATATCCTTTCGACTGAAGTCTCTTCCAAATTGCCGAACCTACTAGTCCTTTATGACCGGCTACATAGATCTTACTATTCTCATTCATAGCATGTTGTACTTCACGTACTGATTAGTGATAATTAATTATCATTGTTATTTTTTCCCTTTCAACCCTACCCTGCATTTTTATATGCATTTTTACCTAAAACAGTCATATATATTATCCTTATATCCCATATAAAACTCCAATTTTCTAAATACTCCATGTCAAACTCAACTCTCTTCTGCATCTTCCACAGCTCGTCTGTTAATCCTCTGTAACCGTTTACCTGAGCCCATCCTGTAATACCCGGCTTAACAAAATGCCGAACTTTATAATGTTCTATTAGTGCTGAATATTGCTCAGTATGCTTTAGCATATGAGGACGGGGACCAACTACTGACATATTTCCTAACAATACATTAATAAACTGAGGTAGTTCATCAATATTTGTTTTTCGCAGGAAATTGCCAATTGAAGTTATTCTTGCATCATTAACCTGTGCCTGTTTACTATCTGCGTCACTATTCACTGTCATAGTTCTGAACTTATAACATTTGAATGTTTTATTATTAATACCAGTTCGCTGTTGAACAAAAAACACCGGTCCTCTGGAATTTAATTTTATAAGTATACTAATAATCGGAAACAACCAGCTGAATATAAACACAATAACACCCAGTGAAAATAAAATATCAAATAATCTCTTTTCAATTCGAAAGGTCAGGTTATCCAAAGGGATCTCTTGAGGATTAAACATCTCGAAAAAGCGTGATGATTCTTTACGTTTAAAGACATGTTTATTCCAGTAACCGTTTGTTAGTACATATCTCAAACGTAATCCTGTCTCGTTACATATTGAAAGTAACTCTTTAGTATTTTCCTTTGTGAAATATTTGGGATTTGTCACTAGAATCATATTAATCCTGTATTTATCAGAGAATTGTCGCAAATCACTCAACTTACCTATAGATTTCTTTTTTGATTTCTTTTCTTGTATCATTTGCTCATTGTCAGATTTTTCTGTATCCGAAATGAATCCTACAAAATTATATCCTAAAGAAGGATTATTTTGTATCAATTTACCCAAAACACGGCTGGGATTATCCAATCCAAGGATCGCTACTCTAAAATGAGCATATCCATTTTTAAATCTGAATTGTTGAGTTTTGTATATAAAGTAAAATACAACTACTTTAATAATATAAAAGATCGCAGTATATTCTAATAGAAAACCTTTATAATAACCATCTGGTAAAAATACTTCTGCAAGTACAAACAAAGCCAACAACAGTACTAGAAAACGTATCGTGGTTATTCTTAGTCTGTCACTAAATTTATCCGTAAAAAAATAGTTCCTTTTGGAGTATAAAGTATAAGCGATTATTTCTGATATGTTGGCATGTAAAAAGTAAGTATTTCGTAATGTCAGATCCAAATAATCACGCATTGGACTGAAATAAAATACTGTAAATACTGCTATATTTAAAAGAAGCAAATCGAAGAAAAGATAGAATACTTTTACTCCTGAATTGTCCGGTTCCATATCAAATTTTATTTAAACAGTTATATAAATATCAATTCACTGAAGAACTTGAAGGTATTTCAGTTGATTCCTTCTTTATTGTTACCTTATCTGTCTTTGACGAAATAAATTTCTCCTTAAGTATTTCTATTACGAACAAACTGTTTCCAATAAGATATCTTTTCCACATACGGCGAGGTTCGCTCAACAACCTGTATAACCATTCCAGACCTGAATAAATCATCCATTCAGGAGCTCTTTTAATTGTTCCGGCATAAAAGTCGAATACTGCACCAATGCAACAGATATGCCCTGCTTTTAAATATTGAAAATGCTGATATGACCATTTCTCCTGCTTTGGTGCTGTCATACCTACAAATAAAACATCAGGTTCAACGTTATTAACAGCATCGATCATTGCCTTGCTATCCTCTTCATTAAAAGTCGGTTTAAAAGGTGGTGAATAACTATATACCTGCAAACCGGGATATTCTTTTTTGGCTCTCTCTGTAATAAGCTTGAGATTATGCTCCGTACTACCCAAAAAGAAGCATTTACCATTGATATTGTTTAGTCTTTTCATCTCGTAGTGAAAAAGATCGGCCCCTGCTATTTTTCTTAGTTTTATACCTTTAAGTAAACGCATCGCCAAAACTACACTTATACCGTCAGGAAGCAACATATCACTTGCCTGAAGAGCTTCACGAAAAAAGTTGTCTTTCTTAAGTGTGTTAAAGGAATGAGCATTTAGCGTATTAATCAACTTTTTAGAAGAATCAAGCTCATTTAAGGGACCATTATACAATTCAAATGTACGTAACATATTAGCTCAATTTTAAATGATTAAACTCAATACTATACCACTTATATTTAGTCCTGATCAGGACACCAAGAAAACGTAAATTTGAGCGAAGCAGCACAGTTATGGATTTCCTTAAATCTGATTAATCCAATATTTGGTTCTCCGCCTACACCTGAAGTACCTAAATCAATTATATCATAATCTAGATTTTTATAAAAATCATAGATATCAGAATATAGCAGATCCATTATGCCTAATGATCTGTTTTCCATATCATCACCAACAAAAACTCCCTGTGCAATTTTTACGTGCCCACGATAAAACACACCTGCGCCCATATTTTTCCCATTTATATTTTTAACCAGAAAAAAATCAACTGGAAAAACTGTATTGACTTTAATAATATCACTCAAGCTCATGTGAATTTTTCTGCCCTGCATTTCTCTATTACGGAAAATAATTTCATAAACCTCGTTGATAGACTGTTCATCAGACACTACATGGAATGTCAAGTTGTTATTAATAGCCTTCCTGTAATTCTGTGCAACTGTATTTTTTATCCAGATACCGTCAAATTTTTTCAAATCAATCCAGTTAATTATTTCAGGGGTGGACATTTTATAACCCAACCTGTAAAATGCATTTATGCATTTAGCATTCATATTTGTTTGATAAAGATCTGGCGGAAGAGTTATCGTTATACCTTTAAAGTTGTTATTAATAACAAAAGATTTTAGTTTTAACAGAAAGTTTTCAATCACATCATAAGAAAGATGTTCATGTGAGTAATGAAAACCCGCAAAAGGAGCTGAGAAAGGTGCACAGACTACGTTTTCTTTTATACCGGCTATCAGCCCAATTGAGTTATCATCACGTTTCATTAACCTGATTATCCTATCTGCTTTTCCTTTAACAAGTTCTATAAAAGGCTCTGATATATATGGATTAGAATTATTTGGAAAATATCTTCTGTATATATCCCTTGACACCTCTACTAACATATTTATAACTTTTTAATTTATAACTTTTTGTAAAATTGAAAGTAACCTTTGCTCGAAAATCTCAAGAGTAAAGTTTTCCTCATACTTCATTCTCCCATTTAGACCTAACTCAATGCACAAATCAGGTCTATTAAACAGATATTCGAGCTTGTCAGAAAGCGTTTCTACATCATCGTAATGCTGTAATAAATAGCCGTTATAACCGTCTTCCACCATATCAGGCATTCCACCTTCGTTTGTAGTAATAACAGGTAATCTGTGCTGCATTGCTTCCAGAATCACCAGAGGGAAACAATCACATTTTGATGGCAATACAAATACATCTGCTTGTTCAAAAGTCATTTCTTTTAAATTGCCATATTTCTTTCCCAAATACCTAACCTGCTCTACTAAGCCTTTTTGTTGAACATATTTATTGAACTGATCCTCTGTAATATCTGCTTCTCCACCTACAAAATCACAACGAAAATATAGACCCTTATCCCGTAATTTGGCACAAGCATCAATTAATACAAATACACCTTTTTCCGCTAAAAGATTAGAAAAGAACAAAATATTAAATGGTCTTATTTCCGGAAGAGAAAGCAACTCGGTAGTTGGTTGAAAATCTTTAATACCATTTGGACAATAGAGCACCTTACTTCTTGGAACATAAGCTTCCACATCATAATAAAGATTCTCTGACAGAAGTATTACATACTGTTTTTTAAATACATAACGATAAAGTGATTTATTGAGCCATGTTTTTTTTTCATTAACAATTCCCCTATTGTGTATATGATATAAGATTCTTACTCTGAATAGACGCAACAGAAAAACTAACAACACATCTTTACGAAATCCACTACCGGTAGTTGTAAGAGCAAAATAACAAAGTTCGGGCCTCTTATGAATTAGTTTTCCAAATAGATGAAACCAAATAATTACAAACCGGAAAGTTTTGCTGGTTTTTATTTTGCCAGAATCATCAACTTTCCTGGATAATAACAAATTGATATATCTGCTATGAAATTGATTATTAATTACATTACTATCCTTTATAGCTTTTCCTACTAAAGATGAGCCGTGCACTGGTGGCGGCGTATGTAACAAAAACAGGATATTTTTCTTTCTATCTTTCATAACATTTTCTTATATAAATTGGAATAACTATGTATCATGTTATAAAAAGAGAATTTTTTAAAAACAAATGAATACGCTTCTTCTTGTAGAAATTCACGATTGTATTCGCTGTTATGTATTTTTTCAAAAATTGAATACAATTCTTCGTTATTTTTTAAATGAAATCTTAATGGCCAATTTTCAGGTAGCGTCTCATCAAGTCCCGGAGCAAAGGATGCAATAACAGGAACTTTAGCCAGAGAAGCCTCAACAGATATTAAACCTAACCCTTCGAAATGTGAAGGCATAAATATGTAGTCAAATGCATAAAACATATTCGAAACATCAGGTATAGGATCATACAAAATCATATCATTAATTTTATGTGAAAGCTTTTCCAATTGATCTCTAAAAGTACCATCGCCAATTATATGGAATAAGAATCGGTTAGGATAATTTTTACTTATGAAATTTATTGTTGATATAAGTGTTTCCATTCCCTTATAGTCTTCAAAACGACCACAAAAAGCTATATTGATCTTCTCTTTATCAGTCTTAAATGAATGGGGATTCCTAGAAGGAACTAAGCAGCCGTTATAAATGATTTGTCGATCGTTTGAAACTTGTAATTTATATTTTTTCCTAAGCTGCCCGTATGCTTCCATTGAATATGACGAAACAGCTACAACAATTTCATCTTTATATGCTGATTCAGTAATTTTTCCCATAACATGGTGTGAACGCCACAATTGTGTATTGTGTATTGTACGTACTACATTTGGAATGTATAATTTAAAAAAATTGAGAATACGAATAGTGACAGATAATACAAAGTCAGGTAAGTCGGTATGTGAATGTATTACAAATGGCTTTTCTTTTTGTATAAATCTAATTAACTTTATTGGAGCTAAAAGAAGACTTAAACGCTTAGGTCCATTAAAAAGTGTAATGACACGTACGTTTTTAGAACTTAGTTCTTCTTTTTTAGTTAGTGCATATTTATTGTTGGTAGGATACAGCTCTACTAAATGAAATTCAACCCCATCACCCAAAAGCTCACCACAATATGAAGCAAGGTTGACAGCCACTAATTCTGCTCCACCCAACTGAATAGAAGATATAAGTTGATATATTTTACTCATAAGCAAGTTTCCCCCATTCTTTAAATAAGTTTTCTTTATGGTTATCTATCAAAGATGGCCTATTTGCAAGGCAAACTTCGCTTACCGGCTCTAACTGGTTGTAAAACAACTCTAGCTTGCTTAAGGTGTCTTCTCTATCCAGAGGGTTGAATATCACCCCATTATAAGATGTTATTAAGGAAGAAGCGCCGGCAAACTTAGAGCACAGTACATTTAGCCCAAAAATTAAAGCTTCATTTACAACAGCACCAAAAGTTTCAGATAAGCTTGGTAATACAAAACCGGATGAAGAAATATACCATGCATATAACTCATCGAATTGAAATTTTCCCGGAAACAGAACTCTATCATCAAGTTTTTCTTCAAATACAATTGATTTTAGATTCTCAAACTCTCTGCCTTCACCTACCAGTAAAAACATACAATCATCTCTATCTTTGAGAAAGTGTGATACAGTTTTAATGAAAAGATCGAGTGCTTTTTCAGGTATGAACCTTCCTACAAATAGAAGAACCTTTTTACCGCTCAGGTTATATTTTTTAATGTAAAGTCGTGCTCTGTTTTCTAGAATCTCAGAATTACTCCTTAACCTTTCAGGAAGCTGAAGTATTGGAGAAATTATAACCTGTTCCTGTTCCATGTTAAAATTGATGTAATGGAAGTTTGCAACATCACTTGACATCACTACTAAGAAATCCAGACTCTTTACTGTATGATCACGTGCAAATTTCCGTACTTTTGACTGTACATTTATACAAATCTCCAGACTATCATCAATAAAAGACCCTAGTCTTTGTTTAATTAAACCCAACATTTTCAACAATATAAGATACTGAGTAGTAAATGAGTACTCATAACCTAATATTATATCCGGCTTCACCTTTCTAATTTTTCTATACATGCCAAAACGAAATAATCTACCATTGTATCGAGGACCTGATAATAAGTATGAGGTCTTAAACTTACATTGATCAGTTATTTTATTTTGATCAATATTAAAATTCCACATCTGATCGAAAAGAAATACGACCTCCAGGTCATACATTTCATTTAGAAAGTTAAACTGATCTATTCTGTAAGTAGCTAAAACAGGGTGAAAAATCAACATCTTCTGTTTTTTAGTATTTTTTATCTCCTCCATAATAATATTATATTAATCTTCTTGAGTGGATAAATTTATAAGTTGTCCGGGCTTCTTTTCTTGTGTTTTACTTTTACTCATTAAATACTGTTGTAAACGGACATATCTGATATCAAAAACGCCACGTACCCATACTATCACCTCATTGTCAGTCATATTCCTAAAAGAGTAAGAAAAACATAGACCAATCATCGTCATTATCATAAAATAGTTTAGAGAAACATCACTTATATCCTCAATCCAGGCAAAAAGCCATCTGAAAGAAATATAAATACCCAGTAGTTTGACATAAGTGTTTTTGGATCTGTTCACTGCAAGAAATGAAGCTCTAAAGAAAATAAGCGTATATAATAATACTCCTACTACACCGGTCCAAGTGAATATATTAGCTAATCCGACCTCATTTGCAAGACGTTCATTTCTACCTGTAAGATCGTATGCGTAAACTCCAAATGTAAAAGAATCATTACCTCGTGCAGGAGTTCGGCCCAATAACCAGTAATTATTATCAATTGCAGATTCAAGAACCTCTTCATAAATAAAAGTTCTTGTGTCTGTTCTCATATCCTGTTCAACCATATTACCTCTGTTATCGATGGCTGTTGTAGTAATATCTTTCTTTATATACTCTTTCATATTAAAGACATTAAAAATCCCTGACACACCTAATGAGAAAAACAAAAGAGGCAAAATGAAAAGAGATAGACGCATAATCTCAAATATGTTTGATGGTATCTTATTTCTCAGATAGTAGATTATGACAATCAACAGAGGAACACCAAACTTTATAATGCTACTTCTTGCACCTAAATCTGCTACTAAGACAACAGTTGTTGCTACAAGTAGAAGTATTTTTGACCTAGTTGTTAGTGCAGGAAAAAACAACAATAAGAAAGCAATTGGGATTAGATAAAAACCATAAGCATCAGGTCTTAAAAGTATGATAAACAAAAGGAACAGTGGGAACATATATTTCATATAAAAGAATAATGATGATTGAACAATACTTTTATTTGTTGCTGCAAAAATTACAACCGGTAACATAATAGATAAAGAATTTCCAGTCAGTCCTTTCCAATCCCAGTACATCTCAGCAACAAACATCCCTCTGATTATACATACCGAATTCCAAAGAAGATATATCCAAACTATTATCATATTATCTTCATTTCTTTTATCAAAAAATGAGTACCTGGCTAAAAAGAATACAGTTAAAATTAGTATTGAAATACCCCACCTCAGAGTTGTATTGTCTAATGAAGATGCAAGTGGTATACCGGGTTTGACATACGGTAACGCAGTATAAATCGTCAAAAAGAAAATTGTTATCGGAATCAAACGACTTATTATATGTTTACTTAAAGTAGTCATACGAATAAATATTTAATATTGCTTTACTCCGTTTAACCTCATATACCAATAAAACAAACTAAGTTTTCGCAATAATGAATCTCCTTTACCTCCATATATACCTTTATATTTAAATCTCAACCAACTTTCGTAATAGACAGATAAATCAAAAGGATTTAAAATATTAAGATTTTTCTCCTGGTATTTTTTAAATATCTTAAGTGCTTCTTTTTCTCTTCTATCATCTAGTTTACAGCTTCTTGATACTGCATTGCTATGTATTCTGTAAGCAACAGTTATTTTATCGAGATAATAAATCTTGTAATTATTTTCAATAACTCTAAATATCGCCGACATGTCTTCGTAAATCTTAAAATCCTCATCACAATAACCAATAAGCTGTATTAATTCTTTTTTGTAAAAAAATGTGGGTGTATTAAGGAAAACCGGCCAACGTGAATAATATTTTAATTGTTTCTTTGCACTATTCATATTTGCAAATAAAAGCTGTCCTTCATTTAATTCTACTGATCTTATCAACTTCCCATTTTCATCTATCTCACATACCCTTGAAAAAATAAATGAAGCTTCAGGGTTTTGGTCAGCATATTCCAGATTATCTTCAATATATCTGTTCATAAGTATGTCATCACCTGAAAGTACTTTAATCCATTCTCCATTAGACTCCTTTATTCCTCTGTTGCAATTAGATGAAATACCGGTATTTACAGGAGTTGTAATTATTTTGGCACTAATAAACCTTGTTCTGTTTTCACTAATCCACTCAGAGCAAATTTCAACTGTATTATCTGATGAACAGTCATCACTTATTAATAATTCAATCTCTTTGTAACTTTGTGCTTTTATACTATCCAAAGTTTCAATTATATACCTTGAACTATTGTATGTAATAATTACAACCGAAACCAACGGATTTATTTTTTTATTCATATCTGCTATTTTTTCTTGAATTTTTCTAGTACACCCTGAATTATCTCTTTTACTCCAATTCTGGATTCAAGCTCTTTATAAGAGTACCAGCAGGAAAACCCGATAAGTATTACACCCAAAATATAAGTGTAGGGCTGATTTATTAAATATACTACTGCAAATCCAGCCATTGCTAATAAAAACTGTATTACAAATATTTGCATGAAAGAAGGACTGAATGAAAACTCATACTTAACTTTAGCAATAAAAAAAACCTGTATAAGATATAGTATATAAGAAATCAGAAATGAAACACCAAGTCCAGTTAATCCACCATAATAATATCCTAATAAACTAAATAACAAGAAGTAAATGCTGCCAAAAAACTCGTTCCAGAAATACAATTTACCAACACCTTTTGCAAGGAAAACGAAAGCAATTGCCCAGCTTACAGCTTTAAAAAAAATACCCATGGTTGCCCAATACACCATTCCTGTAATAGATAAAAATTGAGAAGAATAAAGTATAATAATTGCCCAATTCACAAATATGAGGAAGGCAATAAGTATTGGGGCGAGAATAAGTAAAGCTATTTCCGATTGTTGATTTATTAGTTGTTTACACTGCTCATCATCCGATGCGACCACCGACAATCTAGGATAATAATCCGTTCCCATCGCTGTGAAAATCATTCCCACATAAGTGTTGATGATAGTGAATCCGGCACTATAAAATCCAACATCAGCCACGTTACCTGTTCGATTAATGAAAATTCTTAATAGATATGCCGCAATTAGTGTTATTAAACCACTTAAACTAATCATAAACCCCATAACCATCATACTCTTCCCTTCAGCAACAGTTTTAGTATATGATACACTTGTATTTTCAAGCTTCACCTTCTTTGCGAAATACCAAGAGAAAAAAAGCGTTACAAATGAGGTGATAATTATTACAGGCACAATTCCTTCTATTCCAAATTTATAGTAAAGAGGAATAGTAATAAGCAACCCAACAAAACTGCCATACACATTTGCTTTTGCTAGATTTTGCAGGTGTCGCAATGCTTGAAGTATAACAAGTTCACCAGTACTTAATTGATTAAAAAGAAGTGTAATTGAGATCCATACAAATGCCAGTGTATAGTCTTTGTTGCCGAAAGTAAACTCACTCAACAAAGGTGAAAAAATCAGAGTTACTAAAGCACCCAGTAAACCAGTCACCCACAACAGTCTGCGCATAACCAATATTACTGTTGAAATTCTCTCATTATCATTAGTTGCAGTAGCCTCCGATATGTTTTTAACAGCACTTGTACCCAGACCAAAATTTGTAAGTCCCGTAATTAATCCTGTAGAAGAAGTAAGTAAACCAACTACACCCATTCCCGATGGTCCCAATAGAATTGCGACAAACTTTGAGCGCACAATTGATATAATTATTTGAAAGAACTGAACTCCTCCAAACAGTGATGTAGCTTTAACAATTTGCCTGTATGACGATCTTTGTTCCTGCATTCTATAGCTTATGATTAATTAAATGAGTTTATTACTTCAACAACTTTTTTAGCCTCTTCATTTGTTATAACCTGACTGATAGGCAAACTCAACACCTCATCATGAATTTTCTCGGTTATAGGAAACGATAGGTTATTCCACTCACTGTAAGCGTTTTGTTTATGTGGTGGAATCGGATAATGAATAATTGTTTGTATACCACTATCAATTAGATATTTCTGCAATTCATTGCGTCTGGAAGTACGAATAATGAAAATGTGAAACACATGAGCATTCCAATCTTTTATTATTGGTAAAATTATTGCCGAATTAGTTATGTTTTCAAGATAATATCTGGCAACTTCTCTTCTGCGTTCTGTTTCTGCATCCAAATATTTTAATTTCACTTTAAGTATTGCTGCCTGAATCTCATCTAGGCGACTATTAAAGCCTTGATATTCGAATACATACTTAACAGTTGAACCATAGTTAGCTAAAGCTCTCACTCTATCTGCAAGTTCTTTGTCATCAGTAGTTATTGCTCCACCATCTCCTAATGCACCAAGATTCTTACCCGGATAAAAGCTGTGACCGGAAGCATTTCCCAAAGAACCTGTTGTTTTTCCATTGAATTTACATCCGTGTGCTTGTGCATTATCTTCTATCAACTTTAAATTATATTGTTTACATAATCTCCCGATCTTTTCAGAATATGCACACTGTCCGTAAAGATGCACAATCATCAATCCCTTTGTTTTAGAAGTAATTGCCGATTCTATCCTGTTTTCGTCTATCTGGTATGTATTGATGTCGGGTTCTACTAAAACAGGAACAAGCCTATTATCCGATATTGCAATTATTGAAGCTATGTAAGTATTTGCAGGGACAATTATTTCATCACCTTCCTGCATAATTCCCATTTCAATGTAAGCTCGTAATATAATTCTTAATGCGTCCAGCCCATTTGCAACACCTACGCAATAATCAGTACCTGTGTATTGTGCGTAACTTTTTTCAAAACTCTTTACCTCTTCCCCAATGAGATACCATCCTGAATCTATTACTCGGGCTGCAGCTGAATGTATTTCAGCAGAGTGGTTGTTTGTTATTTTTTGAATATCCAGAAATTTAATCATATCTATTCTTTTTTTAGAATGTGTTGTACACCATCTGCATCTCTCTTTTCCATATCCAGAATTATACCCTCAGTCGTTATATACCCTTTTTGAGTAGCAGGGTTTCCATAAAAAAGGCCATAATCCTCTATGTCTTTTGTAACTACACTGCCGGCACCAATAAAAGCATACTCACCAATTGTTACACCAGGAAGTATAGTTGAATTTGCACCAATCGTTGCACCTTTTTTCACCAGAGTACATTTCATATTATCTGAGCTATGAACCTTCGACCTAGGAATCAACTCATTCGTAAAAGTAGCATTAGGTCCAATAAAGACATTATCTTCTATTGTAATGCCATCCCATATTTGTACACCATTCTTTATTGTGACATTATTACCTATAGTAACATTGTTTTCAATAAATACATGAGAACAAATATTGCAATTGTCTCCTACAACCGCTTCAGGTAGAATTACACAGAATTGCCAAACTTCAGTATTTGGTCCTATATTCTTGCTTAGCACATTTGATAAAGAGTGTATCATTTTATATATTCTAAAAAATCATCATAGTCACGTAAATAATCTCCTGAATCATAAGGGTGTGAAGCTAGTACTAAACATACCGAACCGGAAGAAAAGCCCAACTCTCCGGCCCATATTCCGGGTGGTATGTGAAGACCCATATATGGACGATTTAGAGTGACTATTCTTTTAGTCTCTCCATCATTCAAAAGAATATCAAATGATCCACTTGCGGCAATTAAAAACTGATGGCATTCTTTATGTGCATGCGCACCTCTTTCTTCACCTCCAGGAATATCGTACAAATAAAAAACCCTATTCACGGTAAATGGTATCGATTTCCCATTTTCGATAACACTAAGATTTCCTTTTTCATGATGATGCTTATCAATCTCAATAACTGAGCAGTCATAAACTGTTACTTTTTTCATATTGCTTGATCTTTGAAAAGAGTATAATTATATATGTAATCTGAGAGATCGAACTTTGTAGATGCTAAAACCAGTGCCACTGAATTTGTGGAGAAATTTATCATTTGTCTCCAAATACCTTTTGGAATATATAGTCCGTAATATGATCGATTAAGAGAAAATATTTTTCTCTCACGACCATCGTCAAGAACGACATCAAAACTTCCTGAAAGAGCAACTATGAATTCTTCATTTTCACGATATGCATGACCACCCCTTACTTCACCCCCAGGAACATCATATATCCAATATGTTCGCTGTATTTCAAAGGGTATTTGCTTCTTTTCTTCAATTACCGATAGATTTCCCCTAGCATCTAAAATTTTGGGGAGATTTACAACTTTTGCATTACTGAGTTCCATATCAAATTTATATTTGAAATACACCTTAATTATATAAAACTAATTATCAACGATCTAAAAGCGATAATCAATAACTAGTAACCATAGCCATATTTTTTACCGAATCCGTATCGGTATTCTGCTGCATCCAGATTAACTGAATTTAAAATGAAATACAAACTTTTTATTCTACCTTCTTTGTAATATTTACCTGCATCCTCTAGATATTTTTTTGGAGTATACTCCGACCTTGCAATATATAGATTGACATCAGCCAAACGACTCAATAAGAAACCATCTGAAACTAATCCTAATGGTGCTGTATCTAAAAAAATGAAATCAAAGTCACCCCTAAGTTCATTTATCAGCTTATCCAATAATGGTTTTGCTAATATTTCATTAGGATTAGGAGGAATTGCACCAGCTGTGATAACTGATAAGTTTGGGTGCAATCCCGATGGTTTAATTAACTCCTCTTTAGCCATACTTCCTGAAAGATAAAGTGTAATTCCCTTTTTGCTGTCGAGCCCTAGTTCTTTAGCTAACTTTGGTTTCCTGATATCCAAATCAATCAACAACACTTTTTTATCAATAAGGGCTAGACTCATAGATAAATTAATCGATGTAAAAGTCTTACCATCACCACTTATACTTGAAAGCACATTTATCACTTTTTTTTCATTTCCATTAATTACGAACAACAGATTGGCACGAAGTAATCTGATCATTTCATTAAAACTATCATTTCCATTTTCCGAGATTAGTGTACGCTCGTTGATAGAAACTTTCTCATTTGGAGTTATCCTTGGTATTTCACCCAAGACCGGTACAGATGTAATTTTTTCAAGCTCTTCTTTTGAAACAATCTGATAACGCAACAAATCTTTAATCTTAATTACTATGACCGGAAATATTAAACCTAAAACTAAGAATATCGCTAAAATCTTCATCTTCTGTGGTGAAACAATTCCTGCGACACGTATATTATCAATTATTTTTGAACTAGGTGCTACTGTAGCCATATTCATGTATTTCTCCTCTTTTTTTTGCAGCAAAAACAAGAATAGATCTTCTTTTATATTTTGTTGCCTCATAATATCAGAATATACACGCTCCTGCTGAGGTATGGCGCTAACTCTTGCTCTGTTTTGGTTATAGACAGCTGCTATATCTCGAAATTGAATCTCAAGATTATTTTTTTCATTTTGAAGACTCGATTTCACAGAATTAAGCATGGAAGTTAACTGATAATTCAAATCAATCATAGACTGGTTGCTGCTGGATGCTATTCTGGCCAATCTGTTCCGTTCTAATACTAAATTATTATATGAGTTTATTTGGTTATTAAGCGACTGGCTGTTAATTCCGGAATTAGCAGGAATAAGTTGTTCATGATTATTTATGTTTTGTACATAATCATTCAAATTTGAAACAATACTAAGCTGTGATTCAATATCCATTCTCCTTTGACCTACATTTGCCATTTGATTATTATAAAGATTTGCCTGTGCAGCAATATCTGTTATACCTTGCGATTGCTTGTAAATCTGAACCTGATTTTCAACATCACTTAGCTCACCACTGAGTTTTGAGAGCTGATCATCAATAAGTCTGGAAGTTTTATCTGCCAGTTCGATCTGATCAGCAATTCCTTTTTCGTTATAGGTTTGGATGTATTTCACTAAAAAATCTCTTCCTAAAGCAACGTTAGAACATATCAAAGACACATCGGCAACTGAAGATGTTTTGGAAGTTAGTTCAACTGTAAGATTGCCTAAATACATATTTGCAACATCAGCTGGACGATAAATATCAATTTCAACCATCATGTTTCTTGAATGAATTATTGGAGTTGTGGCAACTTCTATTTCTCCAAATGGAAATTTTAGCGTACTATCGCCAGGGGATAAATTATAATGAAAGTTGTTTTTATTGTACTCTACAGAAAAATTATAATTACCAGTAGGATAAACTACCACATCTATACTTACTTTATCAATAAGATTGTTGAGGTCTTTGTCAGACATTCTAACCAGAACCGGACTTTCGTTTCCATACAAACTGTTGGATTTTATGATTAAAAATGAGGGTACGTTATCTTTTAAACCAAATCTAGCCAGAAGGCTCAAAGGTCTCATCTCAGTGTATGTAGCATACAATCCCAGATCTCTGACGACCTTCTCTACAATCATTGTTTTCTTTAGTATCTCAACTTCGTTATCGGCATTGTTTCTTCTTGAAACAATACCCATTTCTCTGAAAGTTGTTACTTCTGAAGCACCTCCCTTTTGATCATCATTGAATAAAATTGAAGTCTGTATCATATATTTTGGCAAAGTAAAATATACATACACTACAGCTAAGAAAATGCAGATAAATATGGAAACCAGAAACCATTTCCAGTGGATTAGGTATTTCATAAGTATACTAAGTACATCAACCGGTTTATCGGCCAACTTATTGAATTCATATTCCACTTCGGAGTACATGCTCATACTTATTTTTTTTAATACTACCTTAATTATACTTTGTTATCTTTGTTATCCCAAATATTGTAACAGCCATAGTTGCCAATGATATTAATACTGACATTGTGGATATTCGAAATGTTTCAGCTGCACCATATTTTGAAGAATTTGCTCTGGACTGGTTAGGTTCTACATAAACCACATCATTCTGTTCGAGAAAAAAAGCAGGTGAATTAAATACATTTTTATCGTTAAGGTCTAATGTATAAATATTTACATTTCCATTAGGATCGGCACGCAATACTTTTACATTGTTACGCTTTCCGTAAATTGTCATGTCATTTGCTAAAGCTAATCCCTCAAAAATTGTAAGACGCTCATTTGTTGACTCGTATTTCCCGGGCCTGTTAACCTCACCCAATATGTTCACAGTATAGTTCACAATACGAATTGTGACTACAGGCATCTCTCCGGTAAAAAAGGGAGCCAACTTCTCTGAAATTTTAGTCTTGAGCTCGTTAGTTGTAAGGTCTTTGACCTGAAGAGTTCCGAAAACCGGGAAATTAATGTTCCCGTCGTTGTCCACAAGGTAAGTCTGTAAGGTGGATTGATTTGTTAGGCCCATCATACCTTGTGGTTGTGGCATTAACAGGTTATATCTTCTTGATGCCTCCGGCTCACTGCTTACCACAGTTATCGATAAAATGTCTTTTGGTTTAATCTTTGCATCAAATACTCCCTGACTAATGTTTGTAAGCCCTGTTTCGGGATTTTGCAAATAAGCAATATCTTTTACCTGTGTGCAAGATATTGTTAGCGAAATGAACAAAAACAGATAAAATAGTTTCTTCATTTTACAATCCTAATTTTAAAATTTGTTATTAAATTTGCTTACTTACTCATCATTGAATGAATAAATTTGATAGATTCAACACTCAATGCCAGGATTACCTTTGAGTTGAAAATTAATAATATATGACACCTCAATTATCTTAACTAACTTAGTTAAGCATCGCAAATATATGTGCTCAAGACTTCTTATTTCTAATAAAACATATTACATAATCTTACAACCATTTGTTAATTTTTTCCGAAATGGTTTGTAGGATTATTCTTGATTGGTTTATTGTTTAAAACCTTTCTAAATAATATCTCTTTCTAAGTTAATGCGGTCTAATTCTTTGTAAAATGAATAAAAAAAAGGCTATTTAGTTGTTTTGTAACAACATGGTAAGAAAATTATATCTACTTTTGTTTCGGAAATCAATATTAAAAAACTCTGTTTTACTTATCTTTTATCGATAGATTAAATAAGTTCATAATACTTTTCTCAAACAGATAAATTCAATTTCTAAGGATAAATCTCCTATTACTTAAAACAGTGTTGCTACAATATTGTATTTATTATTCTTTAAAAACAAACTCACATAATGAAAAAAAGAAACGTCACTGCACTATTGAGCATTGTATTTTTCTGTATATCTATCCAACTGGCTTTTGGTCAAGGTGCCAGATATACCGGATCTTACAAAAAGTCTGCGCCAATCAAACATCACGGCGTAAGTAATATTGTAATAGAAGGAGTAGAAATATCAAGTGATAATGATTACGCGATAGCTCTCTACAATAGCGAAAATGTAATAATTAGGAATTCAAAATTCGGACCAACCCCATTAAAAGTTGCAATTTACCTATATAATTGCAAAAACATTACAGTTGTCGACAATACATTTGAAGATGTTCAGTCAGCACTTATTGCCTCTACATCACAAGGAATAAAATTCGATTATAATGATGTTACAAACGTAGTTGGAGGACTAAGAGGAGGTAATGGAGTTGGAGTACTAGCACAATTTATTCAGGTAACAGGTGCCGGAAACAGCGTAAGTTATAATGTAAATGAAAATTTCGAGGGACAAAGTGCACCGGAAGACCTAATTAATATCAATCAATCAAGTGGTACTGCCCAAAGTCCGATAGTTGTCAGAGGAAACTGGATTAGAGGTGGAGGTCCATCAGTTTCAGGTGGAGGTATTAATCTTGGTGATTTAAATGGTGCATACCAAATTGCCGAAGATAATATTTTAGTTGATCCAGGACAGTATGGTGTTGCCATCTCAGGCGGACATGATATGACTTTAAGAAATAACACTGTTTATTCTAAAAGAGAACCTTATAATAATGTAGGTCTTATTGCAGTAAACTGGTATGAAGGTCAATCATACAACATAACTGTAGCTGAAAACAAAATTAATTATACTAATAAGGATGGTGCTCAGAATAGTTGGTGGATTTATCAAAATGTTGAGCCAGTGGCTGGAAAATCAACAAATGCTTACCGTTCTGATATAAATGAATCAATTTTACCGAGTCAAATTATAGGAAGAGCAAGGTCAGGTATTATTACGCCAGATCCGGAACCAGATCCAATACCAACTCCTGAACCAGAACCAACTCCTGAACCAGAACCAGATCTAACTCCTGATCCAACTCCTGATCCGGATGTAGATGAATTACCGGTTGTAGAAAATCATCCTTCTATAAGAATTTACAGCGATAAATTCAACAGGGTTTGCGTTTTAAATATAGGTCGTTTGTATCCGGGAGCAACTGTTACAGCATCAGTTAAGAGTCTTAATTATACATATACTCAAAACTTAACTGGTTTTCATACAGCTATTAATTATTCGGTACCTTCAGGATTAACAGTTGATGTTTTTGTAAAAAATGGTGATAGAATGAGTCGTACACAACTAACATTCTAAAGCAATTACAAACACTTTCTTAACAATCAAACTACAAAATATGAACAAAATAATATATTTATTTGCTATCATTGCTGCAATGACAGTGATTGCATCATGTGAACGTGAAGATTTTCAGGAAAATAATGTTGATGAACAATCCATCACATCAATTCCGGGAGAATGGGAAGTAAAAGCGTATCTAAATGATACACTTATATATGACACATTCAATATATTTACTTCTCAGGTGGCAGGAGATTCCATTATAATTAATGACACTGTCACTAACTTTTGGAACTTTCAAGTAAAAGCTGAAGTTGATGAAAAAAGAAATTCATTCCAAACAAGATTATCCAATAACTTAATGGTAAAAGATTTTGCTGTAGGTGTAAAAATTCCTGTTGGAAAAATCATTCAGTCAGATAGTATTTATTTAGAAATGCAATTTGAGGATGATATAACTCCATTTGGCAACAATTACCAAATTAAAGGACATCGAATTAAATAAATCCCAGTAAAGTCACACATCAAATTCTTCAACTAACCACTGATCATTGTCATCATTATTTACGAGATCTTTTAATGTATCCAATAGCTCTTTTTTGTTGAGAATATTTAGTTTTTTGTTGATACGATGAATTGTGACAAACACTGAGTCAAGTGTTCTATTAGTTATTGTAGCAATATCTTTGGTTTCCATATTGTTTACGAGTAATCCACATAAAATGACTTCCCTGTGAGATAAAGTTGGGAAAGCTCGTTGGATTACTCGTAACTCTTTTTCGTAGTACACTATATCATCCAATGTGAGTTGTTGGTTTTCATCTCTGAAATATTTCTTCATTAAACTTTCGAGCATCGACTTCCCGGTACGATTAAGATATGGTTTCAATTTAGTTATCTCCTCTTTAATACTATAGAGTGATGAAATTGAAGCTACAGAATACTTTTCAGATGCTTTGGTAAAATGTATGATATAAATATTACCAAGAAAAGGATTTGTAATATGCGTCAGCGAATAATTCATTATTTCATGTTTTCCGTTAGGTAGAATAACATGTGCTTTCTCATTTGTAATGATACCTTTAACTTCTTTTTTTATTATATCTGCAAAATAAGGATTGATTTTCTTCCAGGCCTTCAGGTTGAATTCTTCATTCTCTTTCATACCTAAAGTTTCATAGGCACGACTATTCAGGATAATCTCATTAGAATTTACAAAGAATATAGCAGTGGGATAAGGAATCTCATTAACATCTACAATAATTTTATCTCTCGATTGAATATTTCTACCCAATCTGAGCTCTACTTTTGAAGAGTTCATACACGCGGTGACTTTAATATTTGTCACAAATATATAATTATTGTTTGATATTTTGATAAACACCTATAAAAATCACCTTACAAAAACTTACAGAAATATTTCATATCTCTCAAAACGCTTTAATTACGCACTATTTCAATCATTGTTTTTTATATGAAATAAAAAAGCCCGGCACATTCGTACCAGGCTTTTTTAATCGAGTATGTTGTTTTTTATTTAGCGTCTGTTCCTTTTTTATTACCTTATAAGGGCTTTTATTCTTTAGAAGGAGTTTCTTCTTGTGCAGGTGCTTCTTCTGCAGGTGC
>DHCC01000044.1:0-3818 GCA_002398875.1 Bacteroidales bacterium UBA4912 | reverse complement strand
TTCTTCTGCAGGTGCTTCTTCTGCTTTAGGTTCTGCTTCTTCTTCAGTTGATGCGGCCTCTTCAGCCGGAACCTCAGGTGCATTGGCAGCCTCTTCCTCTGCTTTCTTTTTAGCTAACGCTTCAGCACGTAGTTTATTTACTTTTTTCTCTGCTTCTAAGCGAGCTTTTTCTTCAGCACGAGCTTTCTCTTCATCCTTGGTGATAACTGATTCTTCAGTTTTTAATTTGTTGCTTTTCCAAGCTTCAAATCGTCTTTCAGCTTCAGCCTCATCAAATGCACCTTTAGTCACACCTCCCAATAGGTGCTTTTTCATAAGTACACCTTCGTTCGATAATATATTTCTAACCGTATCAGTAGGTTGTGCTCCTGTTTGCAGCCAATACAAAGCTCTGTCGAAATCTAAAGTGATTGTAGCAGGATTTGTGTTCGGATTATATGAACCTATCCTCTCAATATACTTTCCATCCCGTGGAGCTCTGCTATCTGCAACAATAATTTGATAGAAAGGATGATTTTTACGTCCTCTTCTCTGTAATCTTAATTTAGTTGCCATTTAGTAGTTCTTTAAATGAGTATAATTGTATTTGCGAGTGCAAAGATAATAATTAATTGATTCTGTACAAAATCGGTTCAAACTTTTTTATACAACGGAACATCCATCCCAATAATTGAATTTCACTTGTATATTGATATAAAATGAGCTTTACATTATATGTATCTCACTCTTTTATTTACATAGTTTATAAGGCTCATATAAGAGCGAGGTATGTCTAAGATAAGACTAAGGTATGTCTAATACTTGTGTCTGTTTGTCTAGTCCTGAAATAGGTTTAACGTTAAAAATGAATTCAAAAAAGGACAAAAAAAACAATATTTTTGGTTATTTTATATAATTACATTATATTTGTGAAATAAATACAATTGATCATGGCTTCTATAAAACTTAAAGGGAAACACATACATATCTTTTTGTGTATCATGTTTTTATGCCTTTTTATGTCATGTATCAAAAATAGATCTAATTATCCTCAGCCAATTGAACGAGCTATAAATCTTTTTTTTATTGAAAATGAATATGATTCAATTATAAATATTCTGAATAATAAGAATCTTATGGCAGATTCCGGAGACTTCGAGGAGGTGAAAAATATTTTTATTGCAGCTGCTTTAAGTGAATCTGACATGCAGGATAGTGCAAGAACAATCTTGCTTAACATAGACAGTACTTATTTGAATGAAAATGATAGATACTATTATTATACTATAAGGGCATTGGTTGAATTCCGACTAAACAAATTACAGGAATTCATGAAAATTGCAACCCCACTTTTATCAGCTGAAGTAAAGGACATAAGGGCTTTGGCATTAACTCAACGCTTAATGTCGAGAACAATGAATCTGTATGAAAATTATGAAATTGCAATCCGTGTACTTCAAAACTCTAGTGAACTATACAGACTAGCAAAATTAAAAAAGAGTGAAGCCATAAATAAAAAATTTCTTGCAAGTTATTATGCTCAGCTTGGAAGTTTTGATTTGGCTATTGAAAATTTAAATGAGGCTGAAAAAACATTCAAAGAGTATGACGACAAGGAGGAACTGTATTATTTATACATAGTAGGTGTAAAAACTTATATTTTACAGAACCAGACTGACATGGCTCGTAAGTATGCAAATCTTGCACTAACAACCATTAGTGGAAATATAAATAATCAGAAACTTGCTTCAATTTATAATTATCTTGGAACGATAGAGAAGCTTGACAGTAATTATAACGACGCCATTAATATGTTTGTTAATGTTACAGAGCTTGATCGTGATTATTTTGGGTCTAATACAAGAGAAATTGAAGCATATATAAACCTTTCATCTATTTATAACTCAGTTGGAGATTATGATAAAGCTAAGAAAAATGCAGCGATAGCTCTTAACAAAATTAAAAATAATGAAAACACTTTTCTTAAATACGAAGCTTTCAGAGAACTTTCAGTAGGATACCACACCACAGACCCATTACTTGCTTATAATTACTTAGATTCGGCTAAATACAGTTTAGAAAGATATCAAGAGCTATCCTCTAAAGGAATAGCAGACTTTGTTAATACACAAAACGCTTTAGTTGGTGCCAATAATCAAATTGTACAATTACAGGAAATAGACAAAAGAAACAGGATTATTAATATTTTAGCGATCGCTGTAATACTTATGATAATTGTATCATATTTTATAGTTAAAGGCCTGAGCAAAAGAGTTAAAGAAACATCAACTGAATTAGTTAAAAAAAATCTGGCTCAGCTGAAATATGAGAAAGAGGTGAACGCAATATTTAAAAAACATGATGAGTTAGCAGAAAATCAACCCAATAATAGCATATCTTTAGAACATAAATCTGAAATTTTATTCAATAAATTCAACAGTTGGCTGGAAAAAGAAAAAAAGTATTTGCAGTCTGATCTGGATTTGAATATGGCAGCAAGGGAAATCGGCACTAACAGAAGTTATCTCTCAAAATCTATAAACCAGCATGGGGTTGGATTCAGTGAAATTATCAACAGATATAGAATCCTTGAAGTGATAAAAATATTTGAAGATGATGAAGATGAAAGAAACAGTTATACTCTGCCTGAAATAGCTGTAGCAGTTGGTTTCAAAACAAAATCAGTTTTCTATGAATCGTTTCGCAAGGAGACAGGTATGACACCGAGTCAATTTAAAGAAAATATTCAATACACAAAATTATAGTTGATTATTACAATCTATACATCTATTACTACAGATATAGTATCTTATCAATTTAGGTTTTAAATAGTGTTTGGAAAAGTATACTTAAGTATATAGTCGTAAAAAAAAGTCCGAATTTGTAAAATTATACACAAAAATATGTCGCTTATTTGTAATTTTAATTTCTTTTTTGTTCAATTTTAATTTTTTATTATTATCTTAGCAGCCCAAAATCGCAGTATAATGGATAAAATTATAATTAACCAAAAGCATAAGTATCACACAATACTGTCCTTAAATTACAACTTAGCGTCTTTTATGCAATATCTTTTATTAGAAATATTCAATATATTTAATAAAATAAACACATTTATCAGGATTTTAGTGTTTAGCTGTTTAGTAATATTTCTTCTGATTGCCTGCAACAAGAACTACGGAAGTATTGTTTCGACAAATTTAAAGAACAACAATAATTTTTCTTCCATTGATTCATTAGTAAAAAGTATATCAAAAGATACTTTAGCACTGGCTCACTATTTAAATCTGGCAAAAACATCAGGCGATTTCTATGCTGAAATGATGATTTATGAGAAAACCGGACAATACTACATGACAAATCAGAACTTTTCGAAAGCAATAGAAAATCACGAAAACTATCTTGAGGCAGCATTTACTTTCAATGATACAATTCATATTATTAAAGCGTTGATCGTATTATCAACAGATTATAATCAAATTTCTGCCTACAGTGAATCTGCAAAATACTACTTTAAGGCACTAAACTTGTTAAAACAACTCCCGGCAAATGATGTTTATAATGCTGATTTATATAAAGCTCAAATTTTGACAGGACTTGGAACAATCTATTTAAATTTAAATGAACCCGGTGAAGCTTTGAAATACTTTAAAGAAGCACTTCAATTGAATTTAAAAAATAATAATATTGAAGGTCAAGCAGAAAATAAACAACTCATAGGACATGCTTACGAAAATATGATTAATTATGATTCAGCATATATATATTACAGTAAATCATTAGAATATTATATTAATTCGAACTCCATTTCGGGTCTTAGCGCATGTTTTAATCGTATT
>DHCC01000094.1 GCA_002398875.1 Bacteroidales bacterium UBA4912 | reverse complement strand
GGGATCGTACATCCGTTTGGTGGAATATGAAAACTCTGAGTTGAAACGAAATAAAACCCTCGAAGCCATTCAGAATCCCCAATGCGGTTGGTTTTATACTGCCAACCAAAAAGATTTCGAGAAAATTCCGGGAAGTCAAATTGGATATTGGGTAAGTGATAAAGTGATAAATACTTTTACATGTGATAAGAGTAATTCAATATTGAAAGCAAGACATGGTATACTTACTGGAAACGATATTCGTTTTTTGAAGTACTGGCATGAAACATGTTTAGGTGCTATTGGATTTAATTGTAGAGAATTCTCAGAGATTAATTATCAAATTGTTCCTTTTTATCCTTTAAATAAGGGGGGGGGAAAAAGAAAATGGTTTGGTAACTTTAATTATATTGTCAATTTAAACAGTTTTGATACATTATTTAACAACAGTAAATTAAACGAGAAAGAATTATTCTTTAAACCTGGTATAACCTGGTCAGAAATAAATACTGGGGGTATCTCAACAAGATATACTCCATTTGGAATTTTGTTTGGTCATAAAGGTCCTACAGCTTTTTTTGACAATACCAAACAGTTATTTTATTATCTTGGTTTTTCTAATACAAAGCCTTTCAATAATTTTAAAGCAATCATTAACTCTACTCTAAGTTTTACTTCAGGTAATATGGAAGAAATTCCAATAATACAAAATGATAATCATATACTTTTAATTTTTGATATTGTATCTTGCTGTATAAAAATTTCCAAAACCGACTGGGACTCCCGCGAGACCTCCTGGGATTTCCAACAAAACGAGCTGATTCGTTGCAAATCAAATTGCGGTCAGAACTGTGCAGATATCGATTTGCTTAGCGAAGAAGATCGAAATGAAATATCAGAAATAGAAAAAATGCCAACCGACAGTAACTTGTTGAAGGATTGCTATGAGGCATACAAATCAGAGTGGAGACGCATGTTCTTCCAGCTTCACCACAACGAAGAAGAACTCAACCGGCAGTTCATCGGGATCTACGACCTACAGGATGAGCTGACACCCGACGTGCCACTGGAAGAGATCACCATCCTGCAGGAGGAGACCTCCATTGAGAACGGCGAGCTGGTGTTCCATGCCGATGAGGTGTTTGCACAGTTTGTAAGTTATGCCGTGGGCTGCATGTTCGGTCGCTACTCATTGGATAAGGAAGGATTAATCTTAGCGAATCAGGGAGAGACGTTGCAGGATTATTTCGATAAGATTGAGAAGTCAGAAGATGAGGTTAGCTTTATTCCAGATGAGGATAATGTTATTCCAGTTCTTGATGAAGAGTGGTTTGCCGATGATATTGTTGAGAAGTTTAACACATTCCTGAAAGCAAGCTTTGGAGAGGAGAATTTCCATGAGAACTTAAGATTTGTAGAGGAATCGCTTGGTAAGGATATTCGCAGGTATTTTACAAGAGATTTTTATAAGGATCATATTAAAAGGTACAAAAAGCGTCCTATTTACTGGATGTTTTCTTCACCTAAGGGTCATTTTAATGTTCTGATTTATATGCATCGATATACTCCTGATACTGTAAGCAGGATTTTAAATTCCTACCTGAGGGAATTTATAGATAAGCTCGAAAGGCAAAGAAAGCATCTGGAGCATATAGAGGTTTCGGGCAGTACTGTTGATCAGAACAGGGCTCGAAAGGAGATTGAAAAGATTGATATCATGCTTAACGATTGTAAGGAGTACGAGCAGGAGATTCTTTATCCATTAGCAACAGAGCGTGTAGGGATTGACCTTGATGATGGGGTGCTGGTGAATTATAATAAAATGGGTAGTGCGGTGGCTAAGGTGGCAGGGTTAAATGATAAAGATGCCAAGAAAAAAGTTAGGAAGTTTGATTGGATTGATACAAGTTTAATAAGGGATTAATGTTATGAGTAGAATTCATGATAGTTTATCAAGACTGTTTGAGCATCATAAGGTGATTATTTGGTATGATGAAACAGAGGATTTCCGTGATGATTGGGAGTCTCTTGAGCTTACTGGCATAAACAAGGTGACGGTGAATAATAATGAGTTTGCTGTAAAGCAATTGATCAATATTGAGAAGCCTGATGAGAGGTTTCTGCTTTATATTCCTTTCGCTCGTCCTGAAATAGAGGATAACTGGTTGCTTGATCTGGAGCTTTCAAACTACCTTTTCCATACTGATCGTGAGGCTATGATTCTACAGGAGCTTGATTTATCCATATCACTTAGAGCTTGGCTTAAACCACACTTGGAGTTTTTTAAATCTAAAGAGCGGATAAAACATTTCAATCAGGTTAAACAGGAGAATGACGGTGAACATGAGCTATCGCTACGATTAGTACAGGTTGTTCTTGATGCAGAATCTATCATTCTTAATGACTTGGTAACCGAATATGCAGAGCTGTTTGCTTTTGACAAATCGGATGATAAAGAAAAAGAGCTTAATAGATTTGGGTTACAGAATATATTTTGGGATGAGGTGAAACTTCAGTATGAATATGAGAGCAAAGGTGTTTCTATTTACAACCTCTTGCTGGAGATGTTTCAAAAGGATTTTTCACCTCTTTCCGACAAAGCTAATGTAAATCACAATGCAGAGGTTTTGGTGTCTAAATGGAAGGATAAAAAGAGTTTTGAAGATGCATTCAGGGAGCTGAGTAAAAGGGTTGAAAAAGACCTTAGAATCAAAGAGCTTTTGGATAAACTGACTCTTACAAAGATTGTAGATGATGACACCTTTGAAAGTATCGACAAGCAGATAATTATAGAATTGGCTGAGAGGATAGTATCCGGTTCAATTAGTTTATATGAACTGGAAAAGATTATTAAGAAGAGGCAGTCTAAGTTTTGGGTTTCTGAGTACTCTGCTTTTTATAACGCTCTGGAAACAGGTTTAAGGTTGATTGAGGGTGTAAAAAGACACGAAGACATTGAGGTTAAAGATTATAATGACGGTTTTAAACAGTATACCACTAAGTGGTATATCATAGATCAGTATTACAGGGAGTTTATACAGTATTATAGGGAGGTTAAACAAAATAGAGTACTATCATCATTATACGAATGGGTGCATAAGATTTACTCAAACAGCTGGTTGTTTAATCTTAGCAACAAGTGGCAAAAGTTTATTGATAGAAACGAGGGATGGTATAAAGGAGAGCTTGCTCAGTCTAACTTCTTTGAAAGGGTGGTTAGGAGGTATTTTAATAGCAAGCCTAACTCTAAGCTTTTTATAATCATCTCTGATGGTTTCAGGTATGAGTGTGGTAAGATATTGAATGATAAACTTAATGAGGAGAACAGGTTTACATCAAAACTGCATTATCAGGTTACAAACCTACCTTCTTATACGCAACTTGGAATGGCATCTTTGCTACCACATAAGTCTTTGAGTTTTGGAGATGGTGAAACTGTTATTGTTGATGGCATTAGCAGCTTGGGAACTCCTAACAGAATAAAGATTCTTCAGCAGAACAGCGGATACAGATCAACGGCAGTTTTAGCTGAGAATCTGATGCATTTGAATACCAGAGGAGAAGAGGCGCAACGACTGATTCAAGACCATGATTTGATTTATGTTTATCATAACCGTATAGATGATATAGGTGATGATTCTACTTCTGAAGATAAGGTGATTGAGGCTTCTAAAGAGGAGATTGCTTTTTTGATGGATGTAGTTAAGAAGATAGCTAATATGAATGGCACGAATATGATTATTACTGCCGACCATGGCTTTATTTATCAGAATGAAGTGCTTGAAGAGAGTGACTTTTCTGATGCCCAAATAATTGGTGATATTGATAAAGGTACACGTAGATATTTTATTGGCAGTAATCTGGAACATAACCAAAATGTATTTAAGCTTAATGCAAGGGAACTTAATATTGATTCCGACAAGGAGGTTTTGATTGCCAAAGGGATGCAGAGATTAAGGAAACAAGGTTCCGGAAGCAGATATGTACATGGTGGCGCTACTTTGCAGGAAACAGTTGTTCCATTGCTTTTAGTATCGAAGGAAAGGGTTGATACTATTTCTAAAGTTGATGTGGATATTCTCAATAAGTCTAACAACAGGATTACTACAAATATTCATACTGTGAAGTTTTATCAGATGCAGGCTGTGAGCGAGAGGTTTGTAGCTCGTACAGTGAAAGCTTACTTTGCATTGATTGAGAACAATGAGAAAACGGTTATTAGCGATTCCTTTACCTTTACCTTCGATCTTACGAATGATAGAACTGAAGAGAGAGAGGTTAATAACAGGTTTACCATATCTACACCTTTAAAGAGAAGTACTAATGTTTATCTGGTGCTTGAAGAGAAGGTGGAAAAGTCTGACAAGTGGATTCAGATAAGCAAGTTTCCTTACAGATTATCGTTGTTGATGGATAATGATTTTGATGAGTTTTAATCTTGTGTTTGTATGAGTGTATTGAATAAAAAGTTGAATGACCTTTATCCGGGTAGAGTAGTAAGGAAAGACCTTACTAACAGAATAAAAGGGAATGCGAGTGTGCCTACTTATGTTCTTGAGTATCTTCTTGGTCAATATTGTGCTACAGATGACACAGATACTATTGAAGAGGGTATAAAGATGGTTAAGAATATAATCAGCAGTCACTTTGTACATCGTGATGAAGCACAGCTGATTAAAGCTACTATTAAAGAGAAAGGCTCTCACAGGATTATTGATAAAGTTTCGGTTAAGCTAAATGATAAGCTGGACCGCTATGAGGCTTATTTTGCCAACCTCGGTTTAAACAAAATTCCAATTCTTAGTGAGTTTATAAAGTCTTATCCTAAACTACTTTCAGAGGGTGTATGGGCTATTATTACCATGAGCTATCAGCCTGTAGAGGGTAGAGATACTTCTCCTTGGAATGTAGATCAGTTGAAGCCCATACAGATATCCTCTGTTGATCTGGATGATTATAAAGAGATAAGAAAGAGTTTTACTACCGATGAGTGGTTAGACCTGCTTTTGCAGACAATGGGCTTGAATCCGGAAGAGTTTACTAACAGGTCTAAATTACTGCAGATAGCTCGATTGGTGCCTTTTTGCGAGAACAATTATAATCTGATTGAACTGGGACCTAAAGGTACAGGTAAGTCGCATGTCTTTACAGAGTTTTCTCCTCATGGTATTCTGATTTCAGGGGGTGAGGTATCTAAAGCTAAGCTGTTTGTAAATAACAGTAACGGTGAGATTGGTTTGGTGGGCTATTGGGATGTTGTGGCTCTTGATGAATTTGCCGGCAAATCAAAACGTACTGATACAGGGCTGGTTGATATAATGAAGAACTATATGGCAAACAAGTCGTTTTCTCGTGGCACTCATGTTATGCAAGCTGAAGCCTCAATTGTTATGGTAGGTAACACTAATCACTCTGTGCCTCACATGCTGAAGCACACAGACCTGTTTGATGCTCTGCCAAAGGATTATTATGATACTGCTTTCCTTGATAGAGTGCATGCTTATCTGCCAGGGTGGGAGACTAAGAAACTGCGTAATGAGATGTTTACCGATGACTTTGGATTTATAGTGGATTACCTTGCTGAGATACTTAAAACATTGAGGAAAGAGGACTATACTAAATCGTATAAAAAATATTTTGAACTCTCTTCTACTATTACCACTCGTGACAAAATGAGCATAGAGAAGACTTTCTCCGGTCTTGTAAAGCTTATTTATCCTCATGGTGAGTTTAGTGAGAAGGAGGCTAAGGTGCTTATAGATTTCGCTATTGAATGCCGTAAGCGTGTAAAAGATCAACTTCGTAAAATGGATGAGACTTTCAACGATGACCCGGTTGAGTTTGAATACAGGACAGGAGATGGTAAAGTGACTCAGATAGAAACTCTTGAGGTGATGGAGTATGGTGATGCTAAGCTGGATATATTGCCTTTGGCTAAACGACAGTTGCAAACAAATACAGAGAGCTCTTTTTCTTCTATCGGTACAGAGTCAGTAGTATCAAAAGAAAAACGTCTGGAAGGCTTCCATATTAGTATAAGGGATAATCAATCTAAAATAAGCTATAAAGGCTTGTTTGGAGATTATTTGATTGGAGCAACTGAATATATTATTAGAGATCCTTATGTAAGACTCCCTTATCAGATTCGTAACTTTGCAGAGCTGTGTCGCTTGATTACAGAGCTAAAACAGGAAGATGAGGAGATAACTATTGAACTTGTAACCTTTAATGATGAAGAGTTCCTTGAAAGCTCTCGATTGGCTTTTGAAGAGCTTGCAGACTCTCTTGAATCATTAGGTATAACACTTAAATACACTTTTAGTGAAACTCTACACGACCGCTGCATCGAGATGAATAACGGCTGGAAAATAATCCTTGGTCGTGGACTTGATATTTGGCAAAAGACAAATGGTCGCTACGATATAGCTGAAGTTTATCAGGAAAAAAGGCTGTGTAAGGAGTTTGACATAACGGTTGTGAGAGTGTAATTCTTAAAAGAGCAAGGGTCTGCTTAATACTAAGCTGCCCCCTGCTACTGGTTGTTTTATTGCTATGATGACTTATTGCCTAACTAAAAAGGAGTTCCCTCATGTTGGTTGTTATCATCCCATATCTTTTTAAATCGATTGTCAGTTTTGAAGTAAACCCTTTCATCTTTCATACCTTCCCTGTTTTTCCCTATAATAAGAACACCTCTATTTTCCCAGCTATTGCAATTGGAGTCAACAGCCTGCTGATCATAATAAGAGGGTCTATGAGGAAATATCACTTTGTCTGCATCTTGTTCAATGTTACCGCTTTCTCTAAGGTCAGATAACACAGGTATTTGCACCTTAACTCCTTTAGGTGGTCTACTTAGCTGTGCAAGCAATATCACAGGTATGCTCAACTCCTTAGCCAGATTTTTCAGCTCACCTGTAATGTGACCAATTTCTAAATCCCTTGTCCCGAATGCTTGCTCTGTCTTTATAAGTTGCAAGTAATCAATTACAAGTAGGTCTAATTTATTTTGTCTACTAAGTTTCCTTGCCAGTGATTTTATATTTCTCAAGCTTCTTATGTTATGATCATCTGCTATGTATAAAGAGCTGTTTTCAAATTGAGATACTGTTTCATCAATAGCCTTCCAACTTTCTTCAGATAGCTGTCCGCTTTTCATATCATGTAAGTTTACTCTCTCATCCTCTGTTAGTATTCGCATTATTAATTGCTCTGCAATCATATCTATTGAAATGAATAGACAGTGCTTGTTGCTATTAGCAGCAGCTTTTGCAAAATGCAAAGCAAACTGTGTTTTACCCATTCCCGGTCTTCCACCTAAGATAATAAGGTCCGGAGCAGTCCATCCACCATTAAAAATCCTATCAAGCTCATTAAGTCCTGTTGGTATAGCAACTGACTCTCCTCTATTTTTCCTTTCCTGAACTCCGATAAGATACTCAAGAGTTTTACTTATTGATTCTTTAGCAGTCATATAATCAGCCGCAGAGTTGCCTGATTTAATCTCAGTTAGATTCTTTTCTATATACTCCATTGTATCTTGTACATCTACACTTTCATCAAATGCTTTTCTTAGTACTTCGTTTGACTGATTAATGAGCTGTCTGGCTATTGATTTCTGCTTAATGATAGCAGCATGGTATTCAACATGAGCAGCAGAAGAAACTTTATCAGAAATCTCTACAATCTTTCCTAATCCTCCTGCTTTGTCGAGGCTTTTCATACGTTGAAGTTCCTCTATTACAGTTAGTACATCTATTGGTTTTTGCGAGCTTTTCAAACTAATAAGCACTTTGAATATTTGCTGATGAACTGTGGAATAGAAGTCTTCCGGGCAAAGAGCTATTTTATCCAAAACTTTCCCATTTAAAAGGATAGCAGACAATACAGCTTCCTCTATTTCCAGAACTTGTGGTGGTATTTTATTAGCAATCATATACATTGTTTTTATTTAGTTTGTCATTATCTGAATCGAATATTTCATCGTTCCAGCTCTCGTTATTAAGGTAGGTTTGAGGATTTTTTCTATACTGCTTATTAGGCTGGGACATCTTGTATAATGGGATATGTTTTTTTATTTTCCCCTTATTTGATTCAGATATCTTATTCCAAATATGTTCTACCTTCTTTTTATCGACTTTTTTATCATAGTCATTCCAAAATGAGTCAAAATCGTATATAGACTTATTCTCATTCTTATTGTTCTTATCATTCTTGTTAGTTGTTAGTTGATTGTTAGCTGTATGTGGGTCGTTTGTAAGTCGTTTGTTAGCTCCTTTGTTAAGCTCGTTTTTCCCAACTTGATAAACGCCCCAATTACAAATGGTTATAAGTCTATTTTGGCTTGTTGACTTGTTTGTTAGAAATTCGTATTTCTCAAATCTTTTTAATGCAGTCCTTACATTTTGTATAGATATACCTTTACCTGATTTCTCTGCAATTCTTTCTAAGGATGTAATAAATTGTCCTGGCTTACAGACATATCTTTCTCCTTTAAATTCCCATTCATTGTCTGCATGATTAGCCATCAAAAGGAGTGTTATAAAAATTGTTTTTTGCTCTGGCGTAGAAGTCAACCATATAGGCTGGATGAACATTACATTGGGACA
>DHCC01000001.1:38515-40486 GCA_002398875.1 Bacteroidales bacterium UBA4912 | reverse complement strand
CCCTACGTAACAGGACCTGAATATCAGCTTATTGACGAGGCTAACTTCCCTGATCCTCTGGAGGATTGGCAAAAAACAGCTGCTGACTATGCTATGTACACCACTGACCCTGAGAAGACTGTTATGAAGCCTGCAGGTGAGTGGAACACCTCTAAGATTGTTTTTGACAACGGGCATGTTGAGCACTGGCTAAACGGGGAGAAGGTTGTTGAGTTTGAAGCATGGA
This sequence comes from Bacteroidales bacterium UBA4912, assembly GCA_002398875.1. Lineage (GTDB taxonomy): Bacteria > Bacteroidota > Bacteroidia > Bacteroidales > Dysgonomonadaceae > Proteiniphilum. The sequence goes on along the minus strand of DHCC01000001.1, from coordinate 40,260 downwards.
CCGACGACTGGTTTGAGCGTAAAAACAGCGGTAAGTGGGAGAACGCACCTGAGTATGGATTGGCAAGAAAGGGTGCTATCTGTCTGCAGGACCACGGTTCGGCAGCCTGGTTCAGAAATGTGAAGATTAAAGAATTGCCGCGTAAGACAAAAGAGGTTACTCTTTTCAACGGAACAGACCTGCATGGCTGGGAAGTTTACGGTACCGAGAAATGGTATGTGGAAGACAGCCTGCTTGTTTGCGAAAGTGGTCCGGATAAGCTGTATGGCTATCTTGCAACACGTGAATATTATGATGATTTTGACCTGACAGTTGAATTCAAGCAGGAGGCTGACGGTAATTCAGGAGTGTTTATCCGTTCTTTTGTAGAGCCGGGAGCAATTGTAAACGGATGGCAGGTTGAAGTAGCCCCTAAAGGTAATGACACGGGCGGGATATATGAATCTTACGGTCGCGGATGGCTTGTGCAGATTCCTGATGAGAAAGAGGAGATCCTTAAAGAGGGTGAATGGAACACATTGCGTATTGTTGTACAGGGTGATAACGTGAAGACTTACCTCAACAGTGAAGAGATGGTGGACCTGACTGATGAGAAGATTGGTAATGCCCAAGGTCGCATAGCCCTGCAAATTCACGACGGGGGCGGCATAAAAGTATTATGGAGAAATCTGCAGTTACAGACTTTGTAGATTTTGCATTTAATTGAATAATGCCGGAGTGGACAGTTGTTGTCTCCTCCGGCTTTTTTATTTGGCACTCTTTTTGTTATTAATATTATCAGAGACAAGGTTGTTGAATTTTTTTATATCGATTTCAGAAAAAACAACCTATATTTGTAGTATTAACTCACTTAAAATAAAGAATGGCAGAAAAAAGCTTATTATTAGAGAATATTATTGAAGGAATTCAAGAAAAAAAAGGAAAAAACATTAATACAATAAACTTGAAAGGCATCACCGGAGCTATATGTGACTATTTTGTAATATGTGAAGGTAATTCTCCTACCCAAGTATCAGCTCTTGCCGAATCCATAGAGAAAGTAGTAAAAGAGAACACTAATGAATACCCTATCCGGATACAGGGAAAACAACAATCCGAGTGGATAGGAATAGACTATGGTGATGTGATAGTTCATATTTTTCTTCCTGAGCTAAGGAGTTATTACAATTTAGATCTGCTTTGGGGAGATGCACACTCAGAACGTATCCCCAATCTAGACTAAAAAACTTATTTCATGAGAAATTGTTAATTATAACGCAAGCACTCTAAAAATTCAATTAAAGAGCTATTAACTAAATGAGCAGCAACAATCAAAATAATCAAAAAGACAAACAGCCTACCATGCGTCCTAAACTAGGTGGCACTAATCCAAAACGGCCTTTCAACCCCTACTGGGTATATGCAATAGTTTTGGCAATTCTTATGGGTATGTGGTTCTTCGGACAGGATAATACTGTTAAAGAGGTCACATGGTCAGAATTTCAGGATTATGTCAGGGATAACCGCATAGAGAGTGTTGTTATTTATAATAATAAGGAGACTGCCGAAGCTATCGTAAGGGAAGAATCGGCTAACTATGTTTTCGGAGAATCAGTAAGAGCCGGAAGAACGCCTGTAATATTGGTAAAGGGTCCTTCACCCGATGCCATTTCTGAGTTTATCGACAGCGTTAAAACAGAAAAGGAGTACGATATACAGGTACGTTTTGACACAACTTCCGAATTATGGGGTATTTTACTGACATT
>DHCC01000001.1:1451-38294 GCA_002398875.1 Bacteroidales bacterium UBA4912 | reverse complement strand
GGCGGCGGTGTTTTTAATGTAGGGAAATCAAAAGCACAGCTGTTCGACCGTGATTCAAGTCAGAAAGTGACCTTTAAGGATGTTGCGGGACTTTCCGAAGCAAAAGAGGAAGTACAAGAGATTGTAGAATTCCTGAAGAGTCCTAATCAATATACAAACCTTGGGGGTAAAATACCTAAGGGAGCACTGCTTGTTGGTCCTCCCGGAACAGGCAAGACACTGCTTGCCAAGGCGGTTGCAGGTGAGGCAAATGTGCCTTTCTTCTCAATATCGGGTTCTGACTTCGTTGAGATGTTTGTGGGTGTTGGCGCATCACGCGTACGTGATCTGTTCAGACAGGCAAAAGAGAAAGCTCCATGTATTGTGTTTATTGATGAGATTGATGCTGTTGGAAGAGCCAGAGGCAAGAACAACAATTTCGGGTCTAACGATGAACGGGAGAATACTCTTAACCAACTTCTCACTGAGATGGATGGTTTCGGTTCAAACAGCGGTGTGATAATTCTTGCAGCAACCAACCGAGCTGATGTACTGGATAAGGCTTTACTGCGTGCGGGCAGGTTTGACAGACAAATATATGTTGAGCTTCCTGATTTGAATGATCGTAAGGAGATATTTAAAGTACACCTTCGCCCGATAAAAATTGATGAATCGATAGATGTTGAGTTTCTTGCCCGTCAGACTCCCGGATTCTCGGGTGCTGATATTGCTAATGTTTGTAATGAAGCTGCACTTATTGCAGCGCGAAATAAAAAGAAATTCGTACAGAGGGATGACTTTATGAGTGCTGTGGACCGTATAGTGGGCGGACTCGAAAAGAAGAACAAGATCATAACTCAGGATGAGAAAAAATCTATTGCTATACATGAAGCAGGTCATGCTTCGCTGAGCTGGTTTCTTGAACATGCTAATCCTTTGGTGAAGGTGACAATTGTTCCCAGGGGTAAAGCGCTGGGTGCTGCATGGTATCTGCCTGAAGAACGACAGATTACAACCAAAGAGCAGATGCTTGATGAGATGTGTGCTCTGCTGGGTGGGCGTGCTGCTGAAGAACTCTTCATCGGACAGATTTCGTCTGGTGCAATGAATGACTTGGAAAGGGTGACTAAACAGGCTTATGCCATGATTACCTATATGGGTATGAGTGAGAAACTACCTAATATAAGCTATTACGATTCTTCCGGTCAGGAGTATCCGTTCTCTAAACCTTACAGTGATGAGACAGCAAAAATGATTGACTCTGAGGTAAAGGCTATGATTGCTGAGCAGTATGATCGCGCTAAACAGATTCTGACAGAAAAGTCTAAAGGTCATAATGAGCTGGCTAAAATTCTTCTGGAAAGGGAGATAATATATGCAAATGACCTGGAGCACATCTTCGGTAAAAGACCTTGGGTTTCACGCTCTGAAGAGATTCTGGAAAACAATAAAGCTGATGATGATAATCAGATACCTTCGTTGAAACCGGTTGGTTCAGGGGATAATATATTTATCCATACAGAGCATAAGTCTGATAAGGTATCTGATAAGGTTAGTGATGACGATATCGAAGACATCGAAGACAACGAGCCTGCTGTGGAAGAGAAATCATAAATAAAGACTACAAAAGATAGACAAATTTAATAATTAACATAAAAAGACCACAAAAGCTTGAGTATTAACGCTCAAGCTTTTTTCGTTTTATATGATTTATGAAAATATAAAATAGCATCCTGAATGGTATCGAACAATAATTTTAGTCAATCGTTATAATTTAAAGAATAAACAAATAACGGAAATATGAAAAAAGTTCATTATTACCTATTATTGAGCATTATTGCAGTAGTATTGACAAGTTGCAACAGCTCAAACGCAAAGAACAATGAAAATAATAACTCTAAAAACGAAATAAATATGAAATTTGAAAAAGTAGCATTACCCTATGCAACCGATGCTTTAGAGCCGGTTATAAGTAAACAAACAGTTGAGCTCCACTATGGCAAACATCATCAGGCTTACGTTGACAACTTGAACAAACTTGTTGTAGGCACGAAATTTGAAGATGCTGATCTTGAAACAGTAGTAAAGGGAAGCGATGGAGCTATCTTTAACAACGCCGGTCAGGTGCTTAATCATAACCTGTACTTTACTTCATTTAAGAAAGATGGAGGTGGTAATCCAAAGGGTAAGCTTGCGGATGCAATTAATGAGCAATATGGCTCTTTTGATAAATTTAAAGAGGAATTTAATGCTGCCGGAGCTTCCGTATTTGGTTCAGGCTGGGTATGGCTGGCAAAGGATGCGAGCGGTAAACTTTCCATAGAAAAGGAAAGCAATGCCGGTAACCCTGTTACAAAAGGGTTGACTCCAATTCTTGGTTTCGACGTATGGGAACATTCATATTACCTGGATTACCAAAATCGTCGTGCTGATCACCTGAAAGAAATATGGAAGATTATAGATTGGGACGTTGTTAGCGCACGTTATTAATTGAAAGCAATCTTTCGGTATATACTGTCAATTATTAATAATTATGCTAAAAGGGAGTGGATAATAAAAAATCCGTTCCCTTTTTTATGTCTGTGATTAGTTGTCTTTCATCATAATGCCGGTGAGCATTCTGCCGGAGTGGACAGTTTGCCGGCGTGCTGAAAAGAATAGGTCCTGCATATCGTAAGTACACATATCGGTCATTTCAATATTATCATTGATGACACCAAGCCTGAGAAGCTCTCTTTTGTTTATCTCTTTAAGGTTAAGATGATATTTGGATGTTGTCTTATTCCTGAAACCTAACTCCGGATCTGATATATTAAAACCTTCCTTTATAAACAGATCGGCAACCTCATCTCCCACTTCATAGCGAGCAACACTGATTGACGGACCTATACAGGCAATCATATCTCCTGTAATGGAGTCGTACTGCTTCTGCATCTCAACTATTGTATTTTCAACTATTCGTCCTGATGTGCCTTTCCAGCCTGCATGAATTGCTGCAATAGCCTCTTTTACTTTGTCATAAATGATAATTGGCACACAATCGGCTGTAGTTGCGCATAAAAACAGTCCTTTCAGATTCGAAACAGTTGCATCAACACCATACATAATTTCTATGGCAGAAGCTGAATCTAAATCCATAAACTCTTCATCAATCTTAAGAACTCTTGTTCCGTGTGTTTGATGAGGAATAATGAATTTATCAGTATTCATATAAAACATTCTTGCGAGAATATTTCTGTTTTCATGAATATTAAGGGGGCTGTCGTCAGAGAAATTACCCATATTGAAAGAAGAATAGGTGCCATTACTTACACCTCCAACCCTGGTAGTTGAGAAATGTATTATATCCTTCTCCTTATCAAGCAGCTCAAACAGCAGTAAATTGTTATACTGTGGATGTTTTTTCATGACTAAAATTCTTCTTCGTCATAGTTTAAATCATCCTCACTGTCATCCTGAAAATCTTCTTCAGGTTCAAAATCCAGTTGTGTTACATCCAGATTGCGGTGAATAAGATCCTCCCGTGCTGCGGATTTGGGTATGTAATCTGAAGAATTAAGCTCTCTCCATAAAAGATCTTTAAGTGCTGTTATACCGAAACCTGTTACAGATGAGATAAACATATAGGGTAATTCTGGTAACTCATCCGTAATTGCATTAATAAGCTCCTCATCGAGCATATCCGACTTTGAGATTGCAAGCAGATGAGTCTTGTCCAGTAGTTCAGGATTGTACTTTTTGAGTTCATTCAACAGGATGAAGTACTCCTCTTTTATATCATTACTGTCAGCGGGGATTACAAAAAGCAGCAGTGAGTTTCTTTCAATATGACGCAGAAAACGAAGACCAAGTCCTTTGCCTTCACTTGCCCCTTCAATTATGCCGGGTATATCAGCCATCACGAAAGATTTACCATCACGGTAATCAACGATACCAAGGTTTGGCTCAAGCGTTGTGAAAGGATAGTTGTCTATCTTGGGTTTTGCTGCAGACACAACTGACAGAAGAGTTGATTTGCCTGCATTGGGGAAGCCGACAAGCCCCACATCCGCCAGCAGCTTCAGCTCAAGTATTACCCATCGTTCTTCGTAAGGTTCTCCCGGTTGAGCATAGCGTGGCGCCTGATTGGTTGATGTCTTAAAATGCTGATTACCTAAACCTCCACGTCCACCTTTCAGGAGTGTTACCTCCTGTCCGTCTTCTGTTATATCACACAGAAACTCGCCGGTGTGAGCATCATAAGCTATAGTACCACAGGGAACATCAATAATCTTAGACTCCCCTTTTTTACCAGAACGCTGAGCACCTGAACCCGACTCTCCGTGCCCTGCAAAGATATGGCGTTGATATCGCAAATGCAGTAAAGTCCAGAAGTTACGGTTTCCACGCAAAATTATACTACCGCCTTCACCGCCATCACCACCATCAGGTCCGCCTTTAGGAACATATTTCTCACGGCGGAAATGCGCAGATCCGCGGCCGCCCTTTCCAGAGCGACAAAATATCTTTACGTAATCTACAAAGTTTGTTTCCGCCATTTCACTATATATTCTAAATTCCTATATTATATTATTTTCTACCTTTTCAAACAATTATTCTGTCTACGACAGTAACAATTGAATCAAATATTTCATCTATGCTACCCTGTCCCGGTATTCTTACAAGCTTAAACTTTTCGTTGTAGAAGTTCTTTAAAGGTTCAGTCTGATTGTAATAGACATTTAATCTTGATTCAACAGTTTCCCTGTTGTCATCAGAACGGCCAGAGATCTCTCCTCTTTTGAGTATACGGTTTACAAGTTCTTCCTCTTCAACCTCAAGACTGAGTACCACAGACACTTTCTCACCATATTTCTCAAGCATTTCATCCAATGCCTTACCTTGCGCTAGTGTTCTGGGGAAACCATCAAATATAAAACCTTTGACTCCGTTCCTTTTCTTCATAAGATCATCCAGAATACCAATCATTACTTCATCCGGAATCAAATGACCTTTAGAAATATATGAATCAGCTTTTTTCCCAAACTCTGTTTTAGCTTTTATCTCAGCTCTCAACATGTCTCCTGTTGAAACATGCTCTAGTCCATACTTTTCGGCAAGTTTTGTACTCTGTGTTCCCTTACCTGAGCCCGGGGCTCCAAAAATAACAATATTCAGCATAATTAATTTTCAATAAATAAGTTGCAAAGATACGTATTTTCAATGATTTCGGTATCATAATGCTACTCTATATAGAATATTTTATGCTGTTTTAATAAAAATGATATAATGAACCAATCCTACAAAAAAAATGTTTTACATAATACGTTGAACTATAAAACACATTTTATGAAAAAAGAAGAATTTAAACAGAAAACTCACAAAGTGCTTGATGAATTGAAGGAATACATTGACAAGCTCGAGCAGAAAGCAGATGACATTGCTGATGATGCAAAAGAGGAGTACCGTGAACAGCTGGATAATTTAAAGGGAATAAGAGACAAACTATCCTCAAGACTAGATGAATACGAGAGTATTGCCGATTCTAAGTGGGATGTGATTAAAGAAAGTGCAGGAAGTTTTTTTGATGACGTTTCAAAATCATGGAAAGAGAACTTCGCCAGTGTTTCCGAAGTATTCAAGAAAGATAAAGATGTTTGAGGTACCTGGCGGATTTGAACCGCCGTAACCGGTTTTGCAGACCGACGCCTAACCACTCGGCCAAGGTACCGTTTTCTCAATTGAGGATGCAAATATAAGATATTTTTTTTAGTTACAAAAAGGTTAGGGGATAATTATCTATGAAAAAAGCATCCTGAAGGCATCACTTACCTTCCTCACCTCTTTTATTTCGATTGAGAGCTTTTTGTTAAAGCCCTTCAGGTTATTGTGTGGAACGAGTATACGTGAAAATCCAAGCTTATCAGCTTCCTGAACACGCTGTTCAATTCTGTTGACTGGACGTATTTCACCTGATAATCCAACCTCACCGCACAGACAGGTATCGTTGTCGATGGATATATCCAGACTGGATGAGAGTACTGCACTTATCACTGCCAAATCCATCCCGGGATCATTGACTCTTAATCCTCCGGCGATATTCAGGAAAACATCCTTCTGAGCCAGCTTAAAGCCTGCTCTCTTTTCAAGAACAGCAAGCAGCATGTTTAATCGTCTGGCATCAAAGCCTGTTGTAGAGCGCTGAGGAGTTCCATAAGCGGCCGTGCTTACAAGAGACTGTGTCTCTATCAGGAAAGGGCGTATTCCCTCAATTGCAGCTGAAATGGCTACCCCGCTAAGTTCATCATTATTACGCGTTAGCAGTAATTCCGATGGATTACTAACCTCTCGCAAACCCGATTGATTCATCTCATAAATTCCCAGTTCGGCTGTACTTCCATAACGGTTTTTTATTCCACGTAGTATTCGGTACATGTAATGCTGATCACCTTCAAACTGCAATACAGCATCAACGATGTGCTCCAGAATCTTTGGACCTGCTATGCTGCCATCTTTCGTGATATGCCCCACAAGCAAAACCGGGGTACCGCTTTGTTTAGCGTACTTCAACAGCAGAGACGCACATTCGCGAACTTGAGAAATGCTACCTGGTGAGGATTCAAGCGACTCGGTAAATATAGTCTGTATAGAATCAATAATAAGTAGCTGAGGAGCAACATCCTTTACATGTTTGAAAATATCATCAAGATTAGTCTCACAAAGCAACAGACAGTTGTCATTTTCAATAGATAACCTGTCAGCTCTCAGCTTCAACTGGCGGGCACTCTCTTCTCCGGAGACATACAGAGAGCGTGCACCTTTGAGCTTAAGTATTGTCTGCAGTACCAATGTAGATTTTCCTATGCCCGGTTCACCACCAATCAATATTACTGATGCAGGCACCAACCCACCACCCAGCACACGATTCAGCTCCTCATCCATCATATCAATCCTTTGCTCCTCATCGGCTTTTATATCTTTCAGAGGCATGGGTTTGCTCTTGATATCACTGAATGAACGCGTATCCTCTTGAGCTGTAACTGCATTTTTGCGGATAAGTTCTTCAACAAATGTCGACCACTCACCACAAGCCGGACATTTACCCATCCATTTAGGTGACTCATAACCACAATTGCTGCAGAAATATACCGATTTAAGCTTTGCCATTATTCTATCTTTAATTTCTAATCTACTCCAAACCTGATAAGCTGTTGAGCAAAAATACATAATTTTCTTGTACTTTTGTAGTACATATAAACCATTTACCTATGTCTGTTATAGTTTCATTAATATCAAAATCGCTTAATATATCCGCCAAGAACGTTGAGAGTACAGTAAAACTTCTCGGTGAAGGCGCCACAATTCCATTCATCAGCCGTTACAGAAAAGAAGCCACGGGCGGTCTTGATGAGGTGCAGATTGCAAACATTAAAGAGATGAACGAAAAATTCATTGAGCTTGAAAAACGTAAGGAGTTTATAATAAAATCTATTTCAGAACAGGAAAAACTGACTCCGGAGCTTGAAAAGCAGATTAAGGAAATATATGATAGTACAAGTCTTGAGGATATCTATCTTCCCTTCAAGCCGAAACGCCAGACACGAGCCGAAAAGGCGCGCAAGAAAGGACTTGAAGAATTGGCTAAATGGCTTATGAGCCAGCAATCCGGATCTGTTTCAGCTAAAGCATCACAATTTCTGAATGATGAGGTACCTGATGTTGAAGATGCCCTTCAGGGTGCCCGTGACATCATTGCCGAATGGGTAAATGAGGATGCGCAGGCACGACAGACTGTCCGGAATATATTCTCACGAGAAGCGGTGATAACTTCTAAAATCATTAAAGGCAAAGAGGAAGAGGGTGAAAAATATGCCGACTACTTCGATTTTGCTGCCCCACTTGCCAAATGCCCGTCACACCGCATACTTGCAATTCGTCGGGGTGAAGCAGAAGGTTTTCTCAGAGTGTCAATTTCTGCAGATGACGAAAAGTGTCTTGACAGACTGGTTCCCAAGTATGCCAAGTATGACACAGAATCAGCTGACCATCTGGAAGAAGCTGTTACTGATGCTTATAAAAGATTACTGAAACCATCAATTGAGACAGAGTTTGCAGCTCTCTCAAAAGAAATTGCAGATGAATCTGCAATCGCTGTATTTGCAGAGAACCTTCGACAGCTGCTTTTGGCTCCTCCATTAGGTCAACAAAGAATTCTAGGAATAGATCCAGGATATCGCACCGGCTGCAAAGTAGTTTGTCTGGATGAACAAGGAAATCTCCTTCACAACGAAACCATTTATCCCCATCCTCCACAAAACGAGTTTTTGAAAGCAGGCAATAAGGTAGTCAAGCTGGTTTCGACATATAAAATTGATGCAATTGCTATTGGCAATGGAACTGCAAGCCGTGAAACCGAGCGGTTTATAACAAATCTGCGCTATGAGAAAGAGGTAAAGGTTTTCGTTGTAAGTGAAAGCGGTGCATCTGTTTACTCAGCATCAAAGATTGCCAGGGAAGAGTTTCCTGAATATGATGTCACCGTCAGAGGTGCCGTTTCGATTGGACGCAGGTTAAGTGACCCGTTGTCAGAGCTTGTAAAGATTGATCCTAAATCCATAGGAGTGGGTCAGTATCAGCATGATGTTGATCAGAACAAGCTGAAACGATCGCTGGATCAGACCGTTGAAAGCTGCGTAAATCTGGTTGGCGTGAATCTTAACACTGCCAGTAAACATCTTCTGACTTATGTTTCGGGACTGGGCGAATCATTGGCTCAGAACATTATTGATTACAGAAGTGAGAATGGTCCGTTTCAGTCACGCAAAGAGTTGAAAAAAGTACCACGTCTGGGACCTAAAGCTTTTGAACAATCAGCCGGTTTTCTTCGTATTCCTGATGCAAAGAACCCACTGGACAACTCGGCTGTTCACCCTGAAAGCTACCCGATAGTTGAGAAAATGGCTAAGGATATTAATTCCACTGTCAAAGATTTAATCAATAATAAACCATTGATTGAGAGTATAGATATAAGCAGATATAAGACTGACTCTGTGGGTGAGGAAACGTTAACCGACATTTTACAGGAGCTTGAAAAGCCCGGGAGAGATCCGCGCTCTAAGGTTCAGGTACTTGAGTTTGACCCCAATATCCGCACAATCAACGACCTTAAGGAAGGTATGATTCTGCCGGGAATCGTTACAAACATCACCAATTTCGGCTGTTTTGTGGATGTAGGTATCAAGGAAAACGGACTGGTTCACATCTCTGAAATGGCAAACCGTTTTATTTCAAACCCGGGTGAGGTGGTTTCTCTTCATCAGCATGTAAAGGTAAAGGTGTTATCTGTTGATATGGAACGCAAACGTATACAGCTTAGCCTGAAAGATGTAGATTAATTTTCTAAAACTCAGATTGATTTTAAAAGACGTCGGTCTGTGTTGTAAACGAAAGTGCGTTTTAAATGTTATTATTTTTGTAAACTAACAAATAAGAGATTTAACGCATGGAGTTACATGATCAGGAGAAAACAGATTCATCTTATTATAAGCGGCTTTTTGAAGGCATTCGTCAGTTTAAGGCTAATGAATTTATTCCCCGTCAGCAGTTTTTTGAAGAGCTGGGACAAAAACAAAATCCTCACACATTGTTTATAGGTTGTTCAGATTCAAGGGTGGTACCCAGTCTGATAACACAAACCTTCCCCGGTGAGCTGTTTGTCGTGAGAAATATAGCCAACCTCATCCCCTATTATAAGAAAGACTCCGACACATATCTTGCTACAACAGCCGCAATTGAATTTGCCGTCAAGCAAATGAATGTCAGCAACATAGTTGTTTGCGGTCATTCCAACTGTGGCGGTTGTGCTGCTCTTAATCAGGATAAAGAACTTAAACATCTGCCGCATACAAAAAAGTGGATGGAGCTTGCCCACCCTGTAAAAAAGATTATAGAAGAAAAGATTGCAAAAAACAAAATCAGCCCTGAACAACGTAGTCTTTTTACTGAGCAGTTAAATATTGTGGAACAGGTGAATCATCTATTAAAATACAGCTACATCAGGAAAAGGGTAAAAGAGGGCAATCTGAATGTAATGGGCTGGTATTATCACATAGAGAAGGGTGAAATCTACAACTACAACCGCAATCTAAGGAGATTTATAAGGATTGAATAAAATGAGTTGCCGGGCTATCAATTTTTGTTGTTACAATTAAAAATCCAGTTCCAGCTGTCTTTCAAAGAGGTTAAAGCTCTTACGGTGATGAATGGTGATTCCGTTCTCACGGATTGCTTTTCGGTGCGCGACTGTAGGATATCCTTTATTGCTATCCCAGTCATATTCAGGAAACTGAAGATGGAGATTCTTCATATACTCATCCCTGTATGTTTTTGCAAGTACAGAGGCTGCCGCAATAGACTGATATACAGCATCACCCTTAACAACACAGCAGTAAGGTATTTCTTCATAAGGCTTAAAACGGTTGCCGTCAACTATAATATGTTCAGGTGTAACTGAAAGTCCGGACAACGCTTTGTGCATCGCTGAAACAGAGGCCCACAGTATATTCAGATGATCTATCTCTTCCGGAGAACAAGAAGCTACTGAGTAAGACAATGCGTTTTCTTCAATTATTAATCTCAGCTCATTCCTCTGCTTCTCAGTCAGTTTCTTCGAATCATTCAATTCTGAGCAATCAAAACCATCAGGAAGTATTACTGCAGCTGCAAATACAGGTCCCGCCAAACAACCGCGACCAGCTTCATCACACCCTGCCTCAACAGATCCGGCTTTCATACACAATTTCAAACGCTCCTCACTTTTCATAATCAAACCCCGCAAACAGTTGCCTTTTCCTTTATATTCACTAACCTATTAACACTCTTTATATCAGATACTTTATTTTGTTTAACAATATACCTGCTTTAAATATTGGACGTATAAATTTAAAAAAATTGAGTTAGTTGTCTTCCGGAATAAAAAACTCAATTACCAGATTATTATCCGCAGGAGGGAAATCAAAAGTGTAATCCTCTTCCACAACACTATTGCCGAGAAACGCTGCAAATGTTTGCACTGCACTCATAAGCTCGGGGTCAGGCTTTTCATCACCACTTACATGAGCTGTATTTAACTTTACAATAAGATCCGTGAGCACTTCAGTCATCACTTCCGAAAAAGGCATACCCATATTTTGCAGTCTGCTGCTTGCCACATTACGGGTGATCGTCTCAAGTCTTCTACGGTACACTTTATCTAAATCAGGATTACCTGGTACATCAGTAACAAATCTCGTTTCAATCGTTAAATCAGTATCACTCAACTTCATGATTCTATATGCAAAAGGATATTGTGCAAGACTTGCTGTCTCAACATCATAAATTGTGTTACCTGAATGAGTTGTTTGCATTGTGATATCGTTAGAATGAAAGTGACCGGTAAAAACTATTTCAAGACCAGCATCAGCAAGAATTTCAGAATTCTTCTGCCACTCCTCTATCAGGTAATCCGGAAACAGAGTGCTCTGATAAGGCAAATGTTCAAGCAGACCATGATGCATCATACCCAACACTCTAATCCCTTTACTGTCAGCATCATTAAGAATATCAAGCATCCAATCCATTGTTTGCTGTTTGATTCTTCCCCCCGAAAGATAACCTTTCTCATATTCATCATATCGATTTGTATCGATTGCCAGGAGCCATGTATACTCATCAATTTCATAAAGATAGCTAAGTGAAGCATCATCCCTCATGAGTGCATCGTCATAACCCATCGATTTGTAAAGTTCAGCAAACTCCTCTTTTGATATATTATCAGCAGGTGTTGCAAATTCACCCCTGTAAGCTTTGGCGTCTTGTATGTTAATATCATGATTCCCCGGAATCACAAAAACCTGTGTACCTGATTCTTGAAGTGGTAATATCTTTTCTAAAAACCCTTCATGACTTAATCTCTCACCGTGATTTGTGATATCACCCGTAACAAGCAATATATCTACCTCTTCACTTATTAAATCGTCAAGAACCTTATCGAATACTTCATGCAGGTCTTTCACATTTCGGCCCGTTTGTCTTTCAAAGACAGATAAAGCCTCTCCTTCAACGGCAAGCTCCGGTGAAAGGTAATGTAAATCAGTTATTACTGCAATTGTGAGAGAATCCGCTTTAACGGAACCGGAAATTGGATTTAGAAAAAGTGTGATTAGAAAAAGTGTAAGCCAAAATTTATTCATCACTTTTCTTTACTTAGATACTGTTTAAGGTTTTCTACCCAACGTTGTTGGTCAAGCCAGCGTTCAAAGGGACTGCACTCGATCATTAAAAAACTGTCAATATGCTGTTCTGAGTTGAAAGCGACAGAGCTGGTTGCTCCCCATACATATTCCACAAGCTCGGGATAGTCAATAAAAGGATTTCTGTTACCCTGTATTTTACTCACCTCTTCATTCCTGCGAACCTCCTTTAAGCTTACCGGGTCTTCCCTGTGCCATTTTAGCAGTAGTTGCAGCGACCAGTCACTAAAGCCCGGATATGATGTCCCGCCCATTTGATCAGAGCTCCATTGTGGAACGATATCCTCATAAGCAGTAACCATATAGAAATATGAACGTGCAATATCACCCTTATATTCATCAGTTGGCTCAAAAACTGTCTGAGTATAATTACCAAAGGTATTTTGTCCAACCTTTGACCCGTTAGTTGACTCCCAAATTGTTATACCAACCTCACCAAAAGGAAGATTTCCGCGACGATTATTCACATATCCATCTGTAGGATAAATATGGTAAAGGTCGGACTCGGGCAGTTTCGATCCGCTCAACCAGCTACTGGGTATAGTATGTTCTCTATTATAACAATCGCCCTCTTTCTTGTATGAGCCACAACGATCTACACCAAAATTAAAGTAATAAGCCGCTGTTCCGGTACTATTATCCGAATACATATCCCAAACAGTCTTATTCCTTCGGGAATCAGTAGTTTCAAATGCTTTCCATAGTTTTGAATATGAAACAACATCCGGGTTCTTTATTATATGAAACAGTGCTGTTTTAAGTTCAGCCCCACTCTTCCCTTCTGCGGAGTTATAATATCCATCGGGAACTTGCGCATGCAGAGACAAACTAATTAACAGCAATATCAAAATTAAATTGCCGTTATAAAAATACTTCATTTCTTATATGATATACGTATGGATAGCAAATATAGTTATTTACTTTACTTGGTCAAAAAGAATGTAGAAAAAAGAGGAAATTATGGTAAAGCTGATTTCAAGTTAACTGATTATGAATTAAGAAGTCTCTCAATTTCTTCCAGATCTGACCTGAAGCTTTTATCCACATCAAAGTAATTTTTTACCGTATTGCAAGCATGCAGAACAGTAGCATGACTACGGTTTCCAACCTGTACACCTATTTGTGAAAGCGATAATTCGGTATGTTTTTTAATGAAAAACATTGTTACCTGACGTGCCTGAACAATTTCACGTTTACGTGAAGCAGACTGAATCAGTTCCTTTTTGACGCTGTAAAAATCAGAAACAGTATCCTGAATCTTCTGAACGGTGATACGTTTTTTCTCAAACTTGATGCTTTGCTCTACCACCCTTCGTGCAAGACTCATATCTATTTCACGATTATTGATTATAGAGTGAGCCATAAGTGAAACTACAATACCTTCCAGATCTCTGACATTCTCTGTTACACTTTCAGCAATATAGTCAATCACATTATCAGGTATTGAAAGACCATCAGATAACACCTTGTTTTGCAGGATCTTCTTTCTAAGCTCTTTATCAGGTCGCTCAAGCTTAGCAGTCAGTCCCCAGCGGAAACGAGTAAGCAGTCGCTCCTCTACTCCCTGCATATCCATAGGAGCACAATCTGATGTCATTATCAGTTGTTTATTATTCTGATGCAGGTGGTTGAATATATGAAAAAAGGTGTTTTGAGTTTTCTCCAATCCCGAGATTTCCTGGATATCATCAATAATAAGTACATCTACCCCCTGGTAGAAATTGATAAAGTCATTGATGGTGTTAAATCTCCTAGCGTCTGTATATTGAACTTTAAACAGATGAGCTGATATATAAAGCACCTTTTTATCGGGATATAGTTCCAGTATCTTTGATCCTATTGCATGACACAGGTGAGTTTTACCTACACCTGAATTTCCGTGAAGGAAAAATGGATTAAAGGCTGTTTTGGCAGGATTCAATGCAACTGCCTCAGCTGCAGTTCTTGCCAATTTATTACTATCGCCTTCAAAAAAATTATTGAAAGTATACTTCGAGTTAATCTGTGAATCGAACTCTGATGTTTCAACTCTGTCGAAAGGACTTGGAACCTTAGCGCTTATTTTTTTATTTGGATTATTATCCATTAATACTGCGGGCTTTTTACTTTCCCCACGCATTTCCACAGCTGTATTACTTTCGGTTTCTACCAGAATCCTGTAATTAAGGATAGTACCCTCACCAATCTCACGATATAAAGTCTGTTGTATAAGATCCAGATATTTGTCTTCCAGATACTCATAAAAGAATTGACTTGGTACTTGTATAGTAAGAACCTGATTATCGTAATTTAAAGGGACAATTGGTGCAAACCAAGTATTAAATGCAGGTTCAGGTATATTATCCCTTATTACATTCAGACAGTTGTTCCATAAATCAGTGCAATTACTATTCATTTAATTCTATTGGTTCAAAAATTGATTTTCTTTTTTCGGATATGACTTACAAATTTTGAAAAAATAAACGAGATAAAAAAATGAATCTTTTTGTTGAAATCCATTTATAAATAAATATGCTATTTATCAATTAAATACAGCTAACATCCTTATAATGTACATATTGCAAGTTCTGGCATTTTCGAAGCAGGCTGATTAACAGGCAGATATAAAAAAACCTTTCAAGCCCTTAAAAATTACAAATATGAGACATAAAAGTCTTCTAAACTCCTACAAACAGAGGGATTCAATCAATTCCCCTACAAGTCCTCTATTTAGAATTAATCTATTTAAGTATCTCTTCAAGATACAAATTTTACTTAAATGCTCAAAACAATTTCAGTCTTATTGTAAGATATCTGTCAGGATTCTCCCGAATATCTTCAAGTAGTTTAGTTGCATTATCTATGGTAATATTTAAACTGTCGTGCAACCTGGTATCATTCATTAAAAGCCCCATTGAATTATCGCTGCTGTTGAATTTTTCCGTTATCAGTTTTAAATTTTTTATAGTCTCGTCAATTGATGCATAAGTACTTTTCAAGTCCATTTGCGAAATCTCACTGCTTACATGTTTCAAATCTCCTGAAGCAGCAGTCAGATTTTCACTTATCTGAGGCAAATCCTTCTCCAGTGAATTTATAATTCTGTTAAAGCTTTTGCTAGAACTGTTAAGCTGATCCACAGTTGAGCCTATCCCCTCAATTGAGCTCACCCACATAGGGTTAGAAATTAGCCTGTTTAATGAATAAACAATAGAATCTATTTTCAAAAGAATGGAGTCCGCTCTCGGCATTACACCTGCTGCACCATCAACCAGGCTTATTTCCCTGTAACCCAAAAGAGTATCTCCCGGCTGCAGATATCTGTCCGAGGATGCTAGTATCAGGTTAGCTGTCGAAGACCCGAAAAGATCTATTCCGTATTCAAGATAACTACCTTCGGGAATTGTAATATTTTCCTCAAGATTTATACCAACTGAAAACTGAAGCGGATAAGTGTCAATCATCTTTATCTCATTGACAAGTCCTATCTGATATCCTTTTATATATACAGGTGATGAAATCAGTAATTTTGATACATCATCAAATACTGCATAATATTGATTCTGTTTCTTAAATATGTTTGATCCTTTCAGAAAATTAATCCCGAAATAAATCATGACCAGACTGGCTAAAAATGCCACGCCTATTAACGCATTTCTGCTCAAGCTACCTTTCATATATTAAAAACCGTTTACTTAACACGTTTCCCATTTTCGAACTCAACTATAAAAGCATCTTTAAATTTCTTCTTAACCTCTCTAAGTTCACCTTTTAACTCATTTATATTACCAGTCTTGCCGTACGTGTACTTATATAAGCTGCCGTCGCTGTAATGATCTACGGGACCTATACCTTTAAATTCGGGGGCACCGTTTTCAAGTTTTTTGTCAGAAGCAAAAATCTGTATCCGATATTCTTTACCGCCAACAGTTGCCGCAGTACCGGCTGAACCCGCACTCGAACGTGATGCATTACCGTTTGAAAAAACAAAACTCTTTTTGTCATGCTCTCTTTTATACTCTCTGAACCCGTTATAAATAGAATTGGCCAAAGATGTCTGTCCGCTGCTGCTTTTCAAATAGTTCTCGTCATGTTTGTTGCTTATATACCCCAATTCAACCAGGATACTCGGCATGGCCACTTCACGTAAAACCAGGAAACCTGCTTGTCGCACATTTCTGTTTACTCTTTTAGAATTTGTCACCAACTGATTTTGCACCAGAGATGCTAACTGTACACTTTGATCCAGAAACTCATTAGCCATAAACTCAAAGATAATATAAGACTCAGGCTCATTGGGATTAAACCCTTCATATTTAACGGAATAATCCTCTTCGTACATAATCACCGCATTCTCGGCTTTCGCAACATCCAGGTTGTCATTACTTCTGTGTAATCCAAGAACAAATGTCTCCACCCCCTGAGGTGAAGTTCTTCTTCTGTCAAGGGCATTGCAGTGAATAGAAATAAAAAGATCCGCCTTAGCCTTGTTAGCTATAGAAGCCCTTTGATTTAGCGCAACAAAATTATCTTTATCACGGGTATATAAAACAGTTACATCAGGATGATTATTTTCGATGAGTTTGCCTAATTTCAGCCCGACTGACAACACTATATCCTTCTCTTTGGACGATGCCCCTAAAGCACCGGGGTCCTTACCTCCATGACCGGGGTCTATCACTACTGTAAAATTCCTGCTTTGCGCAGTCAGTGACGTGGTGTAAAAAAAGGTCAGAAAGACACCCAAAAGCAAAATAAGGGCTTTTATAGATGGTTTCATATTTAATCACTTTTATACAAAAATAGGTATAAATTTTATATTGAAAACTATTTAATGCACTCATAGCGAGAATTTATTCAACTTTGGTAGATTTTAACATGCAATTTGTATTGAAAACAAAAGGGTTAATCTAAAATATTAACAGGACATTTGATGTACATTGGCTATATCATCTCCCATATTTTAGAGAGTGGATAATAGGATGCCTGGGAGTTGATAGAGAATTGATGCAGCTGATGTACCTGTTATGTACTGACAATTCATGTTTGATACAGGGCAAAAAAAACGGGTCATCACGACCCGCTCTCTGTTTAAGTTTTATATGTTCAGTTAATATAACTGTCTCAAGGCATCAATTCAGCCAGTTTGGCATCAAGAGCATCACCCCTGAGATCTTTTTCAATTATTACACCATCTTTATCAAGCAATACAGTATGAGGAATTCCGATAATAGCATAAAGATCGATAACAGGACTGTCCCAATATTGTAAATCCGACATTTGAGGCCATGTCATATTCAGGTCTTTAATTCCTTTTGTCCATGTCTCATAATCCTGATCAAAAGAAACTCCTACAATTTCAAGTCCTTTTGATTTATATTTCTCATAAGCAGCAACAACATTTGGCATTTCCTGACGACATGGTCCGCACCAAGCAGCCCAGAAGTCCACAAATACATATTTACCCTGCCCTGCGTAATCCGATAGCGAAACATCATTACCTTCAGGATCTTTCAATGTGAAGTCTGCAAACTTCTTACCCACAGCTACCTTGTCGAGACTCTCCAAACGCTCTGCAATACGCTTAACATTTTCTGTTGATTTAAACGACTCATCTGCAAGATAAAGAATCTCCTTCTGCTGAATGGGCTCAAACATAGAAGAGGATGATATAAACATATACTGTCCCAGCTGGTTACTTATATTGTTTTTCACAAAATTATAGTTCAGATCTGTTAACTGATCACTTATTTTGTCGTATTCTGCATTTATTTCAGCATCAAGTGCGTCAGTCATTGATCCTTCCGCTCTGGCAGTATTGTAACGATCTACTACTTTACGGATATTGGAAACCAGAACACGCTGTTCTACCCTCAAATTGTTGTAGGCATCATTTACCGGAGTGCCGCTTACAGTTATAACTGAGTCGAAAACCAGCTTCAGTTTACCCGGTTCTATAAGTACGGGAACTCTGATTTCGTTTTCATAATTTACATTCTCATCTAATGTTACAAAGCGAAGATAAGTGGTATCAGCCACACCCGAAAAAGAGAACTCACCGTTCTGAACTATTGCTGTATCAGTGACAACCATTGCATCATCAGTCATTTCCTGCAAATATACATTTGTACCTTCGTAAGCAGCATCAGCAACAGTACCTTTAATAGAATAATTTTTATTCTGACAGGACACAAGTAAAACACTTGCCATTATAAATAAATAAATAAGTTTCTTCATTTTAATCCTTTTTTAATTTTTAAACGCAGCAAAGATATGTAAATTATGTATATAAGACTTTTTTTAAATGTTTAATTTCAACCTGCTGCAATAATGAATAATAAATTACGTTTTAAGTAAACAAACAAAATGCAAATGAGTTTATACAAACCAGATTCTTCAGAAGAAAAATATGAATTCATAATTGGCAGTTCCGCGCCTTCAGAACTCACCTTTTCAATCATAAGGCAGTTTTCGGTATGTATGTATATTGAAAAGCGGCTAATTTTTCCTGAAAAATTGATTTCCCTAAATTAGATAAACAACAACCTTAAGTCAGTTTTTAAATGAAGCCCATAAAAGCAGTTGGAGATTTAAGTTTTTTCAACTACTTTTGAATAAATAATTTTGTTAGTTATGAGCACAATAGTAGCCCCGTCACTTTTGGCGGCTGATTTTCTGAATCTGGGCAGAGATATTGAAATGCTTAACCGCAGTGAAGCAGACTGGATTCATCTTGATATAATGGATGGAGTATTTGTGCCAAATATTTCTTTCGGATTTGCTGTTACAAACCTTCTGAAAAAAGTGGCGAAGAAACCGCTTGACACACACCTTATGATAGTGGAGCCTGAAAAATTTATAAAAGAAGTTGCTGCAACCGGCTCCACATATATGAATGTTCATTTTGAAACATGCAATCATCTGCACAGAGTAGTACAACAGATCAGGGACCACGGCATGAAGCCTGCAGTCACGCTTAATCCTCACACACCGGTTTCTTTACTTGAAGATATTATTAAAGACCTGGATATGGTTCTTCTTATGTCGGTCAACCCCGGTTTCGGAGGTCAGGTATTTATTGACAACACATTAAAAAAAGTCACACAACTCAAGGAGTTGATTCTTAAAAACAATTCTTCAGCACTTATTGAGGTTGACGGAGGAGTAAACCTTGAAACAGGTAAAAGGCTTGTAGATGCAGGCGCCGATGCTCTTGTTGCGGGCAGCTTTGTATTCACTTCTGAAGACCCTGAAGAGACTATTCGCCAACTAAAAGCTCTCTAAGGCTCACAATTTTAGATTTCGGAACTTTATTAACACATATCTCCGTTTCGATTTAGTTGCAAGACTACACATTAACCTTTGCAGGGATGTCCACAGGTATAGGGAAAACACCATTTTTTCGTCTGTTATTACCATTAACGGCAGGCATTGTCGTCTGCTATTATTTACCTGAGTTCTCTCTGATAAGCAAGTATTTGACAGGAGCAACAGGACTCATCCTTATTTTGTTTTCGCTCTTTGTAAAAAAAGAGTACAGGTTTAAATTCAGGTGGCTGTTTGGTGCAGGTCTGTTTTTATTTATATTCTCACTCTCACAACTACAATATCAGCAACAGGAACAACATGCTCAGTTCAGCTTTTCAGAAAACGAACAATATTATTTAGGCACAATCACGGATATCCCTGAGACTAAGCCTCGTACTATTGCCTATAATGTGAAAATCAATAATCCGTCAGAGAAAAAAGTAATTCTATATATACAACAATCTGAACAAGCGTGGGAACTGGAGCCCGGAGATGAAATAGTTTTTTCTGCAAGAATCCAGCCTTTTAAAAACTTCGACGATGCGGGTGATTTTGATTATCCCCGATATATGAAAATAAAGGGATACTCAGGCTCTGCCTACATTCCTGAAACAGCATGGCGTAAAACAGGCAGAAGCTCATTCTCAATTACTTCAGCATCACAAAAATTCAGAGTTAAGGCACTTGACTTCTATAAGTCGTTTGAACCGGATAAAGATGCTTATGCATTCATTTCTGCTTTAACACTTGGATATAAGGAAGATCTGACAGATAGTATGCAGGAAGCTTTTCGTGTGTCCGGCACGGCTCATGTGCTTGCTGTAAGCGGATTACATGTCGGTATTATATATATTGTAATCAATATGCTATTCTCATTCCTGGGCAAACAAGGCAGCACTTATGTAATCAGGCAGTTACTGATTATCGTGGTACTTTGGTTTTATGTTTTTGTGGCAGGCATGTCAGCTTCTATTTTCAGAGCAGCCATAATGCTCACGATAAATTGCACGGCAAAAATATTCAATCGCAGAGGATTCACTTATAACACACTGGCAGCAGCCGCATTTTTTATACTTATTTATCGTCCCTTCTCACTTTTCGATGTAAGCTTCCAGATGAGTTTTGGAGCTGTATTTGCCATCTTGTTTTTCCAGCCGAAACTGAATGTATTATATACTCCTACCTGCAAGGTGGTCAAATACATTTACAATCTGTTTACCGTCTCTTTGTCGGCACAACTTGGAGTCTTTCCATTAGTACTTTTTTATTTCGGGACCTTCCCGACATATTTTTTTATTACCAACCTTTTTGTTGTTCCTCTGGTGGGTTTGATTATCTATGCATTAGTACCGCTTATTATACTTAACCTTTTCTCTTCTTTTAATATATGGCTTATCGATTTCCTTAACACGGTCTTTCATTGGATAGTAAAAACATTTGTAGAGACTACATTTCATATTGTTTACATAGCTGAGACACTTCCTTTTGCTCAGATTTCGGATATCAATATCACTGTTGTTCAGCTAATTTTGCTTGTGTTTTTTATTTTCATATCAGGTTATTGGCTGTTCACACGCCGATCAAGGTCGCTATTGGCAGCTCTGTCAACCTTTTTGTTGTTACTATTAACATTCACTTATTCTTTAATTATAAAATAAAAGATACAGAAACAGATTAGTTTTAGGCGTTAAGTCTCACTAAGCAAGGAAATGTGGAATCTTTTCGCTGAATTTTTAGTACTTTTGTATATTAAAATCAAAGATTTAAAACAGTATAATGTATAACTTACCAGATATAAGCGAAATAATTGAACCTCAAAAAGTGGAGCAGATAATCAATCACATCAGCAATTCTGAGAAGATAGTGATTACTACACACATATCACCAGATGGCGATGCAATAGGATCTTCTCTTGCACTTTATCATTTCATAAAAAACAGAGGTCGGAAGGTGACAGTTATAGTACCCAACTCATTTCCTTATTTCCTGAAATGGATGGATGGTGCAAATGATATTGAAGTGTTTGATTATAACCCATCAGCAGGAGAGCGAATACTGATGAATGCTGATTTAATCTTCTCACTTGATTACAATATTTCCAAAAGAGCAGGGGATATTGGTCCCATTATGGATAACTCAACCGCAACAAAAATAATGATAGACCACCACCCCTCACCTGGTAATAATTTCGATATAATTGTATCTAAGCCTCAAATTTCATCAACAAGTGAACTGATATTCAGATTGATATATCAGGCAGGAAAATATGATGAATTAACAAAATCTGAGGCTGAAGCAATATATTGTGGTATGATGACAGACACCGGCGGGTTTACTTATAACTCGGCAGACCCGGAGATATTTGAGATAATAAGCCTGCTGTTACGCAAAGAAATAGATAAGGATTATATTTACTCAAAAGTGTTCAACAACTATTCTGAAGAGAGATTCAGACTACTTGGATTTACTCTTTCACAAAGAATGGAGGTTTACCACGACATGCATTCAGCTCTTTTATACCTGTCAAATGAAGATCAGGCACAATTTCGCTTCAGCAAAGGTGATACTGAAGGATTTGTGAATTATCCCCTCAGCATTAAAGGTATAATATTTTCGACATTCATTCGTGAAGAAGAGGGTATGATAAAGCTCTCTTTTCGTTCGCAAAAATCATTTAGATGCAACGACTTTGCCTCTGAGTTTTTTAACGGAGGGGGACATGTAAATGCTTCAGGTGGAGAGTTTTACGGCACATTAGAAGAAGCCATGAAAATTTACGCTGATGGTCTGGAGAAATACAAGGAAAGATTAATTGAATCAGTTAATGAGGATTAACCCATTTTAAAGTAAAGATATTGTTAAGTTTATGTATTTTTGCCATCAAATATACTTATACAAAAGATAAATATGAAAAGAATTCACTCCGTAATTATACTATTTTCAGTGTTATTGACTTTTGCAACATCCTGCAAAGATCGAATGTCTTATTCCGACTATCTTAAAGAGGAAAGAAAAGCGATAGAACTTTTGATACATAGGAACAACTTTTCAGTTCTTGAAACCTTCCCGAAAAATGGTGTTTTCAATGAAAATGATTTTTATAAAGACCCCGAAACCGGTGTGTATTTTAATATTATTGACTACGGAGATACTACAAAAAATCTTGTACCGTCAGAAAAAATTTTTGCACGCTTTAGTGGAATGTATTTCATGAAAGATACAGTAGAATTCTCAAATCAAACCTCCGCAATGCCTTTTGAGATGGCGTTCGCAGGACCGGTAAACAACGACACAAAAAATTATTATACAGTGCCCGGTTTGGCTGTTCCGCTAACAAGAGTGGGACACAACGGAATAGTAAGATTGATAGTCCCCTTTAATATGGGATCAGCAAACGACAGGCAACAATTTCAGCCCACCTACTATGATTATGTGGAATACAGATTCGAAAATCAGATTTGGTAATATCAGTAAATAATTCGTATGACATTAATAAAATCGATATCCGGAATAAGAGGCACTATAGGAGGTTATCCCGGAGGAAACCTTACACCACTTGACATTGTCAAGTTCACTGCAGCCTACGCTACATATATAAAAGAAACTTCTCAAACGGAAAAGCCGATGATTGTAGTTGGCCGAGACGCTCGCATTTCCGGCGAAATGGTACATCGCATAATAACAGGTACATTAATCGGTATGGGATGTGACGTAACTAATATAGGAATGGCCACAACACCTACGACCGAAATTGCCGTTACTAAAGAAAAGGCAGCTGGTGGTATTATAATCACTGCCAGCCACAATCCAAAACAGTGGAATGCTTTAAAGCTCTTAGACAACAACGGTGAGTTTCTCAGTGCTGAAGATGGAGAGAAAGTGCTCTCCTATGCTGATAATAGTGAATTTTCTTTTGCTGAAGTAGGCAATCTGGGAAAGATATTTCAAAAACAATACCTTCACGAGCATATCCAAAGCATCTTATCACTTGATCTTGTGGATACTGAAGCGATTAAGGCTGCAAATTTTCGTGTTGCACTAGACAGCATAAATTCTGTGGGTGGTGTGGCAATTCCTGAATTATTATACGCTCTTGGCGTTAAAGAAATTTTTAAACTACATTGCGCTCCACATGGTAATTTTTCTCATAATCCGGAGCCATTACCACAGAATCTCACCGAATTAGCATCTCTCACAAAGAGCTCAAAAGCCAATGTAGGATTTGCTGTTGACCCCGATGTTGACAGATTGGCAATATATTGTGAGAACGGCGAACCGTTTGGCGAAGAATACACTTTGGTGGCTGTATCTGATTATGTTTTACAACATACACCGGGAAATACGGTTTCAAATTTAAGTTCATCACGTGCTCTCAGAGATGTGACTGTTCAAAAAGGAGGTAATTATTACCCTGCAGCTGTTGGTGAGGTAAATGTTGTAGCAAAAATGAAAGAGGTGGGTGCTGTAATAGGCGGCGAAGGAAATGGCGGAATAATATATCCCGCTTCACATTACGGTCGCGACGCACTTGTAGGTATCGCCCTGTTTCTTACATATCTTGCAAAATCAGGCAAAAAACCTTCAGAGTTAAGAAAAGAATATCCATCATACTTTATGTCAAAACAGAAAGTAGAACTCTCAAGTGAAATGAATATTGATGATATTCTGGACAAAATTAAAGAAAAGTTCAGTGACCAAAAAGTGACTGATATCGACGGCGTGAAGATTGACTTCCCGGATAAATGGGTACATTTGAGAAAATCGAACACAGAACCAATTATTCGCATCTATTCCGAAGCCACTTCTGAGGAAGATGCACAAAAAATTGGAGAACAGATAATAAGCCTTGTAAGGGAGTTTGCTTAACCCTTATTTAATGTATTTAGTTGATGAAAGAAGCATTAATCAGCAGAAACGAAATACGGGGTTTGCATCCCGTTTTTCGTGGCAAATATGGTGACAAACTTATAGATTTTGGAGTTAAGATTTCAGCATTACATGTACCCAACGAAATTTACGACCGGTCTAAACATCTTACCGGGCACGAGTTTTGTAAAGATGTTTTGGATAAGCTTGAAATAAAACGTATATTACGTAATATTGAGGTTCTGGATAGTTTTAAAGACCGTCCCTTTATTACTGTATCTAATCACGCTTATGGGCATATCGACGGTATAGCAGTGATAGAAACTGTTGCAAGTCGTGTGGACAACTACAAGATGATGGTGAATTTTGTGCTGGGACTGATCGATACAATGGCAGAAAATTTTATTACAGTTAATCCTCTTAAGAATGAGGAGAAAAATAAAATTACATTTGCAGGAATCAGAGAAAGTATTGCACATGTTAATGAAAACAACCCCATGGGATTTTTTCCCTCAGGAGCTGTTTCAAATCTCTACTTTAAGAACGGGAGATTTGTAATCGAAGATCGCGACTGGCAGCCGGCAGTACTGAAAATTATCCAACGGGCAGGTGTACCGATTATACCCATTCATATATCCGGCAGAAACAGCATGTCATTTTATCTTTCAAGAATGTTTGGATGGAAATTCCGTAACTTAAGGCTCTGCCACGAACTGTATAATAAAAAAGGCAAAGAAATGGTGATAACAATAGGAGAGCCCATTATGCCGGATACTATAAAACAGCTAAATGGTGATACAAAGGAGCTGGGAATATTCCTGAAAGAAAGAACTTATTCATTGGGAGTAAAATAAAAACACTAACGCATTTATGGCGAAACAATCAATACAGCAGGTCAAACAACGATTCGAAATAATTGGCACATCCCCTGAACTGGACCGTGCTATCGATATAGCGTTGCAAGTGGCTCCTACTGACCTTTCGGTGCTTATAACAGGTGAGAGTGGAGTAGGTAAAGAAAACTTCCCACAGATTATACATCAGTTCAGTAAACGCAAGCATGGACCATATTTTGCTATTAACTGCGGCTCTATTCCTGAAGGTACAATTGATTCTGAACTGTTTGGTCATGAAAAGGGATCTTTTACAGGTGCAACAGGTACACGTAAAGGATATTTTGAAGTAGCCAATGGAGGAACTCTGTTTTTAGATGAAGCAGGAGAGTTACCTTTATCCACTCAGGCACGTCTGTTAAGAGTACTTGAAAGTGGTGAATTTATAAAGGTAGGATCATCAAAAGTAGAAAAAAGTGATGTTCGTGTAGTAGCAGCTACAAATCTTGATCTTATCAAAGCAGTAGAAAAGGGAAGATTTCGTGAAGATCTTTATTTTCGCCTTAATACTGTGCCTATTCGAATTCCTGCACTTCGTGACCGCAAAGATGATATCCCTTTGTTGTTCAGAAAATTTGCAGGTGATTGTTCAGAGAAATACATGATGCCTCCTATAAAGTTAACAGACGAAGCTACCGAAAAGCTGAAAAACTACAGGTGGCCTGGAAATGTTCGTCAATTGAAAAATATTACTGAACAGATTTCAATAATTGAAAGGGAACGTGTTGTTACCTCTGATATACTCCAAAAATATCTTCCTTACAATGAGGTAGGTATGCTTCCTGTGTCTCTATCAAAGATTCATGAAAATGAACAGAAGTCATTCGCCAACGAACGAGAGATACTATATCAGGTACTTTTTGATATGAAGAAAGATATTTCAGATCTTAAACAGGTAGTGAACAACATAGTTGAAGAGTCCGGGAAGCATTCTCCGACAATAATACCGAGTGACCATCCAGGAGTTGCTGTTCCTGTAAAATATGAACCTTATGCAGATGATTTCTCGATTAGCGAGACGGATCATAATGATATACAGGAGGCAACTGAATACGAAGAAAGTGCAATGTCGATAAGTGATGTGGAAAAAGATATGATAGCAAAGGCTTTGGAACGCCACAATGGGAAAAGGAAACTTGCTGCTAAAGATCTTGGCATTTCAGAGCGCACCCTTTATCGTAAAATAAAGGAATACGATTTAAATTAAGTCTCTGCTGATGAAAAAAATAAAATATATTTCCATAATACTGCTGGTATGCATTGTAAGCTCATGCCGAATATCTTACTCTTTTAGAACAGCTTCTATTGATTACGATCTTACCAAGACTTTGGCAATAGGACATTTTGTTAATCAGGCACCACTTGTCTATCCGCCACTAGAGCAAAGGTTCAACGAGGAGATGGCAGATATGTTCACCAGAAACACTAAGCTGCAATTGGTTAAACAGAATGGCGACATGGAAATTGAAGGGGAAATTGTAGGGTATCAGCTGACTCCTCTGGCGGTTCAGGAAGATGCGTTTGCTTCGGAAACCAGACTCACCATGACTGTCAGAATGCGTTTTCGCAACAATAAAACTGATGCGCCTGAAATAGAAGAAACAATATCCGCAAACCGTACCTTCTCAAGCAATACAGTATTTGACACTGTTCAGGATCAACTGATTAATGAGCTCATCACTGAGATTGTGGATCAGATATTCAACGCTACCATGGCAAACTGGTAATTTATTTTATGGAAAAGGAAAATCTATACCGGCTGATTGAAAGTGATTCACTTAAAAATATTTCTCTTGAAGAACTTAAGGGTGTAATTGATGAATATCCATACTTTCAGACAGCCAGACTTCTTTATACTAAGAAGCTTCATATCTCAGGTAGTGAAGAATATGGCGAAGAGTTGAGTAAAACAGCAATATTATGTGCCGACAGAAGAAAACTGTTTTATATGATACAGCTCGATGAGTATAATGAGCTTCTACATAAACCTAATAACACAGGTAAGGAGGATAAAGACAGAACTGAAGCATTGCTTGACTCCTATTTTGAGTCGTTCGGTAAGGAAGAGACTACCCACTCACCTATTCAATCCACAGAGATGAACTATGCGACAATAGACTATTTCAGTTATCTGGAGTCACTGGAGGTTGATGATAGTACAGACTCACCACAAGAACCTTTTGAACATCAGGATATAATTGATGCTTTCATAGACAAAAACGAATCCGAATCAATTCAATTACGTCCTTTTAAAGAAAACAGAGATAGCAACAAAAAAAACAGCTCTGCCGAAACGGGAAAAATTGATGAAGGAAATGCATTCCTAACGGAAACTCTTGCTAAGATTTATATCAAGCAAAAGAAATATGAACAGGCTCTTACAATTATTAAGCGATTAAGTTTGACTTTTCCGAAAAAAAGTGGTTACTTTGCGGACCAAATTCGTTTCCTAGAGTATTTGATTATTAACGACAAAACAAATAAATAGACATTATGTATATTTTTATCACCATTCTGATATTGCTAGCTTCGATACTGATGATTTTTGCTGTATTAGTTCAAAAATCAAAGGGTGGTGGTTTAGCAAGCGGCTTTTCCTCATCCAACCAGATTATGGGAGTAAGAAAGACTACTGATTTCTTGGAGAAATTTACCTGGACATTAGCCGCTATTGTGATTTTACTTAGTATCCTGACAGCTAAATACACTGCTTCAAGCTCTACTCAGCCTCAATCACAAATTGAAGTACAGCAGCCTGCTCCACTTAGCCCGTCAACTGCGCCTGATGTTACACCCGTAACACCTATGCCATCTCAGACAGCTCCTACACAGATACCACCTGCTGATACAGAGTGATATTTTTAAACAATTAGATTGCATTAGATCCTGCAATCCAAGAATAGTCCCTGTGAACTAAAATATGATAAAATGAAAAGGTGGTTAATATTTCTGCTTTTATTTTTACCGATTATTGCAAACGCACAGGGATTTAGTTATGACACAATAAAAGTTGCTACTGACGACTCACGCAACATTTATACAGATAGAGAATATTCTAATCTAACCGACTATAACCGGAATACAACTCCTGCATTCGATAAAAATAAATTACGCTTTGGTGCCAACCTGGGTCTTTCATTAAGTCGCAATTACACTCATCTTGGACTGGGTCCGCAAGTTGGCTATCAGTTTAACAAATATTTTATGGCAGGAACTGGTGTAAAGTATTACTACTCCAGGGCAAGACTTACAGACTACGAACACAAGAATAATTTATTGGGTATAAACCTGTTTGGTTATACATACCCGGTACGTTTTATTACAATATTTACACAGCCTGAACTAAATTATATCTGGTCCAAATTAACTTATAATACAACAGGGGAAGTAATTACTTCTAACGGTTTTGTGCCTTCATTAATTGTTGGTGCAGGACTTAGATTAGGGTATTCACATATAACTCTCAACTACGATCTGGTTCAGCGTCCCAATTCACCACATCCTGATGGATTCTTTCTTGGTGTATCAGCCTTCTTTTAACGGAGAACAATATCTTTAATCACGGGCATCTCAGCATATTCATTTATCTTCTCAATCAAGCCCTTTTTATTCATGAGTAATTCTGCACGTAAAACTGCCGACGATAGGTTTACATACAATATATTCCTTTTGAAATAAACATTCCTGGTATATTTCGAAACACCCTCTCCAAGCACCTCATGCCATCCTTTTACGGCACGATATTCGGCAAGTTTCATTTTTAGCCCGTTGTTGACTTCAAAAAAGTCAGACATTGCCTTGGAAAAGGGTTGACTATTTTTTTTTCGCATAACATTAATCTTCAATTCAACTGATTTTCAAATCAGTTTTATCTCTCCATCGACAACAGAATAGAGGTGAGAATCATTATTAAGCCTCTCAAGTATTCTGTCGAGCGACTCCCTGTTGGTATCCGATAAAAAGATCTGGCCAAACTCAGGCTCCGAAACAAGTTTCACAATCTCCTCCACTCTACTGGAATCCAGCCTGTCAAAAATATCATCAAGAACGAGTATCGGAGTAGTTTCCCCGGTTTCAAGAAGATATTTAAACTGCGCAAGTTTAAGAGAAACAAAGTATGTTTTATTTTGTCCCTGTGAGCCTACTTTCTTTATAGGAAACCCGTCAAGAAGCATCTCAAGCTCATCACGATGAATACCAGTGGCTGTATGACCTATTATCATATCGCGCTGACGGTTAGCTATCATTTTACTCTTAAAATCTCCATCGTTTAGCTGTGAGATATAATCAAAAGAAACATTTTCTGTAGAACGACTGACACGGTTATAAAAATCATTGAATATTGGAGTAAGTTTCTGAATAAACTCAGCTCGCCTCTTATGTATAACTTCACCGCTCTCAACCATCTGATCCTCCCAGAGCTCAAGCAGTGTGTTGTCAATTAACTCCTCATCATTTTTAAGAAGTGCATTTCGTTGTTGTAAAGCTTTGTTGTATTTTACCAGTGCACGCAGATACTCCTTTTCAAACTGTGATATGGCAATATCCATAAACCTACGCCTACCATCGCTGGCACCTGTTATAAGGTCACTGTCGGCAGGAGATATCATCACTAAAGGAATCAGTCCGATATGGTCAGATAGCCGCTCATACTCCTTCTTGTTCCTTTTAAACTGCTTTTTCTGGCGCCTTCGGATACCACTGTAAATCTCCTCCTGTGAAGAATCTTCAAAAACATATTTCCCTTGCAGCATACAAAAATCAGCATCATGCTTAATTATCTGTGTATCAACGGGGTTAGTATAACTTTTGCAAAATGAAAGATAATAGACAGCATCAAGCAGATTTGTCTTTCCCATCCCGTTGTTGCCAATAAAACAGTTTATCTTAGGTGAAAAGTTTAGCTCAGCCTGAGCAATATTTTTGTAATTTATTATTGATAGGTCAGTTAAAATCATTTAGTATTCATTATTCCTCAGCGATTAAAAGGCGCTGTAAATCTTCGGGAGTAATATTCAGTTTCAAACGTCCCTGAGAGGCAAACGATATCCTTCCTCTCTCTTCTGAAACAATTATCACCTTGGCATCTGTTTCCTGTGAAATGCCCAGTCCGGCTCTATGCCTTAATCCCAGGTGATTAGGGATATTAGGATTTTGTGATATCGGCAAAATGCATCCTGCTGCTTTAATTTTCTTTCCTACAATTATCATTCCACCATCATGAAGAGGGCTGTTCTTAAAAAAGATATTCTCAATCAACCTTGAAGAAATATCAGCATTCACAATCTCACCCGTTTGCTCGTACAGTCCCATGTGAATATCCCCCTGTATTGCAATGAGCGCTCCCGTGTTTGTTTTGGAAAGGTTCATACAAGCAAGCACTATTGCTGTTAAATGTGACTGATCCTTTTTATCTCTTTCACTTGGGAATATCAGTTTAGTGATAAAGTTCCACCCCTTTTTTGATCCCAATGACATTAAAAACCGTCTTATCTCATCTTGAAACAGAATAACCAAGAGGAACAAACCGACACTCACAAACTGATCAAGTATTGATCCTAGCAACACCATGTTGAATACACGTGAAACCAGTATCCATATTACCATAAATACCAGTATGCCGACAAATAACGGGCGCAGTCCTGAGATCTTTACTAACCTGAAAAGATAAAATAGTAGTAAAGCTACCAGAACAATATCAATAAAATCTTTTATTCCAAAATGAGCAAACATATCTCTTACTTATCGAATTCAGCAATCTTACCGATTATCTTAACGCATTCTACAGCCTCCTTCACATCATGAACTCGCAAAATATCTGCCCCCGAGAGTAAAGCTACACTATTTAGTACGGTAGTGCCATTCAGACTATCTTCAGGCGTTGATCCCAGTAGTTTGTAAATCATCGATTTCCGTGATATACCTACAAGGATAGGCTCCTCAAAGATATGAAAATATTTGAGATATGCCATTAATTCATAGTTTTGGGAGAGAGTCTTACTGAATCCAAAGCCTGGATCAATTATCACATCATTAACACCTAAAAGATTAAGCTTAGCCTTCCTTTCTGAGAAATAGTACAAAATATCGCGAATAAAATCATCATAATCAGTCAAGGTCTGCATAGTCTGCGGAACACCTCTCATGTGCATCAAAATATAAGGTACATTTAAATCGGCTACAACAGGAAACATCCTTTCATCAATCTGTCCGCCGGAAACATCATTTATTATATTTACTCCAAACTCCTCAACTGCTTGTTTAGCAACATCAGCATAAAAAGTGTCAACAGATATTATTACATCCGGGAACTCACTTCGAATAAGCTTCAATGCAGGCATCAGTCTTTCAGCTTCTTCAAAAGCAGTAAGCAATTCAGAAGAAGGAGTTGTGGATTGTGCACCAACATCAATTATTGTCCCCCCCTCCTCTATAATCTGTCTGCAACGACTTATTATATCATTTTCAGACTGTTTTCTGCTACCCAGAAAAAAAGAGTCAGGTGTAACATTCAGGATACCCATCACCAGAGGAGTAGAAAGATCAATTAAGGTACCATTTATATTAATTGATTTCATACGATTAAAATCATTTATTGTCAAAAATATCGGTATGGAACTAATGCCCGTTTCACAATACCGAGTTTGGATCACGATCAGGATAATCCACTGTAAAATGCAATCCCCTGCTCTCCTTGCGTGCCATAGCCTGTTTTATAACAAGATAACCAACTTTGATTATATTTCTCAACTCACATATATCACGTGAAACAACAGACCTCTGAAACAGGTTCTCCGTTTCGCGGAAAAGAATATTCAGCCTGTCCATTGCACGATGAAGCCTTAGGTCAGAGCGCACAATACCAACATACGAAGACATGATCTGCCCTACCTCCTTGTAACTCTGAGTAATTAAAACCATTTCCTCAGGAGAAGTAGTTCCTTCCGCATTCCATGGCGGGATCTCTTCCTGAAATGAGTAATCATTAATCAGCGGCACAGAATGTTTAGCAGCAGCATCAGCGTAAACAACAGCTTCTATCAAAGAATTTGAAGCAAGTCGGTTTGCCCCGTGAAGTCCGGTACAAGCACACTCTCCGTTAGCATACAAGCGCCCTATACTTGTCTCCCCGTCAAGGTTTACACTTATTCCACCGCAAAGATAATGTGCAGCTGGTGCAACAGGTATCATATCTTTTGTAATATCTATACCAAAAGAAAGGCACTTCTCATAAATAGTTGGGAAGTGCTTTTTAGTCTCTTCCGGATCTTTAAATGTAACATCCAGAAACACATGATCATATCCACGCTCCTTCATTTCAGTATCAATGGCACGAGCAACAATATCACGCGGAGCAAGTGAACCCCTCTTATCATATTTATGCATAAACTCCTTGCCACTCAAAGCCTTAAGTACACCACCATATCCCCGCATAGCTTCAGTAATAAGAAATGAAGGTCTGGCGCCCGGATGATATAGAGCAGTAGGGTGAAACTGAACAAACTCCATCCCTTTCACCTCTCCCTTAGCGCGGGCAACCATGGCAATACCGTCGCCTGTTGCCACGTCAGGATTAGTAGTAGTCTGATATACAGAACCTATACCTCCTGTCGCCATCATTGTCACCTTCGACAAAAAAGTATCTATCTCGTTAGTTTCCTGATTAAGTATATATGCACCATAACACTCAATACCTGGAGTGTGGCGTGTAACAATCTGCCCCAGATGATGCTGCGTAAGCACCTCAATTGCAAAATGACTATCAAACACATCAATATTGGGATGCTTACGGATAGTATCAATCAAGCTAACCTGAATCTCAGCACCAGTATTATCTTTATGATGAAGTATTCTGAACTCTGAATGACCACCTTCACGGTGCAGGTCAAAATTCCCCTTATCATCCTTATCAAATTTAACACCCCAATTTATCAACTCCTTAATCTGTGCCGGAGCTTCCCTCACAACTTTCTTCACCACTTGTGGATCACAAAGTCCTCCACCTGCATCCAGTGTATCAGCAATATGTTTATCAAAATTATCCCATGGATTTGTAACAGACGCTATTCCTCCCTGTGCATAATATGTATTTGCATCCTCAAGCTGATTTTTCGCAATAATAGCCACTTTGCCGTGTTTCGCAACTTTCAGGGCGTAGCTCATACCTGCTATACCCGATCCTATTACCAGAAAATCGTACCTGTATACCATTGTTTATATCGGTTTTAAACTACAAATTTAATCAATTATTAGGGTTTTCTAAGTTTAAACTTCACTATAATTCAACATTCTTAATATTGAGGCATATACATTAAAATATCTCGTAATAATTTGTATATTTGCGTCAATTCGTTTACTTTGCTGAATTCTTTTTTATGTTATTCTCACCTATAAAAAGAAACATAACAGATGAAAAACTTAATCACATTTTTCCTAATTCTATGCCTGTTACCAACCCTTGATATCTACTCGGGAAATATCGGGCAGCAACAAGATTCAACCTTTGTATTAAGAGGAAGGGTTTTGGGAAGTGACACCAATCAACCTTTGGTAAATGCAAGTGTTTCAGTTCAAAATGTGAATGTATCTACTGTAACCAACCAAGACGGATATTTCTCTATACGCGTTCCGGCGATTTCACGAAATTCGGTGTTAATCATACGGCATCTGGGATACTCAAACAGAGAGATACCTGTTGTAACGCTGATAGAGAGCCCCAATAATCACATTGTCTTAATCCCTGCTCCCATACAACTTGGTGAAGTTCAGGTTGTTTCAGGCGAAGGCAGACACCTTCTTCAGGATGCATTACAAAAAATACCCGAAAACTATTCTGCTGATCCAAATATGATGGTAGCATTTTACCGCGAATCAGTTAAAAAAGGCTCCAGATATATCTCACTGGTTGAAGCAGTGCTAGATGTTTACAAGGCAAATTACAGGTCCTACAGCAACGACCAGGCACGCATATATATTGGGCGCAAGGCAACAGACATATCCCCGCGTGACACTGTACTTCTGAAATTTCAGGGAGGTATTAGCGATGCCCTCTTGCTTGATATAGCAAAAAACCCGGAGATTGTATTTGGTACCGATGGTTCTGATTATACTTTTCATATCGAGGGACTGATCAATATCAATAACAAGCCACACTATAAAATTAAATTTGAACCTTATCCCACAAATGAAGAGATACTTTTCAGAGGAAACATCTATATTGAATATGAGTCACTTGCAATTGCCAGGATGGAATTTAATATGAATGTAGAAGACCGTAAGGACGCATCAAACATTTTCATTAGGCGAAAGCCCGCTAAAATGCGAGTTGAAGTAGAGAAAGCCCAGTATGTTGTGGATTACATTGAAGATAACGGCAAATGGTACTTTAATTACAGTAAGACAGAAGTAGGGTTCAGGGTAAGGTGGACAAACCGCTTCTTTGGTCTGTTTGCTACCAACTATACAATAGGCTCAGAAATCGCAGTAACAGACCGGTATAGTGACAACGTAAATAAGTTCCCGCGCAGCGAGCGGATACGATCGACTGATGTAATTGCCGAAAGAGTTGAATACTTCCTTGACCCCGATTTCTGGGGAGAGTACAACGTTATTGAGCCAGATCAGGAAATAACAGATGCTATTGACAGACTGAGCGATAAATTACGCCGCCGTAATTGAAAAAAGCAGTAAACCGTTTGTAAATAATAAAATTAGAAGTATCTTTGCATCCCAAAGTTTTTATAACGTTTTATTACAAACAAACATGTATTTAGATTCTACAAAGAAGGAAGAAATCTTTGCAAAGTACGGGAAGTCTAACACTGATACTGGCTCACCAGAAGCGCAGATAGCATTGTTTTCATACCGTATTTCGCATTTGACTCAACATCTTAAGTCAAACAAAAAAGATTATAACACTGAAAGAGCATTGAGAGTATTAGTTGGTAAACGTCGCCGTTTACTCGATTACCTTATTGATAAGGATATCGAAAGATATCGCGCAATCATTAAAGAATTAGGTATTAGAAAATAATTCTCAAAAAAAAATTAAGAAGAGGGTAGAATATAATTTTATCCTCTTTTTTTATCTCAAAATGCAATATGCTACAATTCAGCCACTTACTCAAATTTAACTGAAAATAACCTCAAAAACATATTACATAACTATGTTTTATAATATGTTTTTTTGCTTTGCTAATTCAAAAGAGAGGTTTATCTTTGTATCGATAACCTAAAACAATCTTTTTTACCTTAATGCCTGATATCACGTTAACCAATACAAAAGAGGCCTTCTCGATCGAGGTGGCCTCTTTTTAATTATAAAACAATTATATAATAACATGATATGAAAAATTTACTATCTCTCTCAAGCATTACACTCTTAGTTTTTCTACTGTCCTGCTGTACAGCAAATCAGAAGAAAAATGAAAACAGCACCTCATTCATAGAAGAAAACATTTCATTATCAGCAGAACAGTATTCCTTAATGATCGATAAAATCGAAGATTCGGCAAAAATTGTCAATCCTAAATCCATCATCGAAGGTAAAATGAAATACATTTCACCCAGAGAGTGGACCTCAGGCTTTTTTCCCGGTAGTCTGTGGTATCTATATGAATTAACAGGAGATAAAAAATGGAAACCTTATGCAATAAAATATACCGAAGCCCTCGACACCATCCAATATTACACCGAAAACCATGATGTGGGGTTCATGATATACTGCAGTTATGGCAACGGACTTCGTCTGACAGGCAATGAAGCCTACAAAGATGTAATAATAAATGCTGCAAAATCACTTTCCACACGCTTTATACCTGAAGCAGGAATCATACAGTCATGGAATCCCAACAAGTCTAAAGACTGGGTATGCCCTGTGATTATAGATAATATGATGAATCTTGAGCTTATGTTCGAAGCTACAAGACTCTCCGGTGATTCAACTTTCCATAATATTGCAATAACGCATGCTGATAATACCATTAAAAATCATTACCGTCCTGACTACAGCACATGGCACGTAATTGATTATGACAAAAGCGATGGAAGTGTAAGGCATCGTAATACCCATCAGGGTTTCTCTGATGAAAGCGCATGGTCACGTGGTCAGGCATGGGGAATTTATGGATTTGTAATGTGCTACCGGGAGACAGGCGATCCTGCATATTTAGAGCAAGCATTGAGAAGTTCAGACTTCGTTCTAAATCATCCAAACTACCCTGAAGATGGTGTTCCCTATTGGGACTTCGACTCAACTGATATCCCCGACACGTATCGTGATGCATCTGCCGGAGCAATTCTCGCTTCAGCGTGGTACGAATTATCAACCTATTCGGACCATCAGGATTACAAATCTATTGCAGATAATATTATCACAACCCTTTCAGGACCTGAATTTATCGCTGAACCAGGTACAAACGGAGACTTCATTCTTATGCATTCTGTAGGAAGTCTTCCTCACAATTCAGAAGTTGATGTACCACTAAATTATGCAGATTATTATTATCTTGAAGCCCTAAAAAGAAAGAGAGACCTGGAACAATAAACTA
>DHCC01000001.1:0-1106 GCA_002398875.1 Bacteroidales bacterium UBA4912 | reverse complement strand
ATGGCAAGCACACTGGGTTTTGTTGCAACGGTAGTAGGACTTGGCGCAATATTCGGTCAAATGCTCGAGAGCTCCGGTGGAGCAGAATCACTGGCACACTATCTGATAAAGAAATTCGGTAAAGATCGCGCACCGTGGGCAATGGTATTCACCGGCTTCCTGGTAGGCATACCCGTCTTTTTTGATGTAGGTTTTATTATCCTTGTACCAATTGTATATGCACTTTCACGGGACACAAAGCGATCGTTGCTATATTATGCCATTCCCCTTCTTGCAGGGTTAGCAGTAACACATAGTTTTATACCACCCACTCCTGGTCCCGTAGCCGTTGCCGATATAATAGATGCTCAACTCGGCTGGGTAATTCTGTTCGGATTTATACTGGGACTCCCCACTGCAATAATTGCAGGTCCTGTTTTCGGTAAATACATATCCAAAAAGATATATCTTGAGCCACCTTTCAACTTAAATGAGCCTCAGCAGGAGTTTGATCCTAAAAACTACCCCTCATTCCGTTCAATAGTCATAATAATCTCCATACCACTCACTCTGATTCTTCTTAATACATTCACAACTGTCGCAGTATCCAGGGAACTAATCAGACAATCCACATTGACAGAAATAGTGGAATTCATCGGCCACCCTTTTTCTGCACTAATCATTGCAACCCTAATTGCAACATACTTCCTATGTCTTAAAAGAGGCATGGACAAGCAGAAAGTACTCGACCTTAGCACCAAAGCATTAGGACCTGCAGGTGTAATTATTCTGATAACCGGTGCGGGCGGAGTACTTAAGCAAGTACTTATTGACAGTGGAATAGGACAAAAGATGGCAGAATCAATGGTATACTCACCACTGCCACCCATTATGCTTGCCTGGATGATATCTGCAGCAGTAAGAGTTACACAAGGTTCAGCAACAGTTGCCATGATTACCGCTGCAAGTCTTATTGCCCCAATAATCACGGAATACGGTCTCAGCGACCCGCAAAGAGCCCTTGTTGTATTATCGATATCATCCGGCGCTACTCTATTGTCGCACGTCAACGACAGCGGCTTCTGGCTTGTGGGCAAATACTTGGGGATGAATGAAAAACAGACACT
>DHCC01000029.1:15810-26195 GCA_002398875.1 Bacteroidales bacterium UBA4912 | reverse complement strand
GCATCTTTATTTACACCTGTTTCATTTTTATATGCAGTAGTAATTTGATTAATAGCATCAGAAGATCCGATTCCTGCAAGAGCACTATAATAGAGGTGTTTGTTTGGTGATTTGTTTATCCTGTCTGTCACCAGATCAATCTGTTTGTCTTCAGGCAGATTTTTCAGTGCGGCATTTACAGCTTGCTGGATACCGGGAATATAATCAGCTTCTGCTTGCTCAAGAAGAGTGAACAGGTCGGGTAGATTTTCTTCGCTCGAAACATCCTTTAGTGTATTTGCGGCAGCTGCCTTTACTTCACTGTCATCAATAAACATCTGGTTGTAAACCAAATTGTACTGACTATCCATTTTGCGATTAGCTATCAGCTCAAGTATTGCTTTTTTGCCAACAGCTTCAGAGTCGTTGCAGACTGATGCAAGTGTATATGAAATATCACCATTAAAACTCATCAGCGCGTTTTTGGCAAGTGTTACAGTTTCTTCATCGCTGCTTTTAAGAAGTTCTGCAAGGGCTATTAATGCTTCATCACCGCCAACCTTGGTTAATGATAATGTAGTTGCCTTTTGCACCATTTTATCCGGTGAATTTATATGTCTTGCAATAAGTGAAGCAGCGTTTTTGGTCTGATTTTCACCTAACCAGTAGATAAGTGCAGTCTGTACCTCCAGTGATTTGTTTGATGTAATCTCCTTATGGATAAGTTCTACAGATTTACTGTCCTTTTGAAAGGGATAAATATTAAGTATTCCCGAAAGATAGTCAAGATTGCCATCTTTAATTACATCTTTAAGAATATCAGAAACTTTAGCAGATGGATTCTCCAATAGTATTTTTGTAGCTGCAATTTTCAAATCCTGCCTGTTTAATTTTGTGGCAGATTTGAGTAATCGTTCAGCTTCTTTTTTTACAGTTTTAGGTTCTGCGCTGTTAAGTCTGCTAAGTAAACTGATATAGGATTCAGTTGCATTATCCTTTTGATATGAAAAATCAGCCTTTTCAGCTATTTCACGTAAAGGCTTTATAGATCCCATGGTTCCTATATTACCCAAAGCATTCAGAATAACCTGTTGCATATATTCAGACCGGGTGTCATTCAGCATCCCCAGTAGAACCGGTTCTGCAAGAGTGTGATCCGTCTGTCCTAAAGCATTGATTATATTCAACTTAATTGATTCCGGTGTAGAAGGATTTAAAGAGCTTAACAACGCTACTTTTGCCTTCATTGTTCCTATGCTCACAAGAGCTTGAGCAGCAGGATCAGACAGATATTCATCTTTAAGGAAATCGTAAAGAGTCTCAACATCATCATCACTTCCAATAGTACGAAGTTGTCGGATAATATAAGCTTTTATATCCTTATCCAGAGGATTATTTAATGCCTTACCAAAAGTGGCAGCAGTAGAAGAACGCAATGCGTTATCCTTTGCAACGTAGTGAGTCCACCCGCTAATGGCATATTCTACAGTTTCATTACTTCCTTTTCCGGGAGCATACAGTCTGCTTATTAAGTCAAGCAGACCCTCTTCACCTGTTGATACAAGATCAGCTATTGTTTGGTTGTATTTATTTTGTGTGTCAGCAGGAAGTTGTGCAAGTGCATCCGCAACAATAGTTGCATTTGTTCTTCCCTGTGGCATTTGAGCAAATAATCCTGATACAACAAAAAGACAAACAGAGATTATAATTATCTTTATATTTTTCATTATTACAATATTTATAAGTTAAATGGTCCAGGGTGCACGCATAGGTTGATCAATAAATCTGTTTGCCTCCTCGTCGTTGATAAACAGCTCTTTAACCGGGTCATATTCGAGAGTTCTATTAAGCTGAAGAGCCACGGCACCCATGTTAACTATTGTAGCAGAACGATGTCCGTTGATTTCGTTTAGTGCATACTTCTGTCTGTTGTGAATACTTTCAATAAAGTTAGTATTCTGTTCCATAGGTTCAGGAAAATCGGCCAGCTTCTTTTCCCAATTTGGGATATCACAAACAAAGTTCTTATAAACATTGCCGTTAGGTCCTGCGATATAAGGTGTTTCAGCTTGGCCATAATCCCCGCCCCAAAGAATAATCTGGCATCCGTCATCATAAGTATAAGTAATGCTTCGCCAGGTGCCCACTGCATCATGGTGCTGCTGAGGTGCGTCAACCTCAACCTTTACAGGACTGGTGTCATCCTTGCCCAGCATATACTGTACAGGGTCGATATAGTGCTGTCCCATGTCTCCAAGTCCGCCACCATCATAATCCCAGTATCCGCGGAAGGTTGAGTGAACCCTGTGAGCATTGTAAGGCTTATAAGGAGCCGGTCCCAGCCACATATTATAGTCCAATTCTTCGGGGATAGATTGCGGCTCAAGGTCAGTGTTACCTACCCAGTAAAACTTCCAGTCGAACCCGGTATGCTTACTTATAGTCACCTTTAATGGCCAGCCCAACATTCCGCTATCAACAAGTTTTTTCAGTGGTTTCACCGGAGTACCCAACCCGTAGAAATTGTCTTTGAACCTAAACCAGGTATTTAGGCGAAATATATTTCCATGTAAAGCTACAGCCTCCCTAACTCTTTTTCCTTCACCGATTGTGCGAGTCATAGGCTTTTCGCAGAAGATGTCTTTTCCTGCTTTTGCCGCTTCAACAGACATAATGCCGTGCCAGTGAGGTGGGGTAGCGATATGAACTATATCTACATTTTTGTCAATGATAAGATCCCTGAAATCATGATAAAGATTTATTTTATCTTTAACCATAGCTGCTGCCTGTGAGAGATGATTTTTATCAACATCGCACATTGCAACCACCCTTGTGTTGTCATACGGTATGTGACCACGTCCCATTCCTCCAACACCGATTATACCTTTAGTTAACTGATCGCTGGGGGCGATCATTCCTCTCCCCAATACATTTCGGGGCACAATAGTCAGGAGTGTAACCCCGCCTATTGTTTTTAAAAATTGTCTTCTGGAAGTCATAGATAGTTTGAATATTTATTAAGTATTTGTTTTACAGTATTGATTTTTACAAAAATAACGATTATTTTCAATAATGCTTAATATGTATTCTATATAATTTAGAGTATAATGCTATAATGTCTTTTAATGATGAGAACCCCACTCACTTGGCGAGGGTCCCATAACAAACTCAATTTCACCTCCATTAATGATGTCACTATGCAAAAGATAGTTTTTAGTATACACTTCTCCATTCAATTTTGCAGATTGAATATATATGTTTTCAGGAGTTGAGTTTTTTGCTATTATCGTAAATTTATTGTTATTTTCCAGGTTTAATACAGCCTTTTTAAAAATCGGACTTGCAATCATATAGTATGGAGTGCCGGGGCATACAGGATAAAAGCCAAGTGATGCAAATATATACCAGGCAGACATTTGTCCTGCATCATCATTTCCTGATAGACCTCCGGGGGCATTTAAATATTCAGTATTTATAATATGTCTCACCTCTTCCTGAGTGCGCCATGGAGCACCTGCATAATTAAACATGAAAGGAATCTGGTGACATGGTTCATTGCCGTGCCAATATAATCCTTCGGTGAACATTGAATCCAACTTAGCTAAATATTTACTTTTACCTCCCATTAGATGAATCAAACCTTCAACGTCATGAGGAACATACCAAGTGTAGTGAGCAGGTGTTCCTTCTGTTATAAATGAAGCAAAATTGAACGGATCATTATTTTTAATAAATTCGCCATTTGCATATCTGCCTTGTGCATAACCTGTAATTGAATCTATAACATTCCTGTAATTTAGGGCTCTTTCAGATAAGACAAGGTAATCCTCATCTTTATCGAGCTTCTTTGCAATCTGCGACAATACAAAGTCGTCGTATGCATACTCTAATGTTCTGGAGACCTGCTCATTGTCATGGAAAGCATCTGGTATGCTATCTTCAAGAGGAATATAACCATATTTGATATAAGAGTCTAAAGCCCGTCTTCCCATCCCTGACTTGTAATCTTCAATTGATGAGGGAGTTTCAAATGCATTCTTTCGCATTCCCTCATAACCCTTTTCAATATCAAAATCATCAATTCCTTTAATATATGCATCACCTATTGCAGAAATTACATGATCACCAATCATTGCAGCTGTGTAACTGTTCCAGCATGGGAAGATAGGCATCCATTCACCCTGCTCATACTTTTTTACAAGTGATTGCATCATATCTGCTGATTTTGAAGGGGAATGAATGTTTAACAGCGGGTGTAATGCACGGTAGGTGTCCCACATACTGAAATCATCATAATAATTACGATTGT
This sequence comes from Bacteroidales bacterium UBA4912, assembly GCA_002398875.1. GTDB lineage: Bacteria > Bacteroidota > Bacteroidia > Bacteroidales > Dysgonomonadaceae > Proteiniphilum. The sequence goes on along the minus strand of DHCC01000029.1, from coordinate 21,907 downwards.
CATCAGTTATCATTATCGGTTGCCCTTTAGAGAATGCAGGATATTTTCCATCCACATCATTAATCGTGCGAGGCAGGAAGGATGACCTGTAAAATGCTCCATAAAATTTACTTTTTTCATTTTCCGAATCGGTATAGACTTCGATTTTAGAAAAATGATCATCCCATATCCTGGTTAACTCTTCTCTGGTGTAATTAAAATTCCACAAGGGAATCTCTTCATCGAGGTTTCGAAGTGCACCTTCAAGGTCAGTAAATGATGAGGATGCTTTAATAAGTATCTCTTCATCTTTTTTTGTGGAAAAGTGAATGTAAGCGCCAATTTTTTCTTTATTTGATTGTGTTATACTTCCAGGAATAATAGAATCTCCAATGAAAGTACCAAATCCAAGCAGTGGATTTTTATAAGAAACAACAAAATAACCATTAAATCCTGCATATTCCCCCCAGCCCTGATATATACGATGAACCGGATTATATCCTCTAATCTCTTGTTTTATAGTGTCAATTTCAATAAATCCCTCACCTTCATCACTGTTAGGATTTACAACAAGGTATGCATCTCCCTCACTATCATAAGTAAATTTGAAAATTGCTGAACGTGATCTCCCTGTCATTTCTGCTTTGATACCGTAATCCTCAAGATATACAGAATAATATGTAGGTGTAGCAATTTCCTGGTCATGAGAAAAAACAGATCCTCTGGTTTTAGTATCTGTTTTCAATGTTCCAAACAGAGGCATCAAAGTCATCGAGCCATAATCCTGAGTGCATCCTCCATTTATCCAGTGCGAATTTCTGAAACCTTGAATAACAGAATCTTCATAATAATACGGAGCTATACATTTTAATTCTGTATCTCTTGTCTGGGGTGTCCAGAAATTCATACCATTAGGCTCAAGAACAGCAGGAATTGTTTGACCATACTCCTCGCTGCCCTTGCCAAACCTACCTGCCTGCTTTGTTACAGATGATGCACTTCCCACTCGTGTGTCGACAAAATGAATGCTTGATTCAGGTGTAGGATTAATGCAACCGGATAGAATCAGAATACACAAAATGAGATTTATAGATACTTTTATCATCTTTTTCTGTTTAAAATTGAAAATGGCAGTTAAAAGTAGTAATTTAATCTCTCTTAACTGCCATTTTTTTGTTAACTATGAGTATTAGTATCCCGAGTTCTGAAATCCAAGGCTTATTCCCCATTTTCTGTTGGCTTTGTATCCCATTTCAAACACAATTTTTCCGCCTTTCTTTATGTCGAAATGATCGATAAATGCTTTGTTGAATGGCTCTCCGTTTAAAGTAGATGACTGAATATATTTATTTTCTGCAGAATTATTAATTGTTTCAATTTCAAAGAAATTATCGTCACCCAAGTCTATTTTGACATGATCGAAGAAAGGACTGCCTATTGCATAATCGGTTGTCCCCGGTGTTACAGGGTAGAAACCCATCTGTGAGAATACAACAAAAGATGAAAGTCCTCCACCATCTTCATCTCCCGGAACACCCATGAGATCGTTTCTGAACCACTGTTTTATCAGTGTTCTGATTCTCTTCTGCGTTTTCCACGGCTCTCCCGCAAAGTTATAGAGATATGGTATATGTAAAGAGGGTTCATTTGCCATCGAAAATTGTCCCACATTACCTGTGTGATCGGGTAACTGGCTGTAGAAATCATATTTACTTTCTCCAAGAGGTTCAGAGAACATAGCGTCCAAATTATCAACAAACGCTCTATTACCTCCCATCAATTCTATCAGATCAGGAATATTATGAGGAACATCCCAGCGATAAATCCAACCGTTATTCTCTCCATAATATCCGCGGGCACCCATTCCTCCATCATATCTGTAGTCGAAAGGGTGAATAAAATTACCGTTATTATCTTTTGGATGGAAGAATCCGGTTTCTTTGTTGAATAATTTTCTATAATTATAAGATGTTTCAATAAAATATTCATAATCATCTGTCATCCCAACACTTTTAGCTAATTGAGCAAGACTCCACTGATCATACGAAGTGCCTAATGTAACTGCAACCGGTTGTCTGCGTTCAAACCCATGCACTTCAGGAATAGTCTCAACTTCTCCTTCTCTAAGTGCAGGAATATAGCCATTGTCATGATAAAACCTGTCAAGTTCACCTGCAGGAGCACCGGACCATGGCGCAAGTGTTTTATTCATTATAGCTCCTTTACCGGCTAAATAGGCTTTTGTCAAGTTGAAGTTACTCAATCCTTTAACATGAGCATCCAGGATAGATATTACCCCATGGTTAGAATTCATACGTCTACTGTCACCTGTAATTTCAGGGAAAGTAGGTAGCCAAAAACTGTCCATTTGTTCAGACATCAGGATAAACGAATGTAAAATATCTTCCTCTCTTTCAGCGTCTATCAAAATTCGAAGTGGATGATGCGCTCTGTAAGAGTCCCATATCCAGTCATCTGTATAAAAAGGGCGACCGTAATCGTCATGAACCTTCCCGTCAAAAGCACTAAAATATCTGCCATCCTCTGAGATAGAAACAGGTCTTTCGTAAGTCCTGTACAATGATGTGTAGAATATCGTCTTGTCTTCTTCACTGCCACCGCTTACTTGGATTTTGCCAAGTTCTTCATTCCATATATTACGTCCAATTTCAGCAATTTCATTAAAACTTTTCCCCTCAACTTCACGTTCCATGTTTTTACGTGCCTGGTCTTCATCAATAAATGAAATGCCATATCTCAAAGTAAGCTTATTGTTATCTTTCGGCCACTGCATTACTAAACATGCATTTCGACCTGAAGCCAATTTTCCATCACTTAAATTGCCGCTTTCCAATATCGAAATGTTTGTAGGCGACTGTTCAGGTACTAAGTATAGAAATACTCTTGTGTTATTCGTTAAATTCTGATATCCTGATATTGCAGTTCCATCCCATTTAATTTCTCCGTTTCTTGAATTTAAAGCAACTCTTTTCTCTTCATCTTTTCCAAAATTGAGTTCATAAATCGCCGATTGATGCGATACAGTGCAGTCTACAGAGATATCTTCATCATCAAAATAAACATAATAGGAGTAAGGTGTGATATTTTCATTGTCATAACTGTAGTTAATTACAGGAAATAATTCCGTCTGATCTCCGTAAAATGGACTTAAGTTGAATGCAGAATTACCCCTGTGACTAGTAACAACAATCGGAAGACCATTCAATGCATCTCCCGTGAAGTCATGACGTTCAGGATATACCCTTAACATGCTATGAGGCAGATGAATTGTTGGGAAAGTTGGAACAAGCAAATGACTAATATTGCCCATGTATGGATTCACATAGTCAACAGGCTGCTTTTTGTTATTTGTCTGTTTCGTATTACATGAGATCAGAAAAGATGATACAAAAATTACTATAAAAATCAGTAATTTAAGAATCATTTTTATATGATATTTTAAACGAAACATGTCTCTTTTGAAATTATTTTTTATTTTCGTATATAGGATTAATCCATGTTTCAGGTTCTTCATACAGGCTTAATGAAGCCCATTTAATACCTCTTTTCATGATTTCCAGCACTTCAAATACTTCAAAATCTTCAGCTACATGACCAAGAGAGGAGTAAAATATCCTTCCATTACCATACATTTTCTTCCATACAACTGGAATAACAGTTCCATCTATCCATGATGCATGATCTCCGTTAAATTTTGTAGTAACCAGTACTTTTACATTAGGATCAACATGCATGTAATACTGTTCAGAATTCATTTTAAAATCCTTTAATCCAGTTGTTATTTCATCTTTATGATCTATGATATTTACTTCATAAGGTATTACACCACCAGGATGTGCAACCCATTGACCACCAACCATAAACTGAAATTCCACATTGTTTCTGAACGCATCGCCAATTCCGCCATGCCAGCCTGCAAGCCCAACGCCACGCTTTACTGCTGATAGTAAACCTTTCTCTTGTTCGTTGCTTATTTTACCCATAGTCCATATTTGAACTATCAGATCCAGACTATTCATTAAAGTTGAATCTGTATAGATATCAAGATTGTCACTAACAACAACTTCAGCGCCTTCTGAAGTCATCCATGGTACAAATATATCTCTTGTTTCAACCGGGTCATGACCTTCCCAGCCACCATAAACGAAAAGTACTTTTTTCCCTTTTAAAGGATTTTCATTTTTCTGTGCAAAAATAGAAGATGTTATAGATAGTCCGGCAAAAATCATTAAAATGCTTATTACTAATTTTCTGTTGATATTCATAATAAATTTATTTTTTTCAATATTTCATATATCTAATACAAGCTCTTTTATCGGCTTGTATTAGATATATTTATTTCTGATAATTATTTACCAATAGGGTAATTTATATGGTTCTCTGTAATCATACCAATAAAGTCTGTGAGATTCAGCTTCCTTATCATCACCAAAGCTATGTGTTACAGGATCCCATATTACAGGTCTGTTTAATTCAGTTGCAATGTTAATTAAACAGCAAAGAATATTAGTACTACAACCTGCTTCCACTGGTGCAATAGGATTTTGACGAGAGCGCATTGAATTCAGAAAATCCTGCATGTGAGGAGCACTAACTTCAAAAGAACCTGCTTCTATTTCTTTCTCTGTTTTCTGAAGAAGTGATGGATCTGAACACTCAATATATCCACGAGCTACTTTTATCCATCCATTAGTTCCTATAAACTGTATTCCCTTGTCATTAGGTCTGTCTTCACGGAATGGCTGCTCTGTCATTACGATTCCATTTGCATATTTAACCGTTGTAAATTCTGTGCCATTGTAACCTGCAGGAATATATTCAATAGGTGCTGAACCGTCCAGTCCAAGTGCCCATTGTGCTATATCAAAATGATGTGCCCCCCAATCACCGGTAAAACCATTACCCGTTTCTCTGTAGTAACGCCAAGTTGCCCAATCTCCCTTTTCCTGATAATCAGGTGGTGCAATAGGTGGACACATAGCAGAATTATAATGTACCTTAGGGTCATTTAACGGACCTAACCATTGTCTGAAATTCAGGTTTGAAGGTACTGGCATCTCTGGCAAGTCAAAAGGTCTGGGAGGTTCACCAATACGGACGTATACTTTTTCAATATGACCTATTTTACCTTCTCTTACTAATGATACAGCTTTCTGGAATTCCGGACTCGATCTTTGTTGGCTTCCAACTTGAAAAATGCGCTTGTTTTTTTTGGCTGCTTCTACCATTGCAAGACTTTCAGATATTGTGTAAGACAAGGGTTTCTGACAATAAACATCTTTACCGGACTGACATGCATGAATAGCGGTAAGAGCATGCCAATGGTCAGGTGTTGCAATAGAAATCGCATCAATATCCTTTCTGTCAAGCATATCTTCGTAAAATTCATAAGTGTCACATTTAACAGGTAGTTGAAGTTTCTCCTGCCATCCGGTTACTACTCTATTAAAGCGGTCACGCTTCATTGAATCAACATCACTTCCGGCTATAATCTGTACACCGGGACATTGCGAGAATGCATGAAAATCACCTATTCCTTGTCTTCCAAGTCCAATGAAACCCAGTGTGATGCGATCGCTTGGAGCTATTTTTACTCCATTAATAGTCCAGCTGGGTAAAATAGTCAAACCTGTTAGTCCCAATGCTGACATTCCAAGAAACTCTCTACGTGTGACTTCTTTTAATTTTTTTGCCATAGATTAATTTTTTAGTTGTTATTTTATCATTTTGATTAGAAAGGTGCTGATGGATCTTTTCCTGGAATAGGAACAACTCCTTCGTGATAATCGGGTAGAGGACCCATTTCATAAATTTCTGGTCCATATCTTAAAGAAGATGACATTATTTCATCCCAAGTAATTGCTTTTCCTGTATAAGCTGCTTCTCTACCCATAATTGCTACCATATTTGAGTAGGCCAAGTCTTCTGCCTGGTTTATTTTTTTACCCATTCTGATAGATTCAACAAGGTGAATATGTTCTTGATTGTAAGGATTATTTACTGGTTTATTTACAAAATCATATTCCCATAATATATCTCCATTCCAATCCAATATTTTTATTCCACCACCATCATTCAGCTGTGCAATGCCTTTTGT
>DHCC01000029.1:14965-15576 GCA_002398875.1 Bacteroidales bacterium UBA4912 | reverse complement strand
CTGAAGAAATCAAAGATATCGCCTGTCAGTCTGCGGGCACGACCACCATAACCTGCAGCTCTGATTGGCAAATCTCCCATAAACCATGTAACTACATCAATATTATGAATTCCTTGATCAAGAATGTGATCACCACTCAGCCATTTTATATTGAACCAGTTACGTATGCAGTATTCCATATCACTCCATACCGGGATATGTCTTTTATTCCACCAAGCACCTTGATTCCAGTGAGATGTAGCAGAAACGACTTCTCCTATAAGTCCATTTCTAACCTGAGCATAAGCCTCCCAGTAATCACGGCGGTGTCTTCTCTGATTTCCGGTAATAACGGTTAATCCTTTTGAAGTAGCAACCTTAGAAGCCGCTATAACAGTACGAATTCCTACCGGATCAACGGCACATGGTTTCTCCATAAAGATATGTTTGCCGGCTTCAACTGCAGCCTTAAAATGTTCAGGTCTAAAGTGAGTGGGGGTACACAAAAGTACAACATCGATATCTGGCAATTCAAGTATTTTTTTATATGCTTCAAAGCCTAAAAAGCATCTGCTGTCTTCAACATTATTGTTGAATTTATCTGCAAGAATTTTACGACAGGTATCCATTCG
>DHCC01000029.1:10670-14725 GCA_002398875.1 Bacteroidales bacterium UBA4912 | reverse complement strand
CCGCAACCAATTAAAGCAGCTTTAAGCGGATCACCGTCAGGAGCTATGTTTACAAAAGAAAACATACCCAACTCTTCGTTAGATAATTTTTTTTCAGCTCCTTTATTGTTGTTATTTGAGCAGGAAGCAACAGTTGCAGGCAGTATAGCAGTTGCACCTAATAATGCAGAATTAGTTAAAAAATCCCTACGTTTCATGTTGATTATTTTAATGTTTGAATTCAAGGTTTATTCAACCCAATTAGTCCATTTTTGGCTGTCACTCCAACCCGATTTGACTACTGTTTCAATGAACTGCATTCCTCTTACTCCATCGTTAACATTTGGAAAATCCAGCATATTAGTTGAAGGCTTTTCACCTCTCATGCCTGCCATAACAGTTAGTGTGAAATTTCTATAAATATTAGCAAAAGCTTCAATAAATCCTTCTGGATGTCCTGCAGGAGTTCTTGTATTCCATAAAGCTTCCTGACTTAAGTTGCCATTATTACCAATATGTACTATTTCTTCGGGTTTGCCTCCTCTCAAAATATAAAGTTCATTTGGATTCATTTGCTTCCATCTTAATCCTGCTTTTTCTCCATATACTCTTATGTTAAAGCTGTTTTCTTCACCTATTGCAATCTGACTTGCTGATAACAGAGCCTTAACCCCATTCTCCATTCTCATCATGGCAGTTCCGTCATCATCTATTTCACGTCCGGCGACAAAAGTGTTAAGTTCAGCACATATTTCTGTTACCTTTAATCCTGTTACATACTCGCACAAATGCCAGGCATGGGTACCAATATCGCCCATACTCCCTGCTTTACCTGACTGAGAACGATTTGTTCTCCATCCAGCATTATTTCCTCCTACTAGTTCTATCCTTTCAGATAGCCATCCCTGTGGATATTCTACATATACCCGTCGGAGCTTACCAAGTTCACCGTTCGATATTCTTGTTTTCATCTCTTTGACAGCAGGATAACCTGTATATACATGGGTCAAAGCGAGAGCTAAACCTGTCTCCTCTACTTTTTTTTGCAACAGTTTTGCCTCTTCAAGAGAGAAGGTCATAGGCTTATCCAATACCACATGCATACCCCGCTCCAATGCCATCATAGCAGGTTCAAAATGTAAATGATTAGGAGTGACAATTGCGACAAAATCCATTCGTTCATCTTCAGGAAGCTCCATTTCTTTTTCGAACATCTCATGATACGAACCATATATGCGGTTTTCAGGTAAAAACCAGGCACGTCCTGATTCTTTTGAAACTTCAGGACTCGAGCTGAAACAACCACAAACCAGTTCAACCATATTTTCCATTATTGCGGCACGGATATGAATCGCTCCAATAAAACCGTTTTTACCTCCACCGACAATTCCCATTCTTAATTTTCGATTCTTCATTTTAATATTTTAAATTTCGATTAATCTTTAGAAAAAAATGCATCAAATGCATGTGATGAGGTCTGAAAATCTATTCTTTTTGTAAATTCACAAGATTCTTTTGCACCTTGCTCTCTATCCATGGCACTGTCTTCCCATTCAATTGAAAGCGGACCTTGATATCCAATTGTATTTAAAGCACGAATAATCTCTTCGAAATTAATTCTTCCTCTACCCACACTTCTAAAGTTCCAGAAGCGACGTGGATCACCAAATGGTACATGTCCTCCAAATACACCAACCTGTTTTGGGGTATCGCTCCAATAAACATCCTTCATGTGAACATGAAAGATGCGATCAGGAAACTGATAAATGAAATCTACATAATCTACGCCTTGATATCCAAGATGACTGGGGTCATAGTTAAATCCGAAAGCAGGATGATATTCCAGTGCTTCCAATGCTTTACGTGCAGAAAAAGTGTCAAATGCAATTTCAGTCGGATGTACTTCAAGTGCAAACCTCACACCTAATTTATGATATTCATTCAGTATTGGAGTAAAACGTCGGGCAAACTCTTTGTAGCCCTCCTCAATTACAGATTGAGAAAATGGAGGGAATGCGTAAAGTAGGTGCCATATTGGACTTCCTGTGAAACCAACTACAGTATCAACACCGAGTTCTTTAGCTGCTTTTGCAGTAAGAACAAGTTCTTCAGCAGCCCTTCTGCTAACACCTTCATGATCACCATCACCCCATATATAATCCGGAAGTATACCTTTATGTCGTTCATCAATTATGTCGCATACAGCTTGTCCCACTAAGTGAGAAGAGATAGTCTTAAGCTGCATATCATATTTTTTTAAAAGAGCTTTAATTTCATTATAATACACTGTGTCTTTCTGCTGTACATCAAGATGATCAGGCAGCCCAATTTCTATACCGTCATATCCAAATTCTTTCGCTTTAATGCAAACTTCTTCCAGTGATAAATCTCCCCACTGAAGAGAGTATAAAGTAACTAATCGTGACATAATTATGTTTTTATTGGTAAATAATAGCATTTGAAATAATAAATGATAAAAATACGATAAATTTATTTAAACTAAAAGTAATTAGCTTTAAAATAAAAAATCTGTGAAAGAGTAGTCGAAACTTGATACCCTTTCACAGATAAAAAACCACTTAATAAACTAATAAAAAAACTTGAAAATGCTAATTACTCCAACCAGGGTATAATCCCCCTTGTCCTTCTTTATATCCCTCAATTTGTTCTAAGAGTCCATTTGATAGATTAATTTGTGACTGAGGAATTGGGAAGAAACCTTTAGTTTCATCATATCTTGCGCTGTATCCTTTAGGGTTAAGACTAGTATATGTTTTAGGAGCACCATAATTCAAAATGGGAGCACCATTTTGTTTTTCAAGAGCAGCTTTTGCATATTCAGGACCGTAACGTCTCATATCATTCCATCTCAAACCTTCAAAAGCAAGTTCATATCTGCGTTCCTTCCTTAAATTCTCAACTGAATATGGTTTAGGATCTAATCCTGCCCTAGCTCTTACTCTGTTCATATACTGAGCATCTTCGGTCAACTCAGATAACATCAAAAGTACATCTGCGAAACGTATGAAAATTAAATCGTCGGCATGTGATAACTGATTGTTGTCCTGATTACCATACATAATAACACTATAGTCGTTATGATACTTGAACCCATCTCCGTCGGGCACTCTTGTAGCAATTCCATTGTACTTTTTCCCCCACCAGTTACTTTCCATAACAAAATCCCATTGCCCTATTTTATATTTTGGCAACTCTTCATCTATAACCAGTACAGAAGCACCTATACGAATATCACCCGGTTCATCTGCCTGCCATTCATCAACCATTTGTTTAGGTATAGAATTACCTTGTCCCCATCCACCTGCAAAAGGGTATGTATCTGCAACATTCTGAAGACCTCTTAAGGCAAAGAAGAGTTGGTACATATTACCATAACCTCTGTCAACGCCCCATCCGGCAAAATTGTTGAACTTAAGGGCAAAAAGTGTCTCAGGGTTTCTAGCTCCATTATCACTTGCGTATTTCAGTTCTTTACCGGTTTCAGCCATATAATCCTGAATATAATCGTAGTCACCAATAGTTAGTGAGTTTGTATAAGGCCATAGTTCATGGAAATCGCCCACTAGTTGATGTCCACTATTGTTTACACAATCTGTCAGCCAGCTAACAACATCAGATTTACTTACACTGCCACCCTCTGTCAGTGGTAAATCAGCTTTCTGATAAAATCCAGTATAAAACAGCCATACTCGCGCCATCATAGCCTGTGCAGCCCATTTGGTCACATGTCCTTCTTCAGTATTTGAATAGCTGGTCGAGGGAAGAAGTTCAATTGCTGTCTTCAAATCAGTAGCAATCTGAGCAAAGATTTCATCCGGAGTTGCACCGCCAAGATCTGCCAGTTCAGTTGTAATCTTCAGTGGAACACTTCCATAAAGAGTGGCAAGTCGATAATAAAAGAATGCTCTTAAAAAATAAGCCTCACCTCTGTACTGATCATTCTGTCCAGAAGATAAAAAGCTGTTTTCCTGCTCACTCACTTCAGTTAATTTCTCAATTGCAAAGTTTGCACGGTGAATCCCTTCGTAAGTAGTTTCCCAATTGTGTCCTAACAT
>DHCC01000029.1:0-10447 GCA_002398875.1 Bacteroidales bacterium UBA4912 | reverse complement strand
CCACCGCCTCCCAATTTTTCGTCACTGGCAACTTCATTAACAAAGAAATAACTCATGTCGGTTTGTTGACTTTCATTATTCATTGTAGTATAAATGCCGGCCATCATCTGTTTCACTTCCTCTTCTGTTGATGGGAAGTTGGCTGATGTTTTATCAGTAAGAGGTTCAAAACTCAGAAAATCCTCACAACTACTCAACAGAAAAAGTAAAGTAATTAAGTATATAATTTTTTTCATTGTAATCATAAATTATTAGTTAGAATTTCAGGTTAATACCTATAAGTAAGCTCTTTGGAGCTGGATAGAATCCCAGATCAATACCAGACACAAATGGCTGATCATCACCATATCCTACTTCCGGATCCATACCTGTATAATTGGTTATTGTCCAAAGGTTTTTTCCGGTTAGATATAAACGAACCTGTTGCAAAGCAATATTAGGCATTAAACGTTTAAAATCATAACCAAGTGTAATATCTGTAATTTTCACGAAATCACCATCTTCAATATAAAGATCCGACACATTAATACGATTTACACCATTACCTGCAGTCATCCTTGGCAATTTGTTAGAAGTGCCTTCACCTGTCCATCTGCCAAGAATTTCAGTTGTATAGTTGTGAAATTCATTATCTGCAAAAGATCTATACGACTGCAAAATTTGGTGTCCGAATGAACCTTTTCCTGTAACTGAAAAATCTAAGCCCTTATATTCTAGATTTACCCCAAAACCTATCCTATGCTTGGGATGAGGATTACCTATAAGGGTTTTGTCGTTTGAATCAACGATTTTATCTCCGTTTGTATCAGAGAATATTAAATCGCCCGGAGCGGGTGCACTCTGAAGAAAACCATTTTTCCAGTTATTAATTTGTTCCTGGTTTTGGAAAACTCCTTCAGTTTTATATCCATAAAAATAACCAACCGGATAACCCACTTGAACACGCCAAACCGGCTCTGTTCCCTGTGAAATAATACTTCCATTGCTCTCAATGAAACCTGTATTATCACCCATACGTGTAACTTCGTTCTTGTTTTGAGAAATATTAAAATGAGCACTATAATTAAAATCTTGAATTCTGTCGCTCCATCTTAAACCCAACTCAAATCCTTTGTTTTCAATGTCTCCAGCGTTTACAAATGCACCTTGTGGACCCTGTATGTCTGCTACAGGAGCACGAAGCAACCAGTCGCGTGTTGTTTTAGTATATAAGTCAAATGTTGCCTGAAGTCTTGATCTGAGGAAGAATGCATCTATACCAAAGTTTAATTGTTCAGATGTTTCCCATGACACATCCATATTAGGTAGTATTGCCGGGTATCCACCCAGTTGCATCTTATTTCTGTCATTGCCAAATCTGTAATTATTCACAGGGTCAAAAGCAATAAGACTTAAGTACTGAAACGGATCAATATCGGCATTACCATTCTGTCCCCAACTTGCTCTTAGCTTAAGAAAATCTACAAAAGAATTATCTCTCATGAATTCCTCTTCAGTAATAACCCAACCTGCAGATATTGAAGGGAAATAACCCCAACGATTACCTTTAGCAAAATTAGAAGAACCATCAGCTCTCATGACTAGAGTAAGCAAATATTTCTCCATAAAGTCGTAGTTTACCCTTCCAAAGAAAGAAGCTAAAGCACCTTGTGAATGAGGGCTTCCCGAAACACTTGTAATTCCCGAAGTAAGACCGTCTGTATTATCAAGATAGGCATATTTATAACCTTCAAAAGTGGGATTTGCATTAGTAGCAGACATGCGATATCCATAACCCCATTTCTCTGCAGATTGTCCAACTAGTATATCAAAATTGTGACCATCTTTTTTTAGTAGGTAATTTAGGGTGTTTTCAAAAGTCCATGCATAGCCTGTGCCGGCCGATTGATTAATACGTCCCACGCTAAGCGAAACGTCTCCGGCAAGATTGTAAGCAGGCTCATATTGTCTGTGACTGTCTGCAAACATTCTATATCCAAAGTTGCTTCTGAATTTTAAATCTTTTACAGGTTGAATTTCCAGGTATGCATTACTATTAATGTTGTAATTCTGTGTCTCATTCATACCTCTGTTTAATGCCATTTGGGCCAATGGATTATAAAGTCTTGAAGATAACGATTCTAAGCCAGATTTCTGAAGATCTGCCCTGGCATAAAACTCACCTGCATCATTATAAGGAGGAACAAGCGGGCTACCCACAAGCATATTTCTGATATCGTTCCAATACATACCTCCAATTGCGATACCCGAACGGTTTCTATAGCTGTAATTAAAAGTTTCTCCAATTTTAATTACGTCAAACTCTTTGTTATTATAAATAACATGATCGCTATTTAACCTTACGGTGTACCTGTCATGTATTGGTTGAACAGGAACTCCAAGAATACCCTCCTGACCTGCATACGAAAACCCAAGTGAGAAAAGCGACTGATCAGATCCTCCTGCAATGTTAATAGCATGATTCTGAATGGGAGCATTTTTATTCCTTATTTCCTCAATCCAGTTTGTACCATTCCACTCTCCGCTTTGAATTTTCTGATATAGTTCCGGAATCACATTTGAAAAATTAATAGGAGTGCCGGCTCCACCTGTTACACGCTCTTCATTGTATATTTCCATATATTGTTGAGCATTTAACAGTTTTGGAGTTTTTGCAAGATTTTGAAAACCGTAAAATCCGTCATAAGAAACTTGTATACGACCCATTCTTCCGGATTTAGTTGTTACAAGTATAACACCGTTTGCTGCACGGGCTCCATAGATTGCACCGGAAGCAGCATCTTTTAGAACATCAATTGATTCTATGTCAGAAGGGTTTAAATTGTTTATATCACCACCGGCTACCCCATCTATTACATAAAGAGGAGCCGAGTTGCCAATTGTACCCAAACCCCTGATGTTAACTTGAAATCCTTCTCCAGGCATACCTGAAGCTTGAGTAATATTTACTCCGGGGGCAAAAGACTGAATAGCTTCAAGAGCATTCAGTGCATTCTGACTCTGAATTGTCTCTGAACCTACCGAAACATTCGCCCCGGTAATCAGTTTCTTTTTCTGTACACCATAACCGACAACTATCAGTTCATCAAGAGATTGAGTGTCTTCTATTAAAATAATTTCAAAATTTGTTCTTCCTGCTGTGTTGATATTCTGAGGAAGAAATCCAATGTAGGTAACCTGTATAGTTGCCTCATCTTCAACATTCAGTGTGAAGAAACCATCAATGTCGGTTACAGTACCATTTGATATATCACTAACTTCTATAATGTTGGCCCCAATTATTGGTGAGCCCATCTCATCAATTATTCTACCTGTAATAGTTTTATTTTGTTCGATTTCTGCCATAGAGCAAAATATACAAGTAAATAATAGAATTAGAGTTGTTCGTGTAATCAATAAAAAATGTTTAAGGAGAGTCTTTTAGGTTAAATGATTACCCGATGAATTAAATTTATTCATACATTTGTAATGTTTAAGTTAATACAATTAATTAATAAGTTGCGTTGACATTAATCATGACCGAAAGGTGTTGCACCACCTGTCGGTCTTTTTTTTTATTGTTAGTCTTTTTTCATAGGCATAACATAGTTTAAGTATTTGTTAATTTCTTAATATATTACAATATAATAATGTGATAAAAATCATTAATTATACACTGTATGTCTTACTAAGAGCTGGATTTATCAACTAAACCCTGACAATAAAAATAACTTATTGTACTTTGAACAAATAGCAATATTGTGCAAATATAATTAAATATTTGATTTAAGTACAAAATATTAAGTTAAAATATTGCTAAAGATTATTTCAGCATAGAAATAATATCATCCATTTGGGACGAAATGTTTTTTAAATGCAGTCTGTCACCCCCGGATACCTCTGCCGTAAGCCATCCCCCATGGTGATTAATATCACTGACAGCTTTCATTACGATAGGCCAGTTGTTATCCCCTTTTAGTAAGTCAACCTTAAATCCTTCCCACAAACCGGCAGAGTTCATAAGTTCGCGGCTAAATTCCTTTATATGAAGTTTTAGGATACGGTGTTTAAGAGTTTTAATCCAATGCTCAGGCCAACCGTATCGCAAAACATTGCCTATATCAAAATACCATCCTACAAGTGGATGATTGATTTCATCTATGAACTTTTTTGCTTCTAACGGACTAATTAAGAAATTGTTCCATACATTCTCTATTCCAATTTGCATACCTGTTTTCTCTGCATAAGGAATCAATTCACGGATAGAATTTTGAGAGGTGATGTAGGCTTCTTCATAAGGAACCTTTTCATTCACTACTCCCGGAACAATTAATACTGTATCTCCACCAAGCTTTTTAACCTCTTCAAGAGATTGAGCAATAGAAGTTATACATTTTTTTCTTACTTCAGGATTAGGATCAGAAAGAGGGTAGCTCCAGTGATTCTTGTTAACAACTGTAGGTGTTTCAATACCTGAGTTTAACTTAGCCTTAATAATCTCATCAATAGTAAAATCAACCGGACTGTTAAGTTCAACTCCATCAAAACCCAAATCTTTTACAAGTTTAAATTTATCCGAAAGTGATAAATCTTCTTTTATCATTCCCAGTCCCAGGCTCTTTTTTAAAGTTACTTTCTTTGTAGAATTGTTGATAATATTATTAAATATTGATTCATGGAAATTGTCAGGAGTTTTTATACCCGAAGAAAACAACGGAGAAGCAGTGGCTGCTCCAGCAATTAAGGCTGCTGATTTAAAAAAATCCCTTTTATTCATATTGACATCATTTAAATTCAGTTATACCTGGAATTGCAATTGACAGGTCATACCTTGAATCCAGATTAAGGTTATCATCAAACAAAATTTCAGATGAATTTAAAGCCTGATCAAAAGTAATTGTCTGTCCCGAATATGCTGCCATTCTTCCTGCTAGTGCCAATAAGTTAGATCTGGTCATCCATTCACCATCATTCATAGGCTTATTTGCTCTGATTGATGCAAAAAGTTCATCATGTTCAACCTGATACATTCCTCTGACTTCAGTTTCTTTGTATGCTTCAGCATCAGTGAATTTTGTATCATCTGCAAGATTCCATGGATTCTTACCGGTTATTTTATGTTCACCGGTTCTGCAATCTACATAGCATCTTCCGTCTTCGCCAATCAGTTCTACAGCGTAAGAAGGAGTAGTATTATTTTGCTGGCGACAGAAGAAATAAATCTTTACTCCGTTATCGTATTCATAAGTCAGACCGAAATGGTCATAAACATTTCCAAATTTTGGATCAGTACGTTTTTGTCTACCTCCGGTCCCGCTAATTCTTAAAGGAGCCTTATCAGCCATTGCCCATGAAAACATATCAATACTGTGTATAGCTTGTTCTACTACGTGATCACCCGAAAGCCAATTATAATATAGCCAGTTCCTCAACTTATACTCCATGTCCGACCAACCCCTTTGTCTTTCTTTAAACCACAACTCGCCCGTGTTATATGTTGCTTCACCACCTAGAATGTTGCCAATCTGACCATTTAACACCCTGCCAAAAGTATCTCTTTTTGGCTGATGATATCTCCAGCAGAAACCCGAAACAAGAGAAAGGTTATTTGCTTTTGCCTTTTTAGCAGCCTCCATCACTCTGCGCAATCCCGGAGCATCTACGGCAAAAGGCTTTTCACAGAAGATATGTTTATTTGCATTTACAGCTGCTTCCAGGTGCATAGGTCTAAAGCAGGGCGGGGCAGCCAAAAGGACAACATCCACATCAGAGTCTATGAGCTTTTGATAAGCATCCAGACCAACAAATATATTGTTTTCAGGCACTTGTACTTTATCGCCATATTTCTCTTTTAGAGAGTTGTATGATGATTGTAAATGATCTCCAAAGGCATCAGCCATAGCAGTCAAAATCACATTAGGATCTGCATTAAAAGCTTCACCGGCAGCGCCTGTTCCGCGGCCACCACAACCAATGAGTCCCACTTTAAGTGTGTTGCTGTTAGATCTCCATATGGAATTTGAACCCCATGAAGTGTGAGTTGCTAAAATAGTACCTGCAGTAGCAAGTCCGGCTGTTTTAATAAATTGTCTTCTTGAGTAGCTCATAGTTTAGTTATTTAGAGTAAAGTGTATGTTTTTCTTATATTTTGTTGAATTGCATCAAAAGAATCAATATTTCAAAAATAATTAAAATCAGGAGATTTGTGCTTTATATTTTTATATTATTTCTTTCATTTCTCCATATAAAACCAAATGTTCCTTCTTACTTTCAGACAAATGAAGTCGAAACCACTTTTTCCAATAGAATGAAAACCTGCTCCCTATAAGGAGGCAGTGAATTCATGTTATAATTCTTTAGCTATTTGTCTAAATTTGTAATATTGCTTTTCCATTTGGAGGAAATTCAATAATAATGAACTCACCTTTAAATTTTGCAATTCCATTCCAACTTAGGTCAGATTTTATTGAAGCTGTTTTAAACGGATTTTTCATTTTAAACTTTCCACCCTTTTCCGAGAATATTTCAATTGATTCTACTCCTCCATCTCTTTTAGCTGCAGAAATAGTTAATGCGCCTTCGGTTCTTAGGTTATTAAAAGATACATCTTCCCAATCTGAAGGTATTGCGGGGAAAACTTCTATGACACCTGTGTGACTTTGAATAAGCATCTCTTGAAGTCCTGAAGCGAAAGCAAAATTGCCCTCAAGTGTAAAAGGACGATATTTAAAATTAGAATATCCGCGATTGTGCTGTTCTCCATTCAGATGGAATGAGTTTATCGAGCAAAAATTTTCAGCGATTTCGCCGCACCTTCTCCATCTAACATTCTGGCTTGAATATTAGCAAGCCAACTGAAAGAATATCCTGTCCACTGGCTTGTACCTTCCTCCATCAATGTTTCAACACTTTTCTCTATAATTTCCTGAGACTTGTTCCCTTGAGAAAAATCAATAACACCAAGTGGATGAATCGACATAAGATGTGAAAGATGCCTGTGAGATTCATTGAAAGGAAAACCCGTCGCAAACATTAACCCGGTTTCATGATCAATGGCATAATCGGGGCATTGTGAAAGGAGTCGTAAACATTTTTCTTCTTCTTCTTTTTTGCCTAATTCATTTGCCAGTTCTGCAGACTTTTCAAAAGTCCATCTGATTAAAGAGAGATCATAATTTGTCAAAACAGTAAACCATGCATTTGCACTGTTATTATAAATTTCAGGACTGGAACTGAGTGGTAATTTCAACATACCATTTTCATCTGGAATAGTGATGTTTTCTAGAAATTGTGCGGTTTCTTTAATCCAGGGATATGCTTTTTGTTCTAAAAATTCCCTATCCATTGAATAGCGCCAGTGTAAATAAAAATGGTGCGCTAGCCAAGCTGACGTGGTTGGAGAATAAGAGTATTGAGCCCATCCGCCCATAGCAGCCCCATCAAGAGAGGATGTTCCCGGAACATTAAGTCCCTCCACACCATAAAACTCTTTAGTAAAATCTTTAAAAGTCTCTCTTAACCCCCAAAGCCAGTTAATAAATCCTTCTTCAAGTTCAAGGTGATTTCCGCTGTATGCAGGCCAATAAGAGAGCTGTGTATTTAAGTCGTGATGATAATCACCTTTCCATGGTGGGATTTTTCCGTTGTCAGCAGTCCATATACTTTGTAAAGAAATGGGAGGTGCTGTGCTTCGAGCAGTTGAACCAAATTTATACATCTCAAGATACCACTGACGTTCGAGAGTTTTATCAGGAATTGTTATGGTTGATTGATTCCAAAAGTCATCCCACCATTTCAAGTGAGAGTCCAATTGTTTTCTATACCCTTTTTTAAATTTGTTTTTTACAACTTCTATAGCATCTGGTTCCTTTTGCCATTTTGGATATTCGGTACTGATTGACCAGCAGCCTTCCAGTATTTCACTCTTGTATTCCCATTCTACATAAACGTGATATTTAAATCCACCCCATCCTTCCTGAACGTAACTTTGACTGTTTTTTGTTTCAGTTACAATTCCTTGTTTATAACCAAGAGTAGCAAGATCTTGGGTATTCAGTGAATTAGTACCTTCTCTGTTTACATCTCCCTCATCATACTTTGGCGGAACAATAATAGGTTTAAAGTCTTGATCAACACCTTCAAATCGGAACCATCCCACATCTTCGTTGCCGTGAACAAAAGTTGTTAGTCTGGAATTGTTTTCCCATTCTATAACACATAATGCGTCAGCTACAGTAAACGAAACTGCTTTCACCTCTCCTAAAGGTTGTATGTTGAATTCTAATGCCGCACCAGGAATTTTAGTGGGTGCAGTGTTATCATTATATAACCTGTCAAGAGTGTTTTGTACGTTCTCATAGGTGCTGTTTGCGTGTTGTTCAATAATCCAGTTATAATTCCATATGTTTCTATTTTTAATATCCATAGGCCTCAAGTCCCACAAATCACCTCTATCCAGAGAAAACCTTAGATTTCCATCTTTATTCCAAACCAATGCACCTATCATTGCATTTCCAAGTGGAATAGCTTCATCCCATGAAGTTGATAACTTGCTAAAATATATGCCATGATCTATATTTTTTTCTATTACACTTTTGTTATTGAATAAACATCCTGAAAAGGTGCTAATTATTAGTGCAAGGATTAAAAAAAGCTTACATTTAGTCATAATATCTTCTATCCGTTTTATTAGTTTGCCTGAATTCAACCACCATGTTTCATTACAACATTCACAGCCTCAGATTTAAGCTTTTCTCCAACTTGTTTATCAAAAGAAATTTTGAAAGTATAAGCGTAATTACAGGGTTTTTCTTTAGGAAAACTAAGAGTCAGACCTTCATCAGTCACTTCCCAAAGTATATTTTCGTCAGAACCCAACATATTTACATTTAATATTTCAGCATCGTCAATTATTTCTTTATTCAATGATTTCACAATAATGTCTCTATCACTCCAATTAAGAACTATTGCATAGAAATCGTTATCTTTTGTAGTAAAACGCATATCTTGTGCAGTATAATTAGTAGCTACGTTATCAGAAAAAGACCCTTTTGTTGATTCTGTGATTCCCTCTCCTGATTTTTTCCAGCAACGAGACCCGTATATTGCTTCACCATTTATTTTAAGCCATTCACCAATAGATAGTAAAATGCTTTTTTGTTCATCTGTGATTGTTCCGTCTGCTTTAGGACCAATGTTTAATAACAAATTACCATTCTTGCTCACAATGTCAATTAGATCATGAACAATCTGCTCAGGAGATTTATTTTCCTCTCCATCGATGTACGACCATGATTTCTTCCCAATAGATGTATCAGTTTGCCAGGGATAAACCATCATTTTGTCTGACTTACCTCTTTCAACATCCCAAACCTGTATATTGGTGGGATACCCTTGTTTAGTATTGACCACAACATCTTTACCCCAGTCGATTGCATTATTATAATAATAAGCCAAGAATTTATTAAAGTATGGCATTAAAATAGAGTCATTTACAGTCCAGTCAAACCAAATTAGTTTTGGCTCATATTTATTAATCAGTTCGTAAACATGAGTTAGCCATTCTCTTGCAAAATCCTCAGTATATTTTTGGTTTTCATATCGCCTGCCATATAATGAGATAGTCGTATCTTGTACATCAGAAGGGAATTCCATTCCACCATTATAAAACCAGGCATTTTCTGCACGATGAGTAGAAAGGCCAAAAATAAGGTCTTCCTTTTCTACAGCTTCTTTCAAGAGGGCAATAATATCTTTCTCAGGACCCATACGAACTGCATTCCAATCATTGATATCACTGTCGTACATTGCAAAGCCATCATGATGCTCTGCTACGGGAATAACATACTTTGCTCCCGACTCTTTAAATAAATTAGCCCATTCATCTGCATCAAATTTTTCAGCTTTGAACATAGGAATAAAATCTTTATATCCAAATTCTGTATGATCTCCCCATTTTTCTAAGTGATGGTTATATTCCCTGCTATCCTTCTGATACATATTTCTTGGATACCATTCATTACCAAAAGCAGGTACGGCATATACCCCCCAATGAATGAATATCCCAAATTTTGAATCCGAAAACCATTGAGGAAATTCATAATTCTCAGCAATATTCTCCCAATTTGGTTGAAATACTTCAGTACCATTAGGCGATGCTACAGAATCAATATCAATTTTCGATTTATCTGAATTGCTACAAGATATTAGTATAAAAATTGACAATAAAAGAATAATTGTATTTTTCATAGTTGTTTAATATTTAGTTCGTAATATTTAAAATATCTATTACCCATTTTTTTTGATTGATTTGAGCAAAAGGGTTAATTCTCCAAAAATAAGTGGGTAAAACGGTTTGATATGTGCCAATGATTTCGGTCTATGTGTGCCACCTTTTTCTGTTCAAACCGGTTCTTCGTCAAATTTGGTGCAGATTATCCTGAGTTGGAAAGCACTACCTTTCGTCTTA
>DHCC01000062.1:3665-26384 GCA_002398875.1 Bacteroidales bacterium UBA4912 | reverse complement strand
AAACGTTTATGAACAGGTTAAAAAAATATTATAATTAATAAGTCTTTTTTGAAAAATCAGGAAAATCGGTAGGAATTGGATTCGATAGAAAACGAAGAAGGCTATCCTGGAATTGCGATTTGTGCTCGGGTAGTTGCATAAATATGACTGTAAATAAAATTCCTTGCGACTGATTCATCATTTGATAATATATTTATTAGTATAGTAAATAAATTTTGAGATTTTTGCGAATGTTTAATAAAGAGGTCTATATTAAGAGGAGAGAGAGTCTAAAATCTAAATTCAATAGTGGAAAGTTATTGTTTTTAGGAAATGATGAATGTGGTATAAATTATGCCGATAATACCTATTTTTACAGACAAGATAGTAGTTTTCTTTATTATTTTGGGATCAGCCAACCAAATCTTGTATCCATTATCGACATAGATGAAGACAAAGAATATATTTATGGAGATGATCCTACTATAGATTCAATCGTATGGACAGGTTCTCAACCTTCAATTAAAGATATAGCCGAAAGTGTAGGTGTAAAATATTCTGGGAGTTTATCGGAATTTCAGAAAGTACTTCAAAAAACCGATATTGGTAGAATTAAATATTTACCTCCCTACAGAGCTGAGCACTATCTTAAATTAAAGAAATTTCTTAACTATTCTGTGGAAGAAGCTGATACAAATGCAGACAGGGAGTTTATCACGGCTATAGCTAATCAAAGAAATATAAAATCGGAAGAGGAAATCGAAGAAATTGAAAAAGCTGTTTCCGTAACTGCCGATATGCATTTAGCAGCTATGCATTATGCCAGGGCAGGAATGACCGAGGCAATGGTTACTGCTAAGGTTCATGAGGTAGCACTTTCAACAGGAGGGAATATTGCTTTCCCAATAATTGGAACAATAAACGGTCAGTTCCTCCACAATCATTATCATGGGAATTATCTCAAGACCGAAGATATGTTTTTGCTTGATGCAGGTTATGAGACTCCAGAAGGTTATGCGGGAGATATGAGTAGCACTTTTCCTGTCTCCGGAAAATTCACAGAGCAGCAAAAAGAGATATACCAAATTACTTTAGAAGCACATAATAAGGCTATTGAACTATCGAAGCCAGGAGTAAAATTCAAGGACGTACATTTACAGGTAGGGGGCATGATATTTGATGGACTAAAAGCTTTAGGGTTGACAAAAGGTGATACAAAAGAAGCTGTAGCCAATGGAGCACATGCTCTTTTTTTTCCATGCGGGACAGGCCATCTGATGGGACTGGATGTACATGATATGGAGAATTTGGGTGAAGAGATAGTAGGTTATGGTGGTCATCCCAAGAGCAAGCAGTTTGGGCTGAAGTCTTTGCGACTAGCAAGGAGCCTGGAGCCCGGTTTTGTACTGACAATTGAACCGGGGATATATTTTATTCCTGAACTAATTGACTATTGGGAAGAAAATAAAATAAACAGTAATTTTATCAACTATAAAGAGGTTAATAGATATCGAGAATTTGGAGGTATTCGGAACGAAGAAAATATTTTGATTACTAAAACCGGAAACCGTATTCTTGGTAAACCTTTAGCCAAAAGTATTGAAGAAGTAGAAAAAGAAAGGGAAAAGGCTTTCAAATAATTTTGATATGTACCTCAAGCAACTTTTTACAACCCTTTATCATAATAACGGGAAACGCCTGTTCTCCTGTTGGATGTGTTGATTTTTTTTCATTTTTATTTTTTAGAATCTTATTAATATCCATTTTATGGATATATTCTTCTATTCTCCTATTATATTAAATTGTAAAATATGCTTGAAAAAAAATTAATACAAAATATAAGGTCTGTAAAGAAAACAGAACAGGATATTGTTACCCAAGACGAGATACAAGTCAAACCAGGAATGAATGAACGAATTCGCAGGTTAAGGGAAGAGAGTGTTTCTACTCCCGCAACACTTTCAATAGAAAGGGCACTTATAGAGACTTCTTTTTACAGGAAGAATGAAGGGAAATATTCAACTCCCATGATGCGTGCTATGAATTTTATGGAAATCTGCGAAAAAAAGTACATCTATATTGGTAAAGATGAGTTGATAGTAGGTGAACGAGGAGAAAAACCTAAATCAGTTTCTACTTTTCCTGAACTAACTTGTCACTCAGTTGAAGATTTGAAGGTTCTCAATACTCGTGAACAACAGCGTTATTTAATTTGTGAAGAAGATATAGAGACCTATAAACGAGAGGTGATACCATACTGGACAGGTCGTTCACAACGTGAAAGAATTTTCAGTCGTGTTCCTGAAGAATGGAAGGTTGCGTATGAAGCCGGACTATTTACTGAGTTCATGGAACAGCGAGCTCCAGGACATACATGTCTGGATGGGAAAATCTACAGGAAAGGTATGCTGGATTTTAAAAAGGAGATAGAGGATTCTATAAACAAGCTAGATTATTTCAACGATCCTAAGGCGACCGATAAGGAAGAACAATTACGAGCAATGAGTCTCTCTTGTGATGCTCTAATCCGCCTGGGAGAACGCCATGCAGAAAAATCAGAAGAGTTGGCAAGACATGAGGATAATCCGCAAAGAAAGGAAGAGTTGTTGCAGATTGCTAAAGTTTGCAGACGTGTACCGGCTCATGCACCTCGCAATTTTATGGAGGCTATACAGATGTACTGGTTTGTACACCTTGGTGTTATCACAGAGTTGAATGGCTGGGATGCATTTAATCCGGGCCACTTTGATCAGCATCTGTCGCCATTTTATGAAGAGGATCTGAAAGCAGGACGGCTTACACGTGAAGAAGCAAAAGAGCTGATAAGTTGTTTTTGGATTAAGGTAAATAATCAACCGGCGCCACCAAAGGTAGGCGTCACAGCCAGTGAGAGTGGTACCTACAACGATTTTACTAATATCAATATAGGAGGTGTTAAACCCGACGGTTCAGATGGTGTAAATGAAGTATCTTATATTATGCTTGAGGTGATAGAAGAACTTCATATACTGCAACCCGGAAGCTCAGTCCATATTTCATCTGTTACACCCAACCGCTTTCTTCACTCTGCAATAAAGGTGATTCGTCGTGGTTATGGATATCCCTCAATCTTTAATCCGGACATATATATTCAGGAGATGCTTCGTTCAGGTAAATCGCTCGAAGATGCCAGAGAAGGTGGATGTAGTGGTTGTATAGAAGTTGGAGCTTTTGGTAAAGAAGCATATTTGCTGACAGGCTATCTGAATGTTCCCAAGATTTTAGAAGTGACACTATTCAACGGTGTTAATCCGGTAACAGGGAAAAAAGTCGGAATCGAGACAGGTGATCCTAGAAATTTCTCCACTTATGAAGAGCTTTATGAAGCCTTTCACAAACAGTTGCGTTACGTGATCGACCTAAAAATTAGGGTTAACCAATATATAGACAAGATGTATGCCCGATATTTTCCGGCAACTTTTTTGTCAGTGATTACAGATGATTGTATAAAAAAAGGGCTAGATTACTATAATGAAGGCCCACGATACAACACCACATATATCCAGTGTACTGGACTAGGCACTATTACTGATTCGCTTTCAGCACTAAAAAAACAAGTTTTCAGTGATAAAACTATCACTATGGATCATTTATTGAAAGCAATCTCTGCCAATTTTGATGGATATGAGGTATTGCGTCAGCGTATTATCAACAATACTCCTTTTTTTGGAAATGACGATGCAAAAGCTGATGATATTGCTGTTAAGGTCTACAATGATCTGTTTGATCTAATTGACGGGCGTCCTAACGGGAAAGAAGGTGGCAAATATCATATGAATATGCTATCTACAACTTGTCACAACTACTTTGGTAATGTTATGGGGGCCACGCCTGACGGACGATTGGCAGGAAAAGCTATATCAGACGGTACTTCTCCTGCACATGGAGCTGATACACATGGTCCAACTGCTGTAATTCGTTCACTTGGTAAACTAGATCAGGTAAAATCAGGAGGAACATTGCTTAACATGCGTTTCTTGCCCGATTTGTTACGAAGTGATGAAAGTATTGCAAAATTGGGAAGTTTAATACGTAGTTATTTTTCACTTGGGGGGCATCACATACAGTTCAACATTGTTGATAATGCTACTCTGTTGGCAGCACGTAAAAATCCTGAAGAATATCGCGACTTGATGGTCCGAGTAGCAGGTTATAGTGATTATTTTAATGATCTGCATGATAACCTCAAGCAGGAGATTATCGATCGTACTGAAAACGAAGCCTTTTAAAGTCTAAGTCGATGCCTTTTTTATTTGATATTAAAAGATACTCCATAAACGATGGACCAGGAGTGAGGATAACAGTGTTTTTCAAAGGTTGCCCTCTCTCTTGTCGTTGGTGCCATAATCCTGAAAGCATCTCTTTTAAATCTGAGAAACTATACAATAGAAGTAAATGTATTGGTTGTGGCAGTTGTGTAGCAGTTTGTTCTGAAAATGCACTAATTTTAACAACAAGTGGGGAAATAATAACCGATTTCTCAAGATGTATTCTTTGCGGTAAATGTACAGAAGTGTGTCCTACTAAAGCTGTGGAGATGAGCGGAAGGGATTACACTGAAAATGAGTTAATGGATTTGATCATGAGGGAGACTCACATAATTGACAACTCAGGTGGGGGAGTAACTTTTTCAGGTGGTGAACCATTGATGCATCCTAAAGAATTAAAAAACCTGCTTATTCTTTGTGGCAAGGCAGGGATACACTCTGCAGTTGATACATCAGGTCATGTTAAAAGTAGTATCCTGGAGGATATTTTACCGCATACTGATCTCTTTCTCTATGATTTAAAACTTATGAATAGCGAAAGGCATCGTAAATGGACAGGAGTTAATAATGAATTGATTTTAATGAATCTCAGATTAATTTCAGATAAAGGAAAAGATTACCAGATAAGAATGCCTCTGATAGAAGGAGTGAATTGTAATGAAGAGAATATTAGAGAAACGCTTACTTTTCTCTGTGGATTGAAAAACAGACCGTCAGCAGTGGGATTGTTGCCTTATCATAACATTGCTTTAAAAAAGTTCGAGAAATTGGGAAGAAACTATCATGAAGAAGGTATGAAAAAACCTTCAGATAACAAGGTTAATCTTATTAAGAATCTCTTTGAGCAGCATGGGTTTAAGGTGAATATTGGAGGGTGATTTTATGTAAGTTCTCCAACATTATTACTAAAATCTTTAGGTAGTTTTCCGAATTGTTTTTGAAAGCATTTTGAAAAATAGGATGGGTTATTGAATCCCACAATATAACACACCTCGTTTACTCTGTATTTACCTTCACTCAAAAGTTCTGCTGCTTTTTTAAGTCTCATGGACTGAATCAGCTTATTAGGTGTAACGCCGGAAATCTTCTTTATTTTTGAGAATAATCCGGAACTGCTTATGCCCATTTCGGTTGCCAGATCATTGATTGAGAAATCTGAATTTTCCAAATTATTTTCTATTGCGTTGTTAAGTTTTATAAGGAATTCTTCGTCAGCTTCATTTCCTGCAATACTTTTTAAAGAAGAATAAGGAGTTTGTGTAAACTTTTGGAACAATAATTTGCGCGAATCAAGCAGATTCTTGACACGAGTAAGAAGGTATTGGATATTAAATGGTTTTTCTAAATACGCATCTGCACCTATTTCAAACGCTTCCACTTTAGTTACAACACTTGTCTTAGCTGTTAGCATAATCACAGGTATGTGGTTCCACATGAAATTGTTTTTTACAACTTTGCAGAAAGAAATTCCATCCATCTTTGGCATCATAAGGTCAGCTATGATCAGATCTACCTCTTGTTTTTTCAAAATTTCTAATCCTTCCTCTCCATCCTGAGCTGAATAAACAGTATAATCCTCTTGTAGTTGTTTACGAATATAAAGCAACATATCAGCATCATCCTCTAAAATTAATATTGTCTGTTTTTCATCCTCCGAATCGGTACATGGTGTTTGTTGCTTAATATGTTCAACAGTGGCATCATGAACAAATCTAGTTTGCAGAACACTCTTTGAGTTTTTTTCTTTTAATAGAGAATCAGTTTTTTTAGGAAGAATCAGTGAGATGGAAACACCACTTCCAGATACATTTTTAATGTCAATTTTACCCTCAAGAGCTTCTACAATCGACTTTACCAAAAAAAGTCCTAAGCCTGTTCCAGACTTATGTTGCCCGGGAATCTGGTAGAACGGATTGAAAATATTTTGTTCCTCCTGCTCAGGAAGTCCATTTCCATTATCATTTACAGTTATTTTATAATATGAATCTGAAAAATCAGCCTCAAAAACCAGAGAGATGTAATCAGTTGTATATTTTAAAGCATTACTTAGCATATTGCTGACTGCTTTAGTAAGATTCTCCTGATCGGTCATGGTCTCCATGCTTATATCATCGCAGATATACTCAAATTTTATTTTGTTTTGCTTAATTAAAGGCTCAAAACGTTCGTAAACAGATATTAGCAAAGTATGAATATTTTGATTCGACAAGGTTATCTGTATACCTCCTTTTTCTACTTTTGAAAAATCGAGCAATTGATTCACTAATGTAAGTAACCGCTTAGTGTTACTTTTCATAATATTTAAGTTGGTTTTTGTGGAATCAGGCATTTCTTCTGAATTCTCAATCACCTGCTCAAGAGGTGCTATAATCAGGCTTAACGGCGTTCTTATTTCATGTGATACATTTGTAAAAAACTCGATTTGTGACTTATAGATCTCTTTTTCCTTTTCATTTTTAATCTTAATGAACTTCTCTTCATTTTTTCTAATATCTTTCATTCGTAGCCAGTAAAACAGATAGATAATACCCGAGATAGTTAACAATATGTATAAAATTATTGACCAAACGTTCCACCAAAAAGGAGGTTTAATTGACATTTTTAAAATGTAATCATTATCAGTCCATACGCCATCATTGTTGGAAGCCTTTATTCTGAATAAATATTCTCCGGGAGGAATATTTGTGTAAGTGGCTTTTCTGTTGTTATTTGCATCATTCCATTCCTTGTCGAATCCTTCCAGTTTAAATGAATACTTATTTTTTTCAGGAGCAAAGTAACTAAGTGTTGTAAATTCAAAGCTAAATGAGTTGTTATTATGTGCAAGAGTAAGTTTGGGTTGGTTTCTTTTATCAATTACAATATAATCATCCATATTACTTACTTTGTTGAAAAGCTGAAATTCAGTAACTTCAATGGGCGGTTTATACTCATTTCTGACCAATTGTCTGGGATAAAAGGCATTAAACCCTTTTGGAGTACCAAGATATATTCTGCCATCGGAGGATCTTAATCCGGAATTCAGAGTAAAAAGATCACTCAATAATCCATCACTTTGTGTATATTGCAGATACTCTTTTGTTGATGTATCGTACCCAATTAGTCCCTTTAAAGTACTTATCCAAAGATTGTCATTATCTGAAAATATTTTACATATATAGTTGCTTGGGAACTCCACCTCTTCAAAAATAAAATTGTCCTGTTCAGGATTATACCTGCATAACCCTTGATTTGTGCCTATCCAGAGCTGTTTTTTGTCGTCAACACGTAGTGTATTTACATCATTACTGATCAATGAAGTTGTATCTGAAGGATCGTACTTGTACTGTTTCCATTCTTCGGTTTTTTTGTTATATCTGTGAAGACCTTCGTTGATAGTCGCAAACCATATATAATTTCCTGTTTCAGTAATATCAATCACAAATTCATTAAGGTAAAGCATACGTGTGAAGTCATCGGATTCAGGGTTGTATAAGTTTATTCCTGACGTGGTACCTATCCAAATGTTATCATCTGAATCATTGAAAATGGAGTATATGTTATTCGCATCAAGTGTATTATTGTTTTTTCTATCATAAAAATGATGCTTTACCTTTTTAGTGTCCAGATCCATTATAAACAGACCTCCTGAATAAGTACCTATCCATAATTCGTTGCGAATGACGCAAAGAGCATGAATATTATTTGAAGAGAAGTTATTCATGTTTTCCAAATGACTGTAAGATGTGAAATTACCAGTTTTTAGATCCAGTTCATTCAATCCTCCATCTTCAGTACCTATCCATAAACTCCCTTTTTCATCCTCACAGAAGCAACTTACCACATTACCGGTAACAGAGTTCTCATACTTTATATGAGAGTATTCGGTAAAATAGTTTCTATTAGGTGATGCATAATTTATACCTCCATAATATGTTCCAATCCAAAGTCCGCCTTCAACATCTTTATAAACTGGATAAACAAACCTGTTAGACAACTTCGGCTCTTTGAAATGTTGGTCTAGCTTATTACCCTCCGTAGGTGAAATTTTGAATGAGGTAAGTCCGTCGTTTGAACCTATAAGTAAAGTTTTAGAGTCGTATTCTGTAATCTTATGGATTTGTAAGATGCGATCAATACCTGGTCTGTTCAAATATCTTCCTTTAATGATACCTTCTTTTTTATTCACCGCAATTAAACCGTTTGTCCATGTTCCGAACCATAGTGTTCCATAGGAATCCTCCAATATACTATAAGAGCGTAATTCTTTTTGTTCATTTATATTCATGTAAGGAAATGCCGGGATAAATTCATTGGTTTTATCATCAAATTTATAAATCTGATGTTCAGTGTTCTCCACAGAAGCCCATATTATATTCTCTTTGTCTTTGTAAATTGTATTTACCCAAATTGAGCGGGTAGAGTCAATTTTAAATTCCTCAAAGGGAAACAGTGTCAGTTTATTATCTTCACAGACAAAAACTCCCTGAGTAGCAGAAGTGATCCAAACTCTACCATTGTCATAGATAATATTTTGAATTCTCCCTGTCACTTGAATACCGTCATTAGTGGTTATCAATAGAGGTGTAAATATTTTTTTATTAAGATCATACAACGAAACTCCCCGTTCAGTTCCTACCCAAAGTATCTCCTTATTGTCTTCTGTTAAAGAATATACATAATTGTTGATCAAAGAATTCTTATCCCTGGGGATATTATTGAATACAGTAAATTTGTATCCATCAAACCTATTCAATCCGTTCTCAGTTCCGAACCACATAAACCCTTTAGAATCCTGAAGAGCTGTATGCACAGTATTAGAAGAAAGTCCATCTTCAGCTTTGTAAAATTTGAAATTAAGTTCAACAGAGAATGATTTAAGGCAATAAAAATTTATAATTAGAATAAAGAAATATTTCAACAGGTTCGAGTGCATACTTATTTATTAACAGAAAATTGATGATTATTTGCAAATTTACCCTTTTTTCTCAAAGGATGAAAAAACCTAGGGTGTAGATTGAAGATATTGTATTCAACAAACAAAATGAATATGCAAAAGCGTTTTTTTATAGAATTGTGGCATCATATTGGACTTTTTTTCTGTTGATACTATTTTAAATAAAATATTTTTGTATTGTCAGATCTAGGCTTTTATTAAACAAAAATAAATATAATAAAATCAATAACAGATTTGCAGCTTTGTAAAGAAAGATATTCAAATATAAAAGGAAATATAATTTGTAAATTACTATGAAAATATCAAAAATTGTTGTCAATGTGCTGATATTTGTTTTTTTACTCAGCCCTATTCAAATGAAATCCTCAAACTCAATTGCATCAGAATACCTTGCTCAGTCTGAAGCCAGAAGGATTATAAAGGTAGAACAGGTTTCAGTTGATTCTCCTGTAGGTACTGTTCCAAGGCTGCCATTCCAGATTAGGGTGACCTATTCTGACGGTAAATCAGAATTTAGACAAGTAAAATGGTCTAATTCGGCTCGTAATGTAGAGGAAGAACAGTCAAATCCGGATAAATATTCGGTAGGTAAAACATATAAAATTGAAGGTTTTGTCATTGGTGATAACAGTACAGTTAACGGTTATCCTGTAACAGCAGACATTAAAGTTGTTCCCGGAGATTATACTGTACCTTCATATATACCGGTAGCAGAAGCTGTTCCGTTAAATAAAGTCTCAATTACTGGAAATAACAGACTTACTTCTAACAGGGATCTTGCGATACAGGAAATCATAAGTTGGGATGTTTCACAGCAACTTTATAATTATAGAGATACCTATGGTTTAAGTACTGAGGGTTATACTGTTTCAGAAGGTTGGGATTCCCCAACTACAAAACTGAAAGGTCATGGATCAGGACATTATATGTCAGCGCTCGCCCAAGCATTTGCCAGTGCAACTAATACAGAACAGAAAGATCAGTTGCGTAAGAACATGACTCGCATGGTTAATGAATTAAGAGAATGCCAGGAAAGGACATTTGTATGGAATGAAGAGCTTGGCAGATATTGGGAAGCACG
Source organism: Bacteroidales bacterium UBA4912 (assembly GCA_002398875.1). Taxonomy (GTDB): domain Bacteria; phylum Bacteroidota; class Bacteroidia; order Bacteroidales; family Dysgonomonadaceae; genus Proteiniphilum. The sequence continues at coordinate 16,081 of DHCC01000062.1, read as the reverse complement.
TGATTTTGCGCCAGAAGCAGAATTGGTTGAAATGAAAGGAAGCTGGGCGGATTTTGATGTTCACAAAACAGAGTGGACAAAATACGGATATGGTTATCTCAATGCTATCCCTGCACACCATGCCGCTCTTATTGAGATGTACCGCGCTTATAATAACGAAAACTGGGTGTGGGCTCCATATTACTCTATTCACAAACAGCTTGCCGGATTAATTGATATAGCAAACTATATAGATGATAAGGAAGTAGCAGACAAAGCTCTGCTTATTGCAAAAGATATGGGACTCTGGATTTGGAATCGTTTACACTACCGTACTTATTTGAATACAGATGGGACTCAGGAGGAGCGCAGAGCAAAACCAGGGAATCGTTTCGAGATGTGGAATATGTATATTGCAGGAGAGGATGGCGGTACAGGTGAATCGCTTGCTCGACTATCCGAAATGGTGAGCGATCCTCAGGAAAAAGCACACTTACTGGAGGCTTCCACTTACTTTGACAGCCCTGCATTTTATGATCCGTTATCCATTAATGTCGATGATATACGTACAAGGCATGCCAACCAACATATCCCAAAAATAATCAGTGCGTTACGTAGTTTCAGGGGTAATAATAATCCTTATTATTTTAATCTTTCAGAGAATTTCTGGGAACTGATTCAGGGTCGTTATCGTTACGCCACAGGAGGTGTGGGTAATGGTGAAATGTTTAGACAGCCATATACACAGATACTAAGCATGGCTACTAATCCGGCACCTACAATAAATGAGACCTGTTGCGCATATAATCTGGCTAAGCTTACCAGAGATTTAAATTGCTTCAATCCTGATGATGCAAAGTATATGGATTATTATGAGCGACTGCTTTACAATCAACTGGTTGGTTCATTACATCCTACAAAATATATGACCACTTACCAGTATGCAGTTGGTCTAAATGCTTCAAAACCTTGGGGTAACTCTACACCTCATTCAACTTGTTGTGGTGGTACAGGTTCTGAGAATCATGTTAAATATCAGGATGCTACTTATTTTATTTCAGATAATACCTTGTGGGTTGCTCTTTATATGCCCACAACTCTCGATTGGGATAAAAAGGGAGTCACCATTGAGCAGGATTGTCTTTGGCCTGCTGAACATTCTACCATTAAAGTGACTGATGGAAGTGCTAGTTTTGAAATGAAATTACGTGTGCCTTACTGGGCAACAGAAGGATTTGATATAAAAGTAAACGGCATTTCAGTTTCAGATAATTACATTCCAAGTTCTTATGTGACAATTCCACAACGACAGTGGTCTGAAGGTGACATTGTTGAGGTTATCATGCCTTTTACTAAGCATATTGATTGGGGTCCCGACAAAATGGAAACAGCTGCTGCAGGACAGAATCAACCAAATACTCAATATGAACCAATGTGGGCAGGTACAATTATGTATGGGCCGCTTGCAATGACCGCAACAGGTGTTAATTACTGGGAAGATGCAACAATTACCTTAGATTCATATTTAGAAACAATTGTAATGAATGGTTCCAGTGGTGGCTCTTATGGCACTAATGGTAATATCTATACAATGAATATCGGAGAAAAAATCCTTGAGCCTGATTACTTCAGAGAGGAGAATTCTACACATTACTTCAGGATAAATATTGTAGATGACATGATTTCAGAATTTAGAGAGATGCTGAACCAAAAGTTGTATGAAGTCTCGATTTTTAATTCTAGAAACTACTCCAGGTCTTCTTTCAATAAATTAAAAGAATCTATTGCAGGAGCTAAAAAACTGGTTAAGTCAAACAGGGCTACACAGAAAGAGATTACAGATCAGATTGCATTAATTAACCAGAGTGTGAATGATCTGAAGTCCGTAAGACTTAATAAGTCGCAACTTACATCTTTAATATCAGAAGCGGAATTAATGGATTCAGCCAACTATACCTGGGATAAATTTCTGGCACTGCGTATGGCTATGGCGTCTGCCAAAGAAATTCATGAAACTGCAGACTCACAGTTGAAGGTGGATAAACAGGTGGTTAATTTGCGAAAAGCACTCAATGATCTGGTATTAGCAAGCAGCATAGAAAAAGGTAATCTGAATGAAGTGATAACTATTGCATTGGAAAGAAAGCAAAATCAGGATGAGTGGAATGCTCTTACAGTAAAGGTTCCTGAGCATTCACCATGGGCTCCGCATGGATATAGACGTCTTCTTTATAATCTTCGCGAAGCACAAACAGTTTTTGAAAATAGTGATAAAAATTACAATCAAAATGAGGTAAACCTGGCTGTTTCAGCACTCAACTCTGCTATTAATAGTATGAGGCCCGGTAATCTGCCGGAGCCTGAAGACCTTTATCCTCTTTCTACTTTGCTAAGACAGGCCGATCGTGTGATCTCAGCTGATAAAAATCAAGATCTGACTGATGCTATTGAATACGGAAGAATGGTTGTGTCGTATGTAAATGATGGTAGCGGTACACATGATATGATAAAGAATGCTACCGACAGACTAAGATCTGCACTTAATTAAACCCGAAAATTGATAATTATATAGTAAAATGAAATTTAATCGATTAATAATACCCGTTTTTTTGTTGTTCATACCTTTGTGTATATCGGCACAAACAATCGATAGTCTGTACAAACGAGCAGACTCATTCAGAGATCAGTATGCAGCAAAATACTACTATGGAATATCAGCAATAGATGCTATTGAAAAAACTGATCTGTTTTGGTATCTGACACAGACACCGCGTGGAATGGAGTTCAGGATAATTGATGTGACCGGTAAAAAAACCAGTTCTGCTTTTGATCAGCAGAGAGTAGCATCACTTTTATCAGATTTTAAAGATTTGAATAAAATTGAGCCATACAATCTTCCTTTCAGAAGTGTCATTTTTAATCAATCTGTTGATACACTTAAGTTTAGTGTGGAAAATTTTGATTATACCATCGCATTAAAGGAATATTCCATCTCACGAGAACCGGTAAGAAATGATCAAAACAGATATTGGGGTTCCGTTCAGAGAGAGAATTCAAATCGTAAAGTAAAATCTCCCGATGGTAAGAGAGAAGCTTATATTTCAGAAGGAAATCTTTGGGTTACAGATCTGGCCACAGAAGTAAGTAAACAATTGAGCTATGACGGCACAGATTATGAGTATTACTCATCTGATATTATTTGGTCGCCCGACTCCAAAAAGCTTGTCAGCTGTAGATATAGACCAGGTGGCGACAGAAAGTTGCTGTTAATCTCTTCATCTCCCAAAAATCAGCTTCAGCCGCTAACATACTCGTATGACTATCCAAAACCCGGCGATGCTCTCCCGATTCGTCGTCCCGTACTTTTTATACCGGATGAGGATAAACAGATAACTTTTGATGTTCCTAATGTGGAACAGCAGTATAGTTTAGGTAGAATTGACTGGGATGAGAATAGCGAATACTTCACTTTCCATTTCAATCGACGAGGACATCAACAGTATGTAGTTTACTCAGGAGATATAAATGGAAGATTATATCCGATTGTGGATGAAAGAGCAGATACATTTATTTACTACAACAAGATCTCTGCTAATTGGTTGAAAAAAGGAAAGGAGCTGCTCTGGGTCTCAGAAAGAGACGGCTGGAGTCACCTATATCTTTATGATGTACCTTCAGGAAAAGTGAAAAAACAGATAACAAGCGGAGAATGGGTAGTAAAGGATGTAATTCATGTAGATGAAGATAACCGTACAGTTATTATCAAAGCTTGTGGAATGGATAAAAATGAGGATCCATATCTGGAAAAATATTATAAAGTATCATTAGATAACGAAAAATTAACCGCTCTTACACCTGAAAATGCCAATCATTCAGTCTCATTCAGTTCAGATTATAAATATATGGTTGACTCTTACTCACGTGTAGATTTAAAACCATCTGTAGTTGTACGTTCTGTAATAAATGGTAATGTAATCTATAAGCCGGAAAATCAGCCTGATATATCAAAAGCAGTAGAAGCCGGTTGGAGAGTGCCAGAAGTCTTTACAGCCAAGGGTAGAGATGGTGTGACAGATATTTGGGGTGTAATAATCCGTCCTGCAAATTTTGATCCCAACAAGAAATATCCGGTTATAGAATATATATATGCCGGCCCACATGATTCACATGTACCAAAATCATTCTCTATGGTTCATCGTTGCAGCGAATTGTCCGAATTAGGTTTTATCACAGTAATGATTGATGGTATGGGAACTGCGAACCGTTCCAAGGCATTTCATGATGTCTGTTGGCAAAACCTCAAAGATGCAGGTTTTCCTGATCGTATTGCATGGATAAAGTCTGCAGCAGAAAAATACCCCGAAATGGATATCGAAAAAATGGGTATTTACGGAACATCTGCCGGTGGGCAAAATGCAATGGGTGCACTTCTTTTTCATCCCGAATTTTATAAGGTAGGAGTAGCTTCGTGTGGTTGTCATGATAATCGTATGGACAAGATGTGGTGGAATGAGCAGTGGATGGGATACCCGGTAGGCAAACATTATGCTGAATCATCTAATGTGGTTAATGCACATTTACTGGAAGGTCAACTAATGCTGATGTTAGGAGAATTGGATAATAACGTAGATCCTTCCAGTACATTGCAGGTGGTTAATGAGCTCATAAAACACAACAAAGAGTTTGAATTTGTTATCTTACCCGGAGCAGGTCATACTGATGGAGGAAAATATGGTGAGAGAAAGCGACGCGACTTCTTTGTAAAGCATCTGCTTAATGAAAAAACGCCGGATTGGAATCAAAAATAAAACATAACAAAACAGGATTTCAAAGGAACATATTCCAGATCCTCCTCAATAAAATATAAAGTGGGTATGAAGAGTATATGAATAGAGTATGAAGAGGATCTGAACAATGTACGACTAATGTATTACCAATGAAGAAGTTAATGTATAATAGTCATATACCTTATTTTAACTTCAATTAGTAGTTGGAGGTTTGATTTGTATTTTTAGAGAATATTTTTATCATTTTAGAGAATATTTATATTAGTATTAATGCAATCTAATTTCCTTTGTAATGGCTGTGCAATATTAACTAAAATTTACTTTAGTTCGGTAAAAATCTTATTATGAAAGCATTAAATATGTGAATTATAAAACTGGGAAAAACGTAAAATAAAAAAGAGTAATGTAAAATTAATTAAAGACTATGAAAGTGAACACTTTAATTCATTATGTCTTTCCTTCATCAAGAAAGAAAGATATGTTTTTGGGTATTTTGATTGTTTCAATACTGTCTCTTTCGGGTTTATTTGAACCTGTTTACTCTTCCAATAATCAAGTTTTGATTATTGAAGAGATTCAGCAGAATCCTTTCACGGCAAGTGGTATTATCACTGATGCTGTTACAGGTGAATCACTGATTGGGGCTAACGTTATTGAAAAAGGAACAATGAATGGTACTGTTACAAACAGCGACGGATCATTCCGGCTTGAGGTACAAAATAACCGTGCATTGTTGGTGATTTCCTATATTGGATATCAGACAATTGAGGTGCCGGTCTCTACTAACATGAAAATCTCCATGAGTGAAGATACAGAGCTTATGGAGGAAATAGTGGTGATTGGCTATGGTACACAACGAAAAGGGGATGTTACCAGTGCTATTTCGAGTGTTAAAGCCGAAGATTTTACTGTTGGTAAAATTGGCGACGCTGCTGATCTCATTAAGGGAAAGATTGCCGGGTTAAGTATTACAAAAGGATCGGGTGACCCTAATGCCGGATCCACAATTCGCTTACGCGGTGTGATATCCCTAGAAGGCAGTTCAACTCCTTTGGTGCTGATTGATGGAATAGAAGGAAACTTGGGAACAGTGGCTCCTGAAAATATTGCATCAATTGATGTTTTAAAAGATGCTTCAGCTGCCGCTATTTACGGTACCAGAGGTGCAAATGGAGTTATTTTGATTACCACTAAATCAGGAATCAGAGGTGCCCAAACAATTGCAAATTATTCAGCTTACACTTCATTATCTAAGTTTGGAAAAACACTTGATTTTTATGGTCCGGAAGATATTAGATTGGGAAAGACAAACTTCGTTGATAAAGGGTATGATACCGACTGGCTTGATGCCGTCACAAGGACTGCGATGACGCACAATCATAATGTTAACGTGCGTGGTGGTACAGATAAAACAACCTATTCGGCAGATTTTAGTTATAGAAACGAAGATGGTGTTATCATGGATACTTATAGCAGGGATATGAAAGTAAATCTAGATGTCTCTCACTGGATGTTCAACGATATGCTCAAGATACAGATGAATATAGTAAAGGGAGTTCACAAAAACAGCGCTACTAATGCTAGTAACTCTGATGCATCCAATATTTACCGTCAGGCTTTAATTCACAACCCCACAGAGCCGATATGGAACGAGGACGGTTCATATTACGAGAATTTTCAGGTTAACTACTATTACAATCCTGTGGGAATGATAAAGGAGCGTACAGGTGGTTACAATAATGAGTGGACTCGTATGACCGGTAACATAACTTTGGAACCTATCAAAGGATGGCAGACTAATCTGATGGTGGCCACCCGTCTTTCTAATGCTCATAATAAAGGCTATTATACCTCTCAGTATTTCAGTCAAAAGATGGAAAACCATACAGGTTATGCCTATCATTCATTTGGTGAAGGCCGCACAGACAATCTCGAGTTGACTTCAAAATATAGTAACTTCTTTGGTCAACATCGTGTGGATGGGTTAGTAGGATATAGTTACCAGTATAGTGTGAGTGAGGGATTTAATGCTAATAATTATGATTTTCAGAATGACTTCTTCCAGTATAATAATCTTGGAGTGGGTATGGCACTTAAAGATGGAAAAGCCGGTATGGGTAGTTACAAGAATGACAACAAGCTGATTGGTTTTTTCGGACGTATCAGTTACGGTTATGCTGACAGGTATAATGTTTTATTAAGTGTGCGTCAGGAAGGATCCTCCAAGTTTGGAGAGAACAACAAGTGGGGTACCTTTCCTTCAGCATCTTTCGGATGGACTATCAGCAATGAGGAGTTTATGAAAGATTTAACTTGGATCAATAATCTGAAGTTACGCACCGGTTATGGAGTAACAGGTGTAATTCCCAATAACTCTTACCAGTCGTTGACCCGTTATGCACTAGGTTCTTCTTACTATTATGAAGACGGCGTATGGAAACCGGGTTTAGTTGTTGCTTCCAATCCTAATCCTGATTTGAAATGGGAAAAATCGGGAGAGGTAAACATAGGTTTGGATATTAGTGTACTAAATGACAGACTCGGGGCATCTGTGGATGTCTATAACAAAAAAACTACTGATATGTTGTGGTGGTACTCCGTACCTGCTCCACCTAATCTTTACACCAGTACACTGGCTAATGTTGGTGAATTGAACAACAAGGGATTAGAAGTTGCTATTAATTCTGTTCCTTTACGTACAAAAGATTTTGAATGGAAGACTACACTTACCAGTTCCTTTTCCAGAAATAAATTGATTAGCCTCTCAAACGATCTATATGAAACAGCTAATGAAATAGATGATGCTTGGTTGGGTGAACCTATTTCTATCGCAACACAACGACTAATAGTAGGTAAGACTGTGGGACAGTTCTACGGATTGAAGTCTGTTGGTGTATCAGAAAACGGACTTTGGTTAATTGAGAATCCGTCGACAGGTGAAGCTGAAGAGTTTACCGACAACATGCTTAATAACGATAATTATCGTCAGTATCTTGGCAACTCCCTTCCAAAAGCCTATATGGGATGGAATAATACTTTCTTCTATAAGGATTTTGATCTTTCGATGCAGTTTACAGGCCAGTTTGGATTTGATATTCTGAATGAACCCCGTGCATTTTACGAGAACAACTCTATCGCTTATAACAGGCTTAAATCTGTGGAAAAAGCACCTTATGGAGGTCAAAACACTCTTTCCTCATCACAAAAACAGACTATTGTCAGTTACTATATGGAAAAAGGAGATTTCGTGAAATTGACCAATCTAACTCTTGGCTATACTGTTCCGCTAAAAAATACGACTTATGTAAAGGGTGTAAGAGCTTATATTTCAGGTGATAATTTGTTTGCTATTACCGGATATAGTGGCTTGGATCCTGAGCTTTCAAATGGAAGTCCACGCTCTGCAGGTATTGACTGGCGCGACCGTTATCCATCGATCCGCTCATGTACTTTTGGAGTTAATATCACATTCTAATATTGATTATGATGAAAAAAAATATTTTTAAATCAACGATAGTTTCACTTGCCGGAGTTTTAATATTCACTTTCGGTAGCTGTACAGACTTGAGTGAAACCATTTATGATACGCTAGCTGCTGAGAAATATGAATTTACTGAGAAAGATGCAGCCAGTATGTTTTCTCCGGTGTACAGCAGTTTACGCTCTTTATACTGGGGATGGAACGGTTATGCCGATATTCAGGATGAATCGTCAGATCTTTGGTGTACCCCTTACCGTATAGGTATTGGCTGGGGAGACCTCTATGTTTCACTACACAAACATCAGTTTCACTCACAGATAGGACACTTTTGGACTGAATGGAATTATGCTTATGCAGGTATCAATGCATGTAACAAGTTATTGGCAGATAAAGCAGTACAAGCTTCTGAGGCAGCCACATCACAATTGAGAGGATATCGTGCCCTTTATTACTACATACTGTTCGATCTCTTCCGCAATATACCTCTTGATACAACTTACGATCACCCTGCAGGATGGATGCCTGACCAGGCAGATCCTCAGGAGACTTGGGATTTTATCATAGATGAATTGACCGATATCAAAGGCAAATGCGGACCTGATAATGGAATGGGACAAATTAATGATTATGCGGTAAATATGATTCTTGCAAAAATGTATCTGAATCACAATGCTTGGTTTAATGATCATAGTGATAATTCATGGTATGGAAAAGCAATTGATGAGGTAAATGAGATAATCAACAGCGGTCGTTTTTCTTTAGCTGCAAACTATTCTGACAATTTCAAAGAGGATATCTCAGGTAGCCCCGAAATTATTTTTGGAATCCCATTCGAAAATAAATATGCCAGTGGGAATTACTATGCTAATAAATGGATTCACGTGGCTGGAAGGGCAGTGTGGGACTTCAATGGCTGGGCTACCGGTGGAAGTACTGCTTTACCACAGTTTCTGGACACCTATGATGAAGAGGATGGGCGTTTTTCTTCGACATGGACAGTCGGACAACAGTACGATCGCAGTGGATCTCCCATTATGGTGGAAGGTCAGCCTTTGATTTATACTCGCGAAATTCACAGTATCGATAATCCGGGTTGTTATCCCTTTGAAGGTGCACGTCTGATCAAATATGAAATTTTATCTGGTGACTTTGGATCTGCTTATGACGATATACCATTTTTCCGTCTGGCTGATGCTTATATGATTAAAGCAGAGTGTCTGCTCCGTTTGGGAGGTTACAAGGGTGAAACTGAACAGGCTGCTGCTGACTTGGTTACTGCTGTGCGTCAACGTGCATTTAAAGATAATCCAACTAAAGCTGTTCGTACAGTTGCGCAGTTGAAAGGCGGCAGTGTATATGAATACGGCTATCGTGAAAATCAAGGTAAGATGGGTGAAGAGGATATTTGGGTAACAACAAATGAAGGAGGTGATGATATTGAAATGGGAGGATTACTCGATGATCTTGCTTGGGAATTTGTTGCAGAGCATCACCGTCGACAAGATCTGATACGTTTCCGTATTAATGGAACTAATCAAAATGTTTACAATGGTAAGTCGTGGTTTTCCAAAAGAGCTAAAACAGATCCTTCAGATAATCATTGTGATATTTTTCCAATTCACAAAACATTCCTGGATGGAAATCCCAAGCTGGTTCAGAACCCTGGATACGAAAGTAATTAAGTTGCTATAAACAATATAATAAAATTGACATGAAGAAATATATCATATATGCTTTTATAGTATCGGTTTGCTATATGTTTACTGCATGTAGTGACAGCTTTGAAGATGCTACAAGCAAACATATCTACGGTGAGGACGAAAGCCCCTATCTGAGAATAGATCAGGAGGCTACAGTATCTGCGAACATTGAATTTGCCGTGGAACGGCTGGAGCCATTTGTGATTAACCTGACAGACTATAACGAACTTTTTCAGGAAAAGATGGGCTTGACAGCAGATCAGGTAATAAGCGGATTGCAAAATGGGTCAGTAGTATTTTACAACATAAATACAACCCGTAACCATTGGAATAAGGCTGCAACAACAAAAGGCACTACCGGATGGTATTATAATACGGCAGGAGGTGTGACTACTGAGTCAGACGCATCTAAAACAGTAAGTTTGGAAATAAATGCCAGTAATAAAACACTGACAATATACCCGATTGAGGGCGTTGATGTAGGAACATCCATCGGTTTTAATGTAGGGTTTGCCCTAAATGGACCCGATTATGACGACTATGTCCGTTTTGCCTTTGAGGCTTCTTATACTGACCCTTCTATAGTTATGCTCAATATCACGATCCCTGAAGGTGACTACAGCTCTTACGGAATAGACCTAAATAAATATAAGGAAACGATAGAGGTTTGTATGAATTTGAGCTTGGAAGAGTTTCTGTCAAACATAGATACCTTCGGTGGCACAATTCGTATGTACTCAGTGAATCCGAAAAGTGGTGTTTGGGATGAAACCAGCAGTTATACAGCTAATGCGCCTGGTTACTGGATGACGAGCGAGGGTGCTGTATGCAACTGGGGGGCAACCGATTTCACTCTCTTTGCAGAGCTATCTGCAGATGACGAAATTCTGTATATTGGAAGGGCACCCGGACTTAATAAGGGAAGTAAATATACACTAAGTATCGGTTATCGTGATAAGGAAAATCCGTCTTATTTCTTCCGTTTCATTATCACCGCAACAATGGCTTAATTATTAATTTTACAGGAGGATAATTTTCTTCAAGGAATTATTCTCCTGATTTTTTTATCCGGAGGATTTATATGTTGAGAAAAAAGCTCCAGATCTTTTTAATGTTTTGCCTTTTATTCTGCCTCTGTCATTGCAGTTCAGATGATCCGGCAATTGAAACTGAAAAACCTGATAATAAAGAGGAACCGGGTGATGGAGCTGTTTTTGAGCTGAAACCTTCTGATATTCAAGACTACTACAAAATATACAAGCCTAATGAATTTAAAAATATAAACTGGCTGCGGGAAGATAGCAAATGGTCGTTTGTCCGTTCAAAACAGTCGGAACATTTTATTGTCTTCTGGGAAAAAGGTTTTACTGAAAATCCTAACTCAACTTCATTACCAGAAGTGCTTAGGGTGGATATAGATGATCTGCTTGCGAAAGCTGAATCATTTTTTAGAATAAATGTAGAAAAGTTGAAATTTGCCGAATTGGGCAATAGTCTTTCCAACCTCGACAAATATAAAATGCAAATATACCTTCATTATCGGGAGGACTGGATGGCATATGGCAGCGGATATGATGATGTTATCGGTGCTATTTGGGTGAGTCCCCCTACCTGTAAACCGGTGGGGTCGACCATTGCTCATGAAATAGGGCATAGTTTTCAGTATCAGGTGTATGCAGATTTATTGGCGGCAGGAAAGACTCTAAATGATTACTCACGCGGATTCAGATATGGTTATGGAGGAAACGGTGGAAATGGTTTCTGGGAACAGACTGCCCAATGGCAATCTTTTCAGTCATACCCCAGAGAGGTGTTTGAATCTTATAATTTCAATGTCTATACCAAAAATTATCATCGCAATTTATTTCATGAATGGCAGCGATATGCCAGCTATTTTATTCACTATTATTGGGCTAATAAACATGGTAATGATTTTATAGGTAAATTATGGCGAGAATCTCTGATGCCTGAAGATCCGGCAGAGACTTATATGAGACTTAATAAACTAACTGTAGATCAGTTTAATGATGAGATATTTGAAGCTGTATCCAGATTTGTGACTTGGGATATTGATGAAATACGTTCAAATGGGGAGTCGTACATAGGTAAACACTCCTACTTGTTGTATCCCCTCGCTGATGGTGGTTACCAGGTAGCATACAGTAAATGTCCCGGTACCTCCGGTTATAATGTTATTCCGCTCAATGTTCCTGAAGCCGGTACTGCAATTACAATAACTTTTGATGGAATTAAACCTGGATCGCCCTTGACATTAGGAGACCCCGGTTTAGCATTGAAAGGGGAAGAAACAATTAAGGTAACCTCCTACAATCAAACAGATATCTCTATTGCCGGATGGCGTTATGGTTTTGTAGCATTGCTAAATAATGGTAAAAGGGTATATGGTGAAATGAATTCCGAACCTAACTCAAAGGTTGAGTTTCTTGTGCCTGAAAATTGTAATAAGAT
>DHCC01000062.1:365-3455 GCA_002398875.1 Bacteroidales bacterium UBA4912 | reverse complement strand
TCAGTTTATCATTCGCACGCATGGGATGAAAATGAGTTAAACGATGATCAGTGGCCTTACAGAATAAAAATTGAAGGGACAGATGTACTTGGGAATATAACAATAGATCCAAATGCTACTCCACAGGATATCATACTCACCTATAATTTGAGTTTTCCTGCCGATCCTGTTTCATATTCAGGAATTGAAATAAATTTAAATGAAAATAGGGATATCTCCAAATTAGCACAGGCATTTGTTATGCAACCTGTTGAAATGGCCGGAATTATGCTTGATCCAAAGCAACAACCACAAGAGAATAAAATAGTTTTTGCTTCTATTGAATCAGATGGCAGACAGAATTATGATACCACTGCCAACGGATATGGCTTCTGGTTTAACACAAGCGGAGATGTAGTGGGATGGGGCAGTGAGAGTATTATATTTTCCGAGTTTATTCCCTCGGATTTTACTTTCTTTATCGGTCAGTATCCAAACAAGTGTAAGAAGGGTGATAAATTCACGATTAAAGATGCACTCATTTACACGAAAAATAACAAACAATACATAGCAATATTTCAATTTAATATAACTATCACATAAACAGCCTTGGTTGTTTCACATAAAACCTCAAATAGGATTTTCAGATGAATAACAAGAAAAAAATGAAAAAACAACAAATTCTATTCTTACTGATAGGTTTGATACTAATATCCTGCAGTAATAAACAGGAAATGAACTTCAATTCACCTGGAACTGGCAATCCTTTGTTACCCGGTTATTTTGCCGATCCGACGGTAAAGAAATTTGGTGATACATATTACATTTATGCTACAACTGATGGCATCAAATTGGCATCAGGTGAACCACAGGTATGGATCAGTAAAGATTTTGTGAACTGGTACAACTACGAAATGGATATAGAATTACCTGAAGGTTTAACTAACTGCTGGGCTCCCGATGTAATGAAAGGGGCAGATGGAAAGTATTACTACTTTATGGGTAACTGTCAGTTTGGGTGTAACATATACGGATATGTTTCCGATAGCCCTATGGGACCATGGGAGCCGGTTAATGATGGTGAACCGGTTATTCCTGTAGGTACCGGTAAAGAACATCTTCCCGCTCTAGATGCACAGTTTATTGAAACTGATGAAGGTAAAATCTCGGCTTGGTTTGGAACATGGTGTACATCGTTTGGAGGATTAGGCTGGGCAGAGTTAAATCCCTTAAATCTGAAAATTGAGAAAGAGGGTATTATTCCGGTTGAACAGCTTCCTGATGTGTTTGAGGCGGCATACCCAATAAAGCGTAACGATCGCTGGATAATGATGTACTCTTCCGGCGATTGCAGGCTAGACAGTTATGCAGTGCATTATGCTTGGGCAGACAGTCTTTATGGTCCCTATCATTATGGTGAAAACAACCCCATACTTGCAGGCTCTGAAGATGGAAAGATAGATAGTCCCGGACACAACTCAATATTAGAAGAAAACGGTGATTATTTTATACTTTATCATAGGCATGATAATCCTCATAGTTCAGGAGGAGAGTTCAGACAGATCTGTGCTGATCCTCTTATATTTGGAAACGATACTACTATCGAGAGAATAATTCCAACACATAATGGTATTGGTTATCTGGCTGAAAATAGTATATCATACAGAAATCTGGCGTATCTTTCTGATGTATCAGCTTCTTCATATTACCATCTCTCTTCACCCCCTACCAGGTTTGAGTCAGAAGGAATTAATCACTCTTATCTGCCGGAGTTTGCAACCGACGATAACAATGGTACATTATGGAAAGCTGAGGATGGTAGGTTACCTCAAATACTTACTATTGATTTGGGCAAAAAAAAGAATATTAAGAGGATAATGACTCAGTTTGAGTATCCTACATTTTATTATCAGTATAAATGGGAGATATCAACTGATAGTCTTAATTGGCAAATATTTTCAGACAGAACCTCTAATAGAAGAAGTGGCTCTCCAATGATAGATGATAATGATTGTGAAGCACGATATTTGAGAATTACCATAACCGGTACTGAAAAAACCGGTATGTTTGCCGCTATTTGGAATGTGAAAGTTTATGATGAGCTGTTTGAAGTACCTCAATTTAGCAATAAGGAGGTTATTGAAGGTCCGGGCAGTGTAGTCGGTCAAAGGAGACTACTTGCAAAGTTGGATTTTGATGATGAATCAATAGGTATTGTTGAGAAAGGAATTGAAAATAAGGGAGAGTTAGGTGGAGTTTTTGATCCTGTGGGTAAACCTGTAGTGTCTGTTAATGAAGGAGTTAAATCGATAAACTTAGATGGAGACAGTTATTTGATACTTTCGGAAAAGTCTCCAGAGTCATTAAATTGGAATGCACCATTTACCGTTACGGCATGGGTCTATAATCCAGAAGTCGGGACAGGGGAATGTTTGGTGTCATGGAATTCAAGGAGAAATATGCTACAGGCTTCTTATGCAGCTATGATGTATGGTGTCGGACCCTATGGTGCAGTTGCACATGGTGATGGCTACGTAGATGTTGCCTTTAATGAAGTCCCGGAAGCCGGCAAGTGGCAGCACCTGGCAATAACTTTTGATGGTATGTGCGAATATGTATATGTTAACGGTGAAATTGACAAACAGTTTCCTTTATCGTTATTTGTTGATTCGGACAAGATAATGATTGGAGCGTCGGGAATGCCTCATGAAAATTTTACTGGATCAATTATGGGAGTATGGCTATACGATGGTTTTTCCACTAGAGAACAAATCTTAGAGATTATGGCAGAAACATATACTGCTTTTAATAAACAGAAATAGAAAAATGAAATATAATTTTAAAATTATTTTAAATGAAGAGAATACTGATGTTAAGTTGTATCATCCTGTTATTGACTGGATGCTTCAATAAAAATGGTATTAAGAACGAAGAGAGTAATAAATCACTCTCCATGGTTCAGTTAGTGGATACACCAGAAATTACAGTTCCACCTGCATATCTGGAGCTGGATCCTTTTTATAAAAAATATATGAATGTGAACGGCATTCATGTAATCAGCTCTTGGAAAGTTCCTGACTCCTGTTTTTATGCAGCTTATATTACTGTGAA
>DHCC01000062.1:0-133 GCA_002398875.1 Bacteroidales bacterium UBA4912 | reverse complement strand
CAATACGCGTATTGGAATAATGGCTCGTTATGAAGGGACTACAGATATACCTGAGCATGCCCATCTTGCTAATGATACTTCACTTAATTGGGATGTGCGTGCAAGGGGTTTGGGCGGAACAGTTAATAGACCA
>DHCC01000052.1:22741-25631 GCA_002398875.1 Bacteroidales bacterium UBA4912 | reverse complement strand
TCGGATGGTGATATAGTTGTGCGAGCTCCGCTCGTTCGGTTTGTCGATGATGTTAAATCGATCTGCTATCCGGAAATAAAAAAGTTCTGCCGCAAGCAGCAAAACAAATAATAGAATGTAAATCATTATTTAATCATGAAATTCTCGAGAACGTTTAATGGCTGCCAGTTTAATTCCTGTTTTGCCTTTTCATTAGAGAAAGTGAGTGACTCAGTTATTTTGGAAAGCTTAAGCGAATTTATAGGAGCATTCTTGCCCAAAAAATCACCTGCAGAAGCTAAGAACTTTGCAAAGCTGTAAGAGATGGAAATAGGACTCCTTTTGCCGAGTTGTTTTGCAATTAACAACTCTAGCTCTCTAAAGGTAGGTTGTGAGTCATCACAAATGTTGTAAATACCTCCCTTTTCTATTAGGGCAGGAAGCAGCCGAGCAATGTCCTGCACCATCAATATACTTTTTCTTGCTTTTCCTCCTGCAATAGATAAATATGCACCAGATTTAATACCATCAATCATTGCACCAAGATTACCAAGAGGATTAGGACCTGCAATTAGTGAAGGTCTAATAATACCCAGAGTAACGTTATTACGAACGCACCAATCGGTTAAAAACTCTTCTGCTTTAATCTTGCTCAATGCATAAGGAGAATCACCATTAAGCGGATATTCTTCCGTTATGTTTTCACCCGCTTCCAAACCATAAACGGCTACGGTACTGACAAAAATAAAAGCTTTAGGAAGACCTGACTTCTCTAAAGCTCTGCATAAATTTGCTGTTCCTTGAAAATTTATATCAAAAAAAGACTTCTTCTCCTCTTCAGTCTTAGGAATTGAATGGGCTTTACCCGCAGCGTGCAAAACAACGTCAAACAATATATCTATTTCAGGAACAGTTATTGCAATGTTAACTTTATAATCATCGTCATCAGTCAAACCTAAAGTCTTTATCTCGAAGTTATTTTTCAACAATGGTTTCAGATTAGAGCCTAAAAATCCAGAGGCACCTGTGAATAATAATTTCATAAATAAATCAAATAGCGTTTAAGTATTTATTAAGTATAGCATCTTCACTATATTTATTTTCGACAAGAGATCTTGCTCTTTTTCCCATTTCCTCAAGTTGTGTAAGTAAGTTTAAATTAAAATTGTCGAGAAAATCAATAATTCCCTCTTTATCATTTGGTGAAAAGCAGTATCCAATCGATTCTTCGTTTACCATCAAAGCAATTTCACTGTTCAAGTCGCCAATAAATAAGATCGGTTTTCCTGCTGAAAGAATATTGTATGTTTTTGAAGGAACACCTAATCCGTACATGCCATCTGAGAGAGTAACCAATGCAATATCAGTAGAGTTTAATACTTTATTCTGTTCATCTCTAGAATAATGACCATAGAAGTTAACTCTATGGTTCAAGCTCATTGTTGACGTCGACTTTTTTAAAGATTCAGTTATAGCGCCATCGCCCCATAAATCAAAAACTAATTGTTTATTTATTGACTCAAAAAATAATTCCAGAAATGAATCCAATCCTTGTACTCGACCAATATTACCTGCATATTGGATAGTTAACGATCCATTTTGATGTCTTTCTTCAAGAATACTTGGCTTAATCGTGAAGGGAGTTATATTGTTTACATCACCCCAATTTTCAATAATGCTTATCTTCGGTTTATTATTACTTCTAAAAACTTTCTGCTCCACTATATATTTCATGTCCCGACCTAATACAATTAATCTGTCAGCCATTCCATATGCATTATTGAATCTAGATGAAAGGAACTTGAACAAAATAGATTTTCTGGACTTTATTATACCTGCGGGAATAGTGTTTTCGGGAAAAACATCATGGATTAAAATATTAAGGTTGATATTTTTCTTTTTCTTAAGCTTGGCACATTTCAGCAATAACGGTGCAGGATTTGTTACTATAAAGATCTTTTCATTTTCGGAGACTCTTTTATTAAGTTCGTCAAATAGAAAATTAGAAAGTTTGAAAAGTCTTAAGGTTCGTTGAACCAAATTATTTTTGTTAAGATTACCCGACTTAGTCCTAATCACTTTAATAGATTCATCCAATCTGAAATAGTTTTCAGAAATTTCACTGTTTTGCTGATATAATGCATCGGTAGTAATTACATGGACTTCATATTTTTCCATCATCTTATTTGCAATTTTCGATAGAATATATGCAGTTGATGTTTGATCGGGATAGAAAAGTTCCGTTACTATCCACAGATTTGGTTTTACTATTTCCAATTTTTTTGCTTTATTCACTCCAAACTACTCTTTTAATGTAATCGGTATATGAAATGATGATTCGTACGACCTTATCGCTCACATTGGGCATACTGTAGTCGGCAATGGGACGGAAATTGCGCTCATCGCCAATTTGCTGATATTGTAGCTGCACAAGTCCCTGCATCACACGCTCGGGGTTCAGTCCCACCATCATCACAGAGGCCTCTTCCATTGCTTCGGGACGCTCATGTGCTTCACGAATATTAAGTGCCCTGAAGTTAAGTATCGACGACTCTTCAGAGATTGTGCCACTGTCGGATAACACTGCAAAAGAATTCATCTGTAACTTATTGTAATCGCTCAATGCCATTGGTTTCATCAGCTGTACATTCTCATGAAACTTCACACCTTTCTTCTCAATCATGTTGCGAGTACGTGGGTGAGTAGACACAATTACCGGATAATTGTACTTCTGAGCAATACCATTAAGAATCTCAACCAAGTTGAAGAAGTTTTTCTCTGAAGAGATATTCTCCTCCCTATGAGTCGACACAACAAAGAACTTACCCTTATCAAGGTTAAGGGTTTCAAGAATATTTGAAGCCTCAATCTTAGGTAGATACTGCATCAACACCTCATACATGGGGCTACC
>DHCC01000052.1:645-22568 GCA_002398875.1 Bacteroidales bacterium UBA4912 | reverse complement strand
CAACACCTCATACATGGGGCTACCGGTCTTAATAACCCTGTCGGGGCGTAAACCCTCTGCAAGCAGATACTCACGAGCAATATCGCTGTATGTAAGATTGATATCGGCAGTATGATCCACAATCTTGCGATTGCTCTCTTCCGGCACACGCTGATCGAAACACCTGTTCCCTGCCTCCATATGGAAGATTGGAATATGACGTTTCTTGGCAGCAATGGCACACAGGCATGAATTAGTATCACCCAACACAAGGAAAGCATCCGGCAGTTCTCTTTCCAAAACAGGATCGATATTGATCAGTATCTGTCCTGCTGTCTCGGTCGCATTCTTGCCAGCCGCGTTCAGAAAATAATCCGGTTTACGTAACCCGAGATCCTCAAAGAATACTTCGTTAAGCTCGTAATCGTAGTTCTGCCCGGTATGCACCAATATGTGCTCAATAGCATCCGATGCATCAAGCTTCTGCAGAACACATGCCAGGCGAATAATCTCGGGACGAGTACCAACCACCGTCAACACTTTTAACTTCTTCACTATAATCTATTTTTGTTTTATACTAAAAGATGATTTTAAACAGGCAGGAAAAAGGTATCGGGATGCTCAGGATCAAAAACCTCATTTACCCACATCACCGTTACCATATCTGTTTTGCCCAGATTCTCAATGTTATGTGTGTATCCCACAGGAATGTCCACTACTTCCAGTTTATCACCTGAAACAAAATATTCGTGCACTTTTTCTTCATTGATCTTCCGGAAGCGAATCACCCCTTTACCGCTTACCACTAAAAACTTTTCGTTTTTGGAATGATGCCAGTGTTGCCCTTTGGTGATACCTGGTTTGGAAATGTTGATCGATACTTGTCCTCTATCCGGTGATCTCAGAAACTCCGTAAAGGAGCCCCTTTCATCTGTATTCATCTTTAATTGATAAGAAAAATGATTTTCAGGAAGGTAACTTAGGTAGGTTGAATAAAGCTTTTTTGTAAAAGCATCAGACAGATCGGGTACGAGTAAGTTTTTCCGGCTTTCTTTAAACGAATAGATCAGATCAACGATCTCTCCCAGAGTACACTGATGTTCTATGGACACTTTGCAAAAAGTATCCTCCTTGTAGGGATTCCCCTCCAGTGCCGATATTAATTCTTTTACTACATCGTCAATATAGACCAGTGTCATTACTATACTGCGGTCGTTTACCTGAATGGGAAGGTCATGCGCTATATTGTGGCAGAAAGTAGCCACCGCGCTGTTGTAATTAGGTCGACACCACTTTCCAAACACATTGGGAAAGCGGTAGATCAATACCTCTGCCCCTGTCTCTTTTCCGTAGTTAAGCAGCAACTCCTCACCTGCTTTCTTTGAGACGCCATAGGGATTATCCAGTTCCGCCTGAATGGAAGAGGCTAGCATAACAGGACAGTTGTTCCCGTGTTTCTTCAATGTGTCCAACAATAAAGAAGTGAACCCGAAATTCCCTTCCATAAATTCAGCCTGATCTTTGGGGCGGTTCACCCCGGCCAGATGAAACACGAAATTGGCCACCTTTGAATAACCATCCAATAATGCCGGATCAGTGTCTGTATCAAATTCAAAAAAAGTCAGATCCGTCATCAGACGGTATGTTTTTGCCTTACCCTCTTTGATGTTATTCAGTTCGGCTATCAGGTTTTTCCCGATAAACCCATTTGCGCCGGTAATCAGTATGTTCATTGCGCTCAATTTAGTACATCTTCTCTCACTTCCGGAAGCTTAAGCAACAGTTGCTTCATATCCTCTACGTTCAGGCGGTGAGTATTGTGGGAATGATAATCTTCTACCTTTGATATATCCACTTGCCCTTCCACAAAAAACTTGTCGTAGTTCAGATCCCGTGCATCTGCAGGAATTCGAAAATAATTACCCATGTCCTTGGAGCGGAACATTTCCTCACGTGTTACTAGAGTTTCGTACAACTTTTCTCCGTGTCGGGTTCCGATGATTTTTACTTCCGTATCGGTCTGGTACAATTCTTTCAGCGATTCAGCCAGCACTTCCAGCGTGGCAGCAGGAGCTTTTTGCACAAAAAGGTCTCCATTGTTACCGTGCTCAAAAGCATAAAGAACCAAATCAACCGCATCATCCAGCGTCATCATGTACCGTGTCATATTGGGATCGGTTATGGTAATCGGATTTCCGGACTTTATCTGGTCTATCCATAGAGGAATTACCGAACCGCGGCTGGCCATCACGTTTCCGTAGCGGGTACAACAAATTGTAGTTGCAGCATCATTGCCTAACGAACGAGCCTTTGCAATTGCCACCTTCTCCATCATCGCCTTGCTGATTCCCATTGCATTAATAGGGTAAGCGGCTTTATCGGTACTGAGTACCACCACGTTCTTCACACCGTGTTCCACTGCGGAATCCAGTACGTTCTCCGTACCAATCACATTGGTGCGCACTGCCTGCATGGGGAAGAATTCGCACGAAGGTACCTGCTTCAATGCAGCAGCATGGAAAACGTAGTCAACGCCTCGCATTGCCGTATCCACCGAACGTTTGTCCCGCACATCACCAATATAAAATTTTACTTTCGGATTCTGTATTTGGTGACGCATATCGTCCTGTTTCTTTTCATCGCGGCTGAAAATACGTATTTGTTTGATATCTGAGTTCAGAAACCGTTTTAATACGGCATTTCCAAATGAGCCTGTACCTCCGGTGATTAATAGTGTTTTATCTTTAAATAGAGACATATATTGAATATTTAATATAAATTTTCAATTCTTTGCAATTTTATTTTTCTTAAGTTACAAAGTTACTGATTAAAATGGAGAGAAGAATAGTCACACAAGGTTTTATTATCTTTTCAAGAGTGTGTTATATAACTGCAGATACTCTTCATAACGGGAATTTTTATTAAATAAAGAAACTGCTCTGTTTCTGCAGGCAATTGAGTAGTATTGTTTTCCCAACTTTTTAACACTATTAAGAGCATTTCTAATACCTTTTAGGTTTCCTTTTTCCACAGTAAAGCCGGTGTCGTGAGAAACTGCCTCCGGGCTACCTCCTGTATCATATGTAATAATTGGGGTGCCACAAGACAATGCTTCTAAGTTTGTAGTTGGAAAATTGTCTTCCCATGTAGGATTTACAAATACATCCGCTAAAGAATATAATTCAGCCAATTGTTGCACGTTTTCAGTTCGGGTCATACCTATAATATTCTTGGGGAGTTGTTTAATTTGTGATTCTGATAAACCTACCAATAGTATAATTTCATCCTCACTCAATAGAGTGCTTAATTCAAAAAAATCTTCCAGTCCTTTTCGTTTTTCCCAAACTCCGGCCATACCTAAAATAACAAACTTATTTTTTAGTTTGTTATAATTACTGTTATCCTTTCTTTGCGGAGAAAAGATGTTCGTATCGATGCCATTATGTATTATAATCTGCTTAGTCTCTTTAAAAAAAGAATCTTTTAGAAGATTGGAAAGCCATTCGGAAACCGGTATCAGTATTAAGTTATTAGGACAAGAAAGGAATAGCTTTTTTTTAAAATTGAAGTTTTGCTCCGAACGGTCGATAAGACTTCTGGGATATGAACTTAATTGCGGACATTTTTTACACTGAGTTTTCCACTTTACACATTGTACGAAATCGAAATAAGCGCAGTGACCGGTAAAAGGCCAGCAATCATGCAATGTCCATATAATGGGAATATTTGATACTGCGAGATATTCGAATAATAATTGTATGTTTAAATAATATCCGTGTAGATTATGTAAATGAATAATGTCGGGATTTATTTCTTTTATTTTCTTTAAGAATCTCTTTGTAGCCAATCTGGAGGCTCGACCATGATAATCAAACAACCGTGTTTCCACACCGTGCCATTTAATGTCTAATTCTGTCCCTATTTTTATTTTATGTGATTTACTGGGCCTATCGTTACGGCCATACGCAATGTAACTATCCCAGCCGTTATCCATTGCCTTTATGCCTATTTCCTCAGCAATACGACCCGTAGATCCCGCATTGATTACGGAGTTTATTTGCAGCACTTTTTTAGTCATAAATCACATATTGTTGATAATAGGGAGGAATATACCGTGTTTCAAAAATTTTCTTCTTATTGAATACCGATACATACGGATAATTATAAAAGTTAATCTGATCGTAATAAGGCCCTTGAACCACAAAAGAATCTATGTTTTTCACATAAAGAACGGCCATTATTATAAAAACATAGCCATAAATTGCTATTTTGTGGTAATTCTTCTTGAAGAAAAACGCCATAAAATCCACTAATAAAATGACTTCGAAATAACGCATAAATACGTTGATTCTCGAAGATATTAATGAACTGGCCATAAATAAAAGATATAGGAAAAACCCAAGAATATAAATCTTCAGAAATAAATCGCCTATAGAGTCTCTCTTATATAACTTGTATGTCAGCATGATTGGGACAAAGATTACGATCCGTAACAGCAGACTCAATATGTCTAACGAATTCTTGGCGGTGTAGGATTCCACGCGGCTTCCAATCATATCTAAAGTCGTAAAAAAAGAAAAAAGGTATTGATACATAACCAATCCTACCGCCATTAAGATTATTGAAACCAAAAAAACTTGATGAGGTTTGTATTTTTTTACAAGGTTTACCATAGGTATGATAAAAAGGATAATACTCGAAAAATGGATGGTAAAAAGCAGCAGGCTTAGTAAATAATACTTTCCATATTTTTTGTTATACAGCAGTGGTATTAGATAATAAACAAATATACTCAAGCATACACCCTGCCTGATTCCGCTGAACGGATAAATCAAATAAAAAGTACAATAGAAGAAGAACAGGCTGACCACCGGTTTAGCGCTGTATTTCTTAATAAACAGCCATATAAAGATAAATGAAACTGCCGAAAACACAGCGGTAAGCGTTTCCGGCGACCAGCGAAATATTTTCAGCCAAACATACGATATTGCTGAAAAACCAATCTCTCGTGTGACGTAACTGAAATCTTTCGTCCGTAGAGCTGCCTCGAATGTATCGGCAGAATTATTGAATAAATAAATATAATTAAAATAATCAGATCCTTGTCCGTATCGCAAAGTGGCCATACACAGGAGTATGAAAAAAAGGATACCACCTATTCTTTTCGTTGGTTTCGAAAAAAATTCGTATGTGGCAAGCACAAGCAATATGCAGAAAACGATGTGATACATTTATTTTCCCGAAAGAGCCGTTTTTCTTATTTGATGTTGTATTTATTTATAAACTTCAAAGTTTCCTGGAACCAGGGCATTTCTTCGTTAAAAAAAATTTCTTTACCATTTTCATCCCGATAATGAGACCAAATAATTACCCCGTCACACAATGGGTAAAGAGTTTCCAATTGCAACCGCCAAAAATCCGGCTCAACAAACTTGTAGCCTAAATTATGTTTCTTGGGCACAGGATTATATTGTGGCCAAATAAATACATAAATAGGTAAATCTTTACTCCGTTTTTTTATGGTAGCGATTCCGTTTTTGACCATTGCCACCCATTCATTTCTGTTGGTCCCATGCGTATAATAACAGGGATATACTACATTGGAGGCGTTGTAAATACGTTCAGAAATAGCTCCGTAATGAAAAACCGATACAAGTGAATTGGGATCATTGGCTCTATACAACCGAATTAATTGGAGAAAGACTTCTTCGGCTTCTCTTTTAGTTCTTGCATTATACAATAAATGTCCCCAATATTCGACATCCAAAACAGTTGGGATTTGAAAATTTTCCCTCGATTTAACAGCTCGTTTTTCTATCTTCTTAGAATCGACAAACCTCCACGCAAAGTCACCTTTTTTTCTGCGGTAGTTCGTAGAAATAACGCCATCTTCATAAATCATATTAATTTCAGAAAAACCTCTATCTGTCAAATCGGGTGTTTCTTTAAACAACAACGCATTATAAACTTTAAAATCTTTGTTTTGAGCAAGAATATTCATTGTTAATAAAAAAACGAATATTGACATTAATAATTTATAAGTTTTATTCATAGTTATGAGTTTTGAGTTTTGAGTTTGTTAGAGTTTAAATAGTAGACGTTCTATAAGGATTATTTGTTTAAAAAGTATTCAGTTTTTTTATAATGTTTTCTAAATAAAATCGCAACATAAACAATATTGAAAAAACAGTGTCTGTAAATTTTATGTGTCTTTTCCTGAAAAAATGAAGAATTATATTATTCATTATCATTCTATCCTTACTTTTGATGCTTTTTAAATAAATTTTATTGTCATTGGTGCAAAGCTTTGTAAGAAGTTCAATTCGTGTTGCGAATTCTTTTTTTGATCTTGGTCTATATAATGAATAAATTACTCTAAATAATTTTTGTCCAAGTTCCTCATTCGTTTTCTGTTGGACAATGGTTGACAGATTGAAATTTTCAGATAGGCGTGTCGTTATAGTTTTTAATTCATTAAATGCCTCGTACTCTGCATCGTAAGAATAATATTTTTTGCTTAATGAAAGATGATCATCATAATCGACATAGTGATAAAGAAACGATGAAAGAAATTGAACTTTATCAATGTATTGTATATATTCTAACATAAAAAGAAGATCCTCGGTATTGCTCAATTTTTTATTAAACCTAATATTATAATTTTGCAGTATCCTGTTATTGTATAATTTTGCTACTGCATATCCATATTTGTATAAATTATAATCAAGAAATAGTGAATTGAAATTTTCTTTTTCAACTGAGTTTGATTCGATGGTGTGCAGGATATTAGAAGTATGTTTACTGTCTTTCAATATTCCACAAATAACAAAAGTTTTTTCCAAATATTCATTGCCGGAAATAAAGAAAGAAGATAAAAACTTTTCCTCAACCCAATCATCTGAATCTACAAAGGTTATGTATTTACCCCTTGCCTGTTCTATTCCAAAATTCCTTGCTGTACTGACACCTCCATTTTCCTTATGAAAAACTCGAACCCTCGTATCTTGTTCTGCATACTTATTGCATACCAGACCTGAGTTATCAATACTACCATC
Organism: Bacteroidales bacterium UBA4912; assembly: GCA_002398875.1. Taxonomy (GTDB): domain Bacteria; phylum Bacteroidota; class Bacteroidia; order Bacteroidales; family Dysgonomonadaceae; genus Proteiniphilum. The sequence goes on along the minus strand of DHCC01000052.1, from coordinate 15,534 downwards.
ATTGATTAGGAGAAGCTCAAAATTATCAAATGTTTGTTTAAGCACACTTTCTATACATCTCTGTAAATACTTTTCAGTATTGTACACAGGTATAATAACACTTATTTTGGGACTGGATTCCATTATTTATTCTTTCTTTGAGAAATTAAATAACCACCTTCTTAGAAAGTGGAGTTTCAAGTCATATTAAAATAGAGATGTATTACTCAATACTTTTTCTCAAAAAATCAATACTTTTTTTACGTATCTTCTCCGTTTGTAATTTAATATTTTTGTAATTGTCGGGAGTGAATGATAAATTTGGCAGTTTTTTCCCCATATTCGTTATGAATCTATCTTCTAAAGAGAACATTTTCAATAATGAAGTGATTCTTGTTGAGCCACGTTCTTCATTACCTAAAGTGAAGAATGGTTTGTTGAAAATAGTTGAAAAAATGGTACCATGAAATGAGTCTGTAATAACAAAATCAGCATCCATGAATCCTCTTATCCACTTTTCTACCGGTGGGAAAATGCTGTCATGTATGTTGTGTTTCCTAGATGATAAAAAATCAACAGTAGGCATAACTCTAAAAGGTTTAAAACCATAGGTGTTGGCAATTTTTTGTATGAAATATTCTTTTTGTGGATTTTTGTCTAAAATATATACGAAAAGATTTCCGTCACTTTGTTTTATATCATTATGGGTGATAAGCTGTTCATAAGCTTCTCTGTTAAGTAACAGCGTAGGATCTGCAGTTTTAATGGCGTCTACCAGAAAATATTGTTTGCACAAATTAACTGCAGAGTCTTCACGAACAGAAATTGAATCAAACTTTTTGATTAAAGATTTTGCCAGAGATGTTTCTTTTCTTGTAAACTCCCAATCATCAACGCCAAAAGATGCTGCATAGGCTATCCTTTTAGCCGGATCATTTACCGGAATAAAATCTAGAAAATAATTGGATATGCAAGGTGAATATTGAGGTCTCCATACTTGATCGCTTCCAACTATATAAACATCAAATTTGTAAGTTTCATGTAGCTTGCGTAGCTCTTTAGTGGTTGTAACTTTGCTTGTTTTCTGTATATAATTCTCAATAAATGGGTGAGTATTCTGCGAAATAATATTCTTTTCTTTTGCGGTCATCCATCTTCTTATCCGTCTTTTATCGCCTGATAGCCGATGTAAGCTATATTTTATTATGGATGCGCATTTAAGATGAGCCGGCTTTGCTACATCTCTGTCCAAGGTGTACACCTCATGTCCCATTTCTTTCAGAACAGTTTGAAGCGCATAATTTTGCAGCAATCCACCGTAATTATTCATCAGCGGTTGAGTCAAAATACCTATTTTCATAGTTTAAGTAATTTATTTTTAAAAGCTCTGCAATGATGGTATATTTTCGTTAATCTTTTTAGATTCGTCAAATCCTTACTCATCTCATTGTCGAAAAATTCAGCAGATTTTGTTTTTTTCCATAGAAGGAGACTGTTCATTCTAATCTTCATTCGCTTATCTTGAACATATTTGAAATCGAATGAAATCTTCTCTTTATCGTGGCGTTTTGGCGGTATTGTCCGATCATAATTTTCCGCTTTTTTGATACGATAACCTAAAGCATTATGCCTATGGTTAAAACTTCCCTGTTGTGAAGATAAGAAAGCAGCCAACGTTAATTGTTCTACGGATAACTCTTTTGAGGCTATTCCGCTTTTAATTAACTCATCGGCTATCTGTGAACGAGTAACAATAACATTTGTTCCTCTACCATCTTTGACATAAGGTTTAAGCCAAGCATCCCCTAATGATATATCGGCTAACTCTGTGGTCACATCATCGCAAAAGTCACAGGCATTATTTTTGAATATTCCAGTTCCCCACATATCACCTACCGCACTCATTTTAATACTATGATGAGTTCCTTTCAGATCTTTGCACCTGTATGAGTAATCAGAGGCTGTGCTGCTTAGGTCCTTAATCCGAAATTGCGGATTCGTATAATTATTATTCTCAATTCCTGTTTTTGCGGAAAGATATTCGGCGAAAAAGCTACTTTTAACACCACCACAAATAATTCCTATTAAAAAGGCCACTTTGTCTTTTATTTCAGGATTATAATGCTGAAACAATCGGATAGCTTTAACGAAACAAGCAACACCTACTACTGCAACTTTACCATTGATTGTGCTTAATTCTTTAAAAAAATTGGATAAAGTGACAGGATAATACTTTGTTTCTGAAGAACTCAAAACTTCATTTGGAGAAAAAATTGGAGTATACTCATAATGATATTTCTCCGATATTGTTTCTTTAACCACGTAAACAGCATCCACAATACCTTTCATCAATAACTCTTTGACAATATAAGATGCTAAACCTCCGGATGAAGATGTTAATCTGAATTCGTTGGAATACCCTACATATGTATCATAATATTTCCCTATCTTGGGGTGAAAATTTGGAGCACCTGTCAAAAATAAATCAGCCAGTTCGTTCTCTGTCCGAACTTCATTTTCCGGAGAAGGATTAAATGGACAAACTTTTATAGCAGAATTATCTACTCTTTTGGATAATGACTCTCGCTTTGGTACTAAAAAACCAAAATCATTCCACTCCATTTTCAAGTTACCAAGACGATCTTGTCCTACACAAGCCCCGCAACCTATGCATAAATCTTTTTCAATTACATTTTTAAATAAATCCATAACTCTAAACTATTTTCAAATTACTTTTTCATGAAGCCCCTGATAACTTTTTTTGCCTCATTAACAAATGGAAGCATCTTAATTCGGATTCTCAGAACTTGATCTTTAAAAGGTACGGATTTATATTCGTTTTTCAATTTCAAAAAAATCTTTCTTGCATCGTTTTTATAACCAAACAGAAGAAGTATATCAATTCTATTAAGTAAATATTTAATGTAAACATTTGTTTTATAGTTTTCATAATCATCTGTCGGCATATTAATTCTTTTTAGAGTCACCAAAATAGTTTTTTCATATTCTTCGTTTTTTTTAATCACGTCTTTTAAAGATCTAAATAGTCCTCGGGAATGCGATTGTTTTCTCACCAGGATATTGTATAAAAACTCTTCAATAGTAAAACACTTTTGTTTATATAATACGGGGAGCATCAATTGCCAATTCTGTCCGCCATATTTTGATGGAACAAAAATATTCATATCTGTATAGGTTTGCTTAAAAACATCAAGTCTTATCATATAATCTCCTGCTCCATACCAAAAATCATTAGTAGTAAAAAGACAATCTTCAAATAAGTCAGTTCTTTTGTTTTTCGAATATTTTTTACCCCCATGTTCTCCAACTTTTTTCAGAGTATTCTCATCAAGTAAGTTTGCGAAAGTGCGAACAACAGAAAAATCAGGCTTTTCATTAAGAACTGCAGCCATTTTAGCAATACTTTCTTTTGACGCAAAGAAATCATCACTATCAGGCCATATCAGGTAATCTCCTGAAATCAATTTCAGTCCGTTGTTAATTGCCGCGGCTTGTCCTTGATTGGGTTGATTTACACATTTTAAATTAATGCCTCTATCTTTAAATTTTGGTATGTATGATTTTACAATTTCCTCACTGTTGTCCATACTCCCATCATTTATCACAAACATTTCGATATTTGGATAGGTCTGAACCAATATTGAATCTAGCAAGCGATGTATAAAAAGGGCACCATTGTAGCAAGGAGTGAGGATACTTACTTTTTTCATTATCGTTTAATTTTTCTGGTATGTGAGAACCTTTGGTTAAGATGCCTGAAAAAATCGGCAACCAAGTGATTAAGTCTTATTGTTGAAAGTGCTGGAAATAGAAAGTGTCGAATCCATAACTTATCTAATTTCCTGAAATAAAGTATAAGCACCCATATATTGGGTCGATATTGTACTTTTCCTATTTCTTTTAAATACTTGTACAGATTCAAAGTAACATTATAACGCGGCCTAAAATGGTTGATGTCATTATTCATTGCCAAAGAACCACTTCTTACCGTTGAGCAATATAAGTAGTTTAAGTCAATAATAATAATTTTGGACAGATGTCCCGATTTTACAGAAAACATAGCGTCATTTGCTGTAAATACTTCATCAAATCTAATTTTATACTGATCGATTAGGGCTTTGGAGAAAAACTTACTCCATGGGGGGTGTATTCGATATCTTATTTTATCAGGAATATTGCCTTTGTTTATCGAGTCGATATACCACTCATTATAAATTTTTCCTCTGCTTTTAACTGGCTCAAGTGAGTCCGAATCTACTGAGTTTGATTGAAAAAGAATTAAATCAGCGTCTGATCCTTTGTATTTGTCCATCAATTCTTCAAACGACTCATTAAAAAAGTCATCAGCATCAGCAAAAACTAACCACTTGCCTTTGGCTTTTTCTAAGCCAAGATTTCGTGCATATCCCGCCCCTTTTCCCTCTTTAGTAAAATAAACTTCAGTGTTAAATTCACCCACCCCTGGGAAATTTGAAAAATCCACCTCTGATGAATCGCTATTGTCATCCACAACTATTATCTGAACATCATTTCTCTTAGGAATAGAGTCAAGACAACGTCTTAATAATTGGGGGATGTTTTTATGGGGGATTATTACCGAATATAAAATGAGATTTTCATTATTATTATTCATAACAAAACTATTATCAGCTATTAGCCTCTGCCAATGCCTTTAAGGATTAGACCTTCTCTTTGTAGTTCAAATTCATCGTATATATTTCTGCCATCTATGACGACATTGCCTTTCATAGCTTTTTTTACTACTTTCCAACTTGGCATTCTGAATTGTTTCCATTCAGTTAACAAAAGCAAGGCATCTACATCAACAGTCGCTTCATACATATCTTTAGCATAAATGACTTTATCGCCTATAAGACGTTTGCATTCATTCATAGCAACTGGATCGTATACTATAACGTTGGCTTTTTCCTTTAATAAGCTCTCTATCACTACAAGTGAGGGCGCTTCTCTCATATCGTCTGTATCTGGCTTGAAAGAAAGCCCCCATATAGCTACCATTTTATCTTTTAAATCACCGTTGAAGAGCTTTTTTAGTTTTTCAAAAACAATTTTCTTTTGAATCTCATTTACTTCCTCCACAGCTTTAATCACTCGCATATTGTATCCATTTTCCTTACCTGTATGGATTAGAGCTTTTACGTCTTTTGGAAAACACGAGCCGCCATAACCGCTTCCCGGATACAAGAACTTATTCCCGATACGCAAGTCGGAACCTATTCCCTTACGTACCATATCCACATTTGCACCGACTAATTCGCACAAATTGGCAATATCGTTCATAAAACTGATACGGGTTGCCAACATAGCATTAGCTGCATATTTTGTCATTTCGGATGATGGAACATCCATAAATATTACACGAAAATTATTCAACAAGAAAGGACGATACAATTTGCTCATTATTTGTTTGGCTTTTTCTGATTCTACCCCAACAACAACTCTGTCGGGGCTCATAAAGTCTTTTATTGCTACGCCTTCTTTTAAAAATTCAGGATTTGATACAATATCAAACTCAATATCTAGGTTTCTTTTATCTAATTCAGCCTGTATAACCTTTCGTACTTTAAAGGAAGTTCCAACTGGAACCGTACTTTTAGTAACTATCACCATATACTTGTTCATTGAGCGTCCAACTGTGTGCGCTACGGTCAATACATGTTTCAAATCGGCGCTACCATCTTCATTTGGAGGAGTCCCCACCGCTATAAAAACAACTTCCATATTGTTAATACAAGAAGTTAAATCGGTTGTAAAACTAATACGTTCGTCATTCTTATTACGGATTATCATCTCCTCCAATCCGGGTTCATATATAGGAATGATACCTTTGTTTAGATTACTTACTTTCTTTTCATCAATGTCAATACAAGTAACATTCATGCCCATTTCGGCAAAACATGCACCACTTACAAGACCAACGTAACCGCTACCTACTATTGCAATGTGCATTTTTTTATAATTGAATTTTTAGGGTACAAAGATACAAAATATATTGCTAATAAAATGCGCTTCTTTGATTTAAACTTTCAAGAGTAACGACCATATATTTAGGCGATTAAGCTTGCTTCTGTTTTGAAAGATTACTTGAGATTAATTTCATGAATCTGTTGATAATTAACTTTATATAGCTAGGATGGGCTAAAATCCTTATATCATTGAATATTAGTTTGATTAAATCGAACTCAAGTTAACTAGGAATTAACTCTATGAAACCATTTTTCGTTAATTATATTCCAAATAATATCCCACATTTCTTCAACATGATTTCTAATTTCTTTACTTTTAATTTTAAGTTTCTCTCTAACAAGTTTATTGTTTTCAGTCTCTAAGAGACTACTAATTCTTTTTATTGCTTCGCTTTTTTTACTGCTTATATCAATAATGTTATCTTTAAGTTCAAAGTCCTCGAACAAAAGCTGGTATTTGTGACTCCAACTGGTTGAAAAACAAGGGATAGACTGATTTAGCGCATTGGCGACACCATGAAACCTGGACGAGATAACAAGATAAGACTGGCCGATTATACCTTTTATCTGCTTAGCATTTAATCCAGTGACAATAGGAATTTTTTCATTTATACCTTTATTTATTTCCATGCAAATATTTAAATCTCCTTCACCTTCGTGATTCAATAAGAATAGTTTCTTGTCGTGTAGTTTACATAACTCCAAGATTTTATTTACAAAATCAATGTAATCTGATATTTGAAGATTGGAGTGGGTAATCATTTTTTGATTAGGAATAATACAAACACTATCATGCAAGTAACCTAAGGTCTCAGGGACTTCGCCTTTTACGAGTGCAGTGAAGTCCGGAAATTCAAGTACTTTATTTTTATCACAACCGGCCTGCATAAGAAATTCTTTTGATACGTGTTCTCTTGCAATAATTAGATCAACATATTTGTTCAGAATAGACACATTTTTTTTGCCTGAAAGTGATTCAAACGGTCCAAATGCTTGAGGTAGCAAAATTATCTTGGTATTATATTTTTTTAATTTCGAATAGTACTTTTCTAATCTTCTTAAATAGTCATCCGAACGTTGCCACTGGTCTCCATGACGAAATCCACTCGCATCAAGAACTACATCTATTCTTTTTCTTGGATAATAAATTGAAAACCATGAGTCAGGAATATGTAAATAGAAAAGCAAAGCCCTTATATAATGATTTAGCCGTAGTGGGTGTTTGAATGCTAATTGTGTGTCAATTGTATTTTTATCAAAAGAGTTGAAGATAACCTTAGCTTTTGGTTTTTTTTTCTCTATTTGTTCTAGGATTGCATATAGCATTAGCTCTGCTCCCTTATTTACTGTGCCCGTTCCATCAATTTGTATTATCATAATTAATTAATTGTATTTTATAACGGTTTGTACATTTTTTTTTAATGATGAAGCAACCCCACAATCGGAGGCAGCATATCCAACAGCAATTGATAATACGCACTGCTCCCAATCCTCAAGTGTCAGAATCTCTTTAAGTTTTGAATTGCTTTTTTGAATATCACCCCAGTTAATAATACAAGAAGATAGTTTTAGTGTTTCTAATGCTAAAATAAAATTCATTGTTACTAATGAACTGTCAATGTAAATAAGATGTTTGTCACGCTCACTAAAATAATTACTTTGATCTCCAATAACAAAAATCATCATTTTAATCTGATCAGAAAAAGTCTTGGCACCTAATGGTAATTGAAGGACTTTGGATAGCAATATAGGATCATCTACCACTCTGAAGGTGAAAGGTTGTCTGTTGCAAGCGCTAGGAGCTTCTAAGGCAGCTATAACCGCTTTTTCTATTAACTCGCGAGGAACTGATATGTTTTCAAAGTATCTTATAGATCTCCGTTGTTTATTCAATGCTAAAAAATCTGTATATGTTACTTGAGAATTAATTCTGTTATTAGCATGAAAGGTTTTAGGCATATTCTGTGTTCCTTTAATACCAAGGCTTTGGAATATTTTTTTTGCTTTTTGGTTTATTTCGGTAAAAGGAGATATACTAAAATATTCAGTAAGAATGCCTACAGCCCAATTGATTGTGTTCCTATCTATATCGGAATTATATAGTTCATGCAATACTTCGACAGTATTAATTATATAATCCTGTGCGAACACCGGTTTTGGAGGTCTTGTAATTAAACCTTTCTCTAATCTGTGTATATTTCGTCTAAAGTTTCCTATATTACTTTTATCCATAAGATTTTTTCTTATCCCATTAAGCATTACATAATGTTCGTTATGAAATTTTCTTGAAATAAATAAATAATATAATGATGATGCAAATGGACTTTTAGACGCTGTCTTAATAAAAAAGACATAAAGGACTTTGAATAACTTTTCTTTGACAATTTTTAAAATTTTTCTAATCATGACTTTAGCGTAATAAATTTCTACTTGCTCGATTTTTTATACCTTTTCCTATATCTGATCAGGATGCTAATATAAAAAGATGGATATAAACAATTGAACATTTAGAGTTTAAACTTCTTAGTATTAATATAGTTTGAAAGATATTGAATGATCTTTGTCTTATCTCTTTTTCCTAAACCTATAAAATAAATAAATATTAAAGTGTTTATTATTGAGATGAATGTAACAAGCATGAATCTTGTGAAAGATGAGTGTATATTATTATATAACACGAAAGGCAATGCTATGGAACAAATAGTGACAACTGTGCATCTTAAGACTACTTGGTTTATGAATTTCTTTATATTTAATTGGACGAGTTTTTTAAGTATTATTAATCTTGACAATAATGCTATTAGATAAATGATTATACTTATATATAGTGTTATTTGCGGCTCATAGCCCATTTTAAGGAAGATGTATGAGATGGGGAAGTTAAGAATTAATAGCCCTCCAACTATACTTTGATATAATTTAACTTTTCCTGACGCTTGTGCTGCCGTCATAAGCGTGCCTGATATAGAATCAATCAGTGTATTTATTATTACAAGTCGCGTAAATACAATTGTATAATCAGGAACAGTTTTAAGCCACACTTTCAGAATAATTTCTGTCTCAAACAAAACAGGAATAGAAATGCAAAGTAATAAGAAAAATGAATATTTGGAGCCTTGAAAAACAAGATAATGCATATTTGTTAAATTACCTGCTGCATACTGCTTTATTATTTGAGGTTTTATTGCAGTTTGTAAGTTTGAAACAAATTGATTCAGGACATTATTTATTTGGAACGAAATTCCTCTTGCTGCATTTACAACAGGACCGAAAAACATGTTAAGCAGTATATTCACGCCTTGTCCCCTTATTAAATATGCAATCCCACCCCATAGGTTCCATCCGGCAAAACTAATTAATTCTTTATACATGGATTTATCCCAGAAAAAAGTAAATGTTGATTCTTTAAATTTACTTTTGCAATAAACTCCGTATGCTAGCCTAATTATTATGGATACAATAAAAATTAAAATCGCGTAGAACTTCAATTTATCAAAACCGAAACTTGTAAGTAAGAAAACGATAATTAACTTTAAAGTTACTTCAAGAATGCTTAACCAGGCAAAAGCATTCATTTTTTCATGAGCGATTATTAGGGCATTATACGGAACACTTATTACTGTCAACAACATAGATAATACTGAACAATGATATACCCAAAGTGCTGCATTCATTCGTTCAATAGGAATAGTTAATTTTGCATTCACGAACCACAAACCCAATGTTTCTGCCAAAATCAGCATAACCAATGCTATGAGAAAATGGATATTCACACTCATGACAAATACTCTATGTAGTTTTATTGGATCGTTCTTGCCAATTTCGAAAGATAAAAATCGCTGAGTAGATGAACTCATAGCGCTGTTCAAAAAACCAAACATGGTTACAAATCCACCAACCACATTATATATACCAAAGTCTTCCACACCGAGTGTATTAAGAACAACTCTGGACGTGTACAATGAAACTAACATAGTGATACCCATCCTGAAATAAAGGAGAAGGGTGTTTTGGGTTATGCGTTTCGTATTTTGTGATTTGTCCATTTATCGCATTATTGTTGTTACAAAAATACAACAAAAAAACTCATTCAACACAATATTTTAAAGGAGATAATTATTGTCAAAGAAACTAATTAAAATATCTTATTGAGAAGAATTATTTATTAAATTTGCATTTCCAAAATAATTCTTATGAAAAGGATTCCGTTAATTTTATTAATTCCTTTGTTTTTTATAAGTTGTCTAATCGATGTAATAGATGAGATACAGCCTGCCTATGTAAAAGCAAAAAGTATTGAGGAACAACTAAATGGGATTAATTTATCTTCGTATTCTCTATTGAAGGATACTGCAGTTTTTCCTATATTGGGTTGGGAGGCTATATCTGCGAGGAACCTTAATCTTGAACGGATTAAGGAAGCTCGAAATGCTGGTCTTACATTAAGTCTTGGTGGTCTGTCAAATATCGACAGCCTTCAGAAAGCGCTAGATTTAGCACAAAAAGTAGGGATGAAGATTTTCATATGGACTCCCGAGCTAAGAACAAGGACGGAGGAAACAGTGAAAAAATTCATAAATCATCCTGCAAATGCCGGATATTTTTTAAGAGATGAGCCTTCAACAAGTTTAATCCCTGAATTAAAAGACTTAGCTGCTAAAATAGAGAAATTAGATAATTCACGATTTTGTTACATTAATCTGATCCCTAACTATGAACCTCCACGGTCATATGGTGCCAACACTTACATTGAATATGTCCAACGTTTTATTAACGAAATTCCTTTAAAAGTTCTTTCTTTTGATCATTATCCCATAATTGGGGATGGAAACATACTAAGATTCAATTGGTATGCAAATCTTGAAACTATAAGAGATGAAACGTTAAAAGCGGATATTCCCTTTTGGGCTTTTGCTTTAACAAGTTCTCATTGGGGGTATCCAGTTCCCACTATAGAACATTTGCGTTTACAAGTTTATTCCAACTTAGCTTATGGAGCAAAAGGAATTCAATATTTTACTTATAGAATTCCTAACAAAGAACACTACATATCTGCTCCAATAGATAGAAACGGCAATAAAACCAAAGAATATTATTTATTGCAAGAACTAAATAAAGAAGTTCACGCACTTTCTTATGTTTTCATGTCATCGCATGTAACTAAGGTTGGCCATTATGGCTCAATACCAGAAGAGGCAAGTGCGTTTACCTCTTATCCATCTTATATAAAATCTTTGAGAATAGAAGGCGGTAATGCATTGATATCTGAAATGGAGAACTTATCAAGCAAGTTTTTAATGATTCAGAATAACAACTTGAAAAATGAGATTGCCGTGAAAGTCGAGGGAGATTCTCAAACAAAGTTGATCCTAAAAAATGGAAGAATTATTCCCGCCGCACTTATAAAAGAAGAGTTTAAACTCACTCCGGGTGATATGGCTCTTTTTATGAAATGAGAATGGTCTAATCTCTCACATTTCTTATGATTTCCTGAAAGAATGGTTTTATTAACACCCATATAGTAGCAAAAACTATACCTAATAGTGTAAAAACAATAATAATTTTCCCTCTCGAAGGAGCACTTTTAGCTAATGGAACAATAACCGGGTTTATAACGGTTAAAACAGGTTTCTCTTCTTTCACACTTAATTTAGTTTGCTCTACTTGTTTTGCAAGTTCATTATAAATAGTAAAGGCTATGTCATGCTCGCTTCTTAGGCGGGTCTCCGTTGTTCTTCCGGTTGCAGTTATTAATCCCCTATTGGCATCCTGGAAAGCGGCAAGGTTGGCTTGTTTCTTTAAAAAGTCTTTTCGGGCTTCTGCAAAACTTTGCTCAACAAAAGCTAGGTTTTCCTGTACTTTTTCTGTTTTGTAGTTTATTACGTATTTTTCAAGCGACTTATGCAATTGTTCGCTTACCTGAGCCGCAGCAAACGGTTCGGGGAAAGTATAACCCAACTTGATGACCCCCTCTTTTGCATTGTATCCATACTGAATGGAACCTCTTATGACATTGAATACTGCCTGTTCTTGATTAGTAATCTGTACAATACTAGTGTTGTTAGGTGTTATTTCTTTATTAATATTTGTTTCTTGTAAATCCTTCGATGCTCGAAAAACCGATACAAGGGTCCCTGGTAATCCGATAGTGTACTTTTTTACAACTTCTAAGACATTGGTTTCTTTATATTTTTTATGGGTATAATATTCATACAGCGTTATTTCTTTACCGTTAGATTTTTCTACTACAATAGGTGTTTCCATGATTTCCCGTATAAAAGGCAGACTATTAAGTATTTGAGGGTAAATTGCCGTGGAAATACTCCCTTCCGTCATAACTGCAGTCCCCATGTTTACACCAACAATAGAGGCGAGACCTCCCAGATTTCCCATAGAGTTTTGTCTGTTACTTTGCGGAAGAATGACACTCTCTGCGGTATATTTCACTGGCGAAGTAAAAGCGATAAAAACCCCTAACAGCAAAAACACTCCGGTTACCATCAATATAAACTTTCGTTTTTTCCAGAGTTGAACGATAAGGTCTTTTAAATCGATCTCATCCGAACCGGGGGTAGGCATAATTGTTCTTTCTTCCATATTTACCCTATTTTACCAGATTTGAAATTAACAAGGCTATAGACGCGAGGCTGGTTGAAATTCCCAGTATGCCTTGCAGCGACAGAGGTTCTCTTTCCGGTCTTTCCGGCACTACAATCTCGCATCCGGGTTCTATCCTGGCCCACCGTCCGGTAGCGACCTTCCCGTTCATATAAACGACGAACGGCCTGCTTTTCATAGCCAGACGTGAATATCCTCCTGCCTGACGAATGTAACTATCCAAGCTCATCCGTTTGTTGTAGGTAACCGTGTTCGGATAAAGCACGCCTCCTGAAATCTTCACGGTACCTTCGTATTGCGGAATTGAAATCACATCGCCTGCTCTCAGCACTATATCGTCGTCACCGCCGGGTTTTTTTATAGCCCTTTCCAGATCAATACCCACGTACTGGTTGCGTAAATCCAGTTCGTCGATATTCAACGAGTCGGTATTTATCTTATCCATCTGGGCTTTTGTTTTCAGGGCATCTTTAATGCGCTTAACTTCTTCATTGTTTAACTGCCGTAAAAGTCTTGCCCCTTTAGGATACGCGTAGTCGGTAAGCCCGCCTGCCCGTTGGATAACCGATGACAGGCGATCGTCCTTGGTTACTTTGGCATATTGCCCCTCGAACAGGACCTCTCCGGTAACCGTTATGTTCTGCTGAACCTCATAACCGGGCGAACGACGCACGATAATCTGATCAAAAGGCTGCAGGGTGAACGGTCTATCTCCCGAAACGATCAGGCCGTCTTTAAGGGCGAAAGAGAATGTCTCTCCAGATAGGTTCGTCTGTACTGTACTTGTGGGATCCTTAATCCTCCTGAAGACATCCACGCGTGCTACGGAAGCGGATTCCTTGAGCCCTCCGGCCTGAAGGATAACATCTTCTATTTCCATGTTGGAAGCAAATGGATAATTTCCGGGCAAGCGTACTTCTCCGCCTACGAATACGGTTAAACTGTCACTGATGCTAAATTGAGACGGCACGTATAGCAGGTCGTTTTTCTGTAAAAGGATATCTTGTGCCTGATTTTGCAACAAGGCGTTCAGGTCTATGGACTCTACAGTACGTGTAAGGTCCTCCTTGTCGCGGTACAACAAGGCACGGTTGAGAAACGCATCTCCCTTAGGGCCCTGCGCGATATTTATCAGGTCTTTCACCGTCCTGAGCTGCTCACCGATGGCGTATTGTCCCGGACGGTTAACGGCACCGTTTATTTCCACCATGTTGGAGAACCGGTTGAGTATGGTGGATACGGTTATGGAGTCGCCATCGTGTACTATAAAGGAGGCAAAGCCGGTTTGATTTACGGTGAAGGTTTCTTTCTCGTATTCGCCCTTCCGGTCTACCTGGATGTTGTTCTTATAGGCTTCGCCCGTGAAACCACCGGCAAAACCAAGAACATCCTGAAGCGTTTCATCGGGGCGCATCTCGTATTTCATGGGACGTTTTACTTCTCCGGCGATCTGGGCAAGCCCTACGTAAGGGTCAACCATCACGATATCTCCGTCCTGCAGGGAAATGTCGTTCATGTTGTTCCCTTTGAGAAGGTATTCGTATAAATCGACCGTGGCCGCCACCCGACCTCCCCGGAATACGCGGATGTTGCGCAAACTTCCGATGGGTGTTATGCCGCCGGCGGCGTACAGCGCATGGAAAGCTGATGAGAAGGACGTCAGCGTATACGTTCCGGGGGTGGTTACCTCACCCATCACATTGACTTTTATGGTACGGGTATTTCCCACGGAGAGGGCGAGAAAAGTACGGGGTTGGCTCGAATTGAGGTCGGAATAGATACCCGAGAACTCATTGCGGATACGGCCGGTTGCCTGATCAATGTTCATTCCGCTGAGCTGGATCCGCCCCAGCCCCGGCACAGTGATGTATCCGTCGGGGGTAACGGTGTAACGTACGTTCAGCTCCGAGTCTCCCCACACGTCGATAATGACCTCGTCGCCCGGCCCCAGTACATAATTCGCAGGGGTAGGCATGTTCACGTTGGGAGCGAAAGTCAGGTTTTCCCGGGAGAAAAAATCCTGCCCGAAAATACGTTTTTCGGGAGGGATGGTGTCGTTGGGGTTTATTCTTTCCGCAGGTTGTATATCGGGTAAAGCCCTGTCCAGGTTTTGCTGTGCATCGTAATTCGATTCTAACGGGCTCGTCGGGGTGTTTTCCTGATTGTACCGTTCCCGGATCCGCTGCAGCTGGGTGGCCGTAACGCCTTTCTTGCTCAGTTCAAGGAATATCTGTTGCTGAGACATTCCCTGATTGTTGTATTTCATGACTTCCTGCATCACCTG
>DHCC01000052.1:0-472 GCA_002398875.1 Bacteroidales bacterium UBA4912 | reverse complement strand
CATCACCTGCTGGTCGCTCATTTGTGCGAACAGTGCGGTGGAGACGAATAAAAAAAAGAGGGTTAACAGTGTAGTAAACGTATATTTCCGTTGCATAGGAGTTGCTTTTTTGAGTACATATAACGTGCAAAAGTAATGGTTTTCATTGAATCTGTCCAACATACGGAAGGTTTTAGGGAAAATTTACACAATCCGCCGGCCGTTTGCACAGTGCTCAGTTCCCGTACATTTTTTGGTAATACTGTTGATAATCACCGCTGGTGACGTTGTCCAGCCATTCCTGGTTCTCGAGGCACCAGCGCACGGTTTTCTCGATCCCTTCCTCGAACTGCAGCGACGGCTCCCAGCCGAGTTCGTTTTTCAGCTTCGTGGAGTCGATGGCATAGCGCAGGTCGTGGCCGGCACGGTCGGTAACGTACGTGATCAGCCTCTCCGACTCACCTTCCTTGCGCCCCAGTAACCGGTCGACCGT
>DHCC01000072.1:10099-11745 GCA_002398875.1 Bacteroidales bacterium UBA4912 | reverse complement strand
ATGGTGATAATATAAGCATCGGAGACAGAGAAGCAATGGATATTGATGGGTATTCATTTTCCATTACACCAAGCTTGAGTTATTTTGTTATTGATAACTTCTCAATTGGCGGGCAGGCTACATTTTCGATTGCAGATGGTGATTATCAAAGTAAAACTACTGAGTTTATCTTGATGCCTACTGTTGCATATTATTTCCTTAAAGATAAAACGGTACGCCCTTTTGTGGCTTTGGGTGCCGGATATGCAAATGTTTCTATGGGAAACATGTCATTTAGTGGTTTTACCTGGGCAGGCGGAATTGGAGCAGCATTTTTTGTAAGTAATAATATCTCCATCGATTTGATGGCAGAGTATGCTGAGCTGAGTACACGAACTTCAGATAATTCTGACTACAAATACTCAACTAAAGGTTTGGGCGGCTCAGTAGGACTTTCAGTTTATTTCTAAGAAAAATAATTAACAAATTCTATCCATGAAAATAAGACTACTCTTTGCTACTATTTTTATTGTGCTGTTTTCTCTTAATTCATTTTCCCAAAATGAAAAAGACTCTTTGCGCAGTGAGATTATAAATTACGAACAATCCAAACATGTCTTTTTAGATAAGGGCAGGCGTTTGCTACTGGATCATTTTGAAAAAAGCGATATGTTTAAGGTGAAAGAGGTTAAGGACTTGCTGCTTAAAGAAAATGAAGGCAATGTTTATAACACGTTTTATCCTATCGAGTTTATTTATATTCTCTACTGGACAGAGGAGTATAATGAATTGATTGATTTTATTAAGCAAGTTGATTTTACTCTTCCGGTTTCTAATTCTGTTAGAATTCTTGCTGCAACTGATAATATGTTTACATCACTATTACAGCAGACAGTTGAAAATAAAGACCTTTTGCTTGTGTTCATAGAGGAGAGTGAAGTTTCTGAAATGGATAAGGAGTTTTTAGTGTTGCAACTGGAGGATATTATAAGAGCCGGGCTTAGTAACAGAATTGATCTTGAGTCTGAACAAACTGTGTATATAAATGAACTGTCTGATCTGTTCCTGGATAAATATCCCGATAGTCCTTATGATACTATAATTCGTGAAACAATCAGGTATAAATTTGAACCATCTCCCTGGGCATTCTATTGGGATTTTTTAGGATTTGGTGCAGTAGTCCCAACAAGCAATTTAAGCGATTATTTTAGTACCGGTGTCGGTATGGAGATGGCTTTAGATTTAAGATACAAAAAGTTGGTAGGCATTTTAGGTTTTGGATTTTCAGGGCATACACTCGATAATGAGATCTTGATAAATGGTGTAACCTGGGCAAACAATTCCTCAGCAACACTTGGAATTGGTTATTTAAATGCCGGTTATCTGCTGCTTGATACAAAAAAGGTAAGTATATATCCTTTTATAGGTGGTGGTTACAGTGGTTTTTCTACTTCTCAAGACATTTACAAGGAGATTCCTGAGCTTAAAAAACTAAAGCTAAATTCATGGTTCCCACAAGTTGGTATTGGTTTTGATTATAAGTTTAAAATGCCAAATCTTGATTATTATGAGATGGGCTCAGATGGCAACTGGAGCAGGATAAGTGTGAGATATACATACAGAATGCCTGATTTTAGCAGAAGTTTGGAAGGAAGAGGAGATATATC
>DHCC01000072.1:9262-9864 GCA_002398875.1 Bacteroidales bacterium UBA4912 | reverse complement strand
GAGAGGGTTAAATAAGGAAGATTTATATTCACTTTTAAATATCTGCGAAGTGTGGAGTAATTTTTTTTCAGTGTAGTTTAATGCTCCAACGGTAATGGGGTAGTTTCATGGAAGGATTCAGGAGTTTGAAAACACAAACCCTTCAATATTCAGTGATATTCAAAATCTAAGGAATCAGTATAAAGACAAGGTAAGAATTAACTTTATTGCTTCCGGCATACCTTCACACATTTTATGTGTCGAAAGTGTGTAAATAATCACATTATCGACACGTAATAATGGCAAATACAGGACTTTTAATAAGATTCATTTTTTTATGACCATTTATTACACCTGCACCTGCTTCAAATTGACTATTACCTTTTCCAAAAAGATAATTCAATTGCAAAGGAACTGATACAATTTCGTTTTTAGGAAAACTTCCCCAAGAGGAATATTTAAAAGGTTTAAAAGTCCAGGGAGCATTGGCATATCCAACACCAATTCCACCTTTAAATCCAAGGCCGGAGTAATTATCAGAAAAGCGCTGATCAAGAGAAATACCTGTCTCGAAATTAATTATTCACGGGGTTCTGTATATCAAAATATTTATACACTGTCGT
>DHCC01000072.1:0-9011 GCA_002398875.1 Bacteroidales bacterium UBA4912 | reverse complement strand
AAATAAATCTTAAACTAATAAATTTCATTTTCAAAAATAGAAAGATGTCGAGGAGTGTTATGGCTAAAGGACTAATTTAAATCCATATATGATACCTGACCTAATCCCTGAGACATGCGAGAGGAATTACTTTAACATCATCTGGGCGGCTGTAAGCAATTGGTCCGCCCGTTATTACCAACATTAAATCAGGCTCTCTGAGTTTGGAGTTTTTTGTAGTTTTATTAAATTCTTTTACCAGTCTTTTTATTTCAACAAGATGTTTTGCACCTTCCTCTACCTCACTTCCTCCCAACTTGAATTCTATCAGAGCGTATCGACCGTCTTCTAGATGTAAAACTGCATCTGCTTCCAGATCATACCGGTCGTGGTAGTATGATATTGAACTGCCTTGTGCCTGAGAATATGCTTTGCGGTCGCCAGATAACCTTCTCGTGTATCCGGGTCTTGCAACTGCAATACACTTTTTGCTTGCTGCATTGCTGTTGTTGTTTTGCCGCACCACTTTGGGCCTTCAATCAAAACAGCTCCAAAGGCTTCTAGATTCAGGCTAAGCTGCTTATCAGCTGTTCTATTCAGGTACTTCATATTATTATCCTTTGAGTTGAGGAGCAAAGGTATTGATTATTTTTGTATTAACACAATCGTTGATGCTTTTTGAGGCAATCTATTGATGTGTTTTGGGGTGTTTCGTTGATGCTATTTGTGGCAATACGTTGATGCTTTTTGGGATTTATTTTGTTGTGTATGTCGCTTGATAGGTGATATTACTTATTTTATCGGCATAAGGAGATATGTTAGAAGGGATCTCATCACCTGATATGTTTTCTTTGAATAAATATAAAGTGTTGCCTTTTAAGTTATATTGATAAGTATTACTATTATATTTTTCCGGAGAGAGAGTGATCTTGTCATTACTTACACTCCAATTACCGGATAGTCTTTCCATAATATCACCTAAAAGATAGTCTGTTTGTAATTTGCCTTTATTTTTAAGGTCTAATGTTTTAAAAGGTGTAATGTAATATGCATCATTTACAACTATTTGTTCTCCTTTATTTATTTGTATTTTTGGCATTGCAGCTTTTATTTTTATGTGAACAGACTTATCATTTCCACTTGCCACTCCTTCAGCTTTAAAGATACCGGATGCAATATCAAATTCGTAAGGTTCCAGAATATACCGTTTATCATATATGTCTAGCACTAATTTAGAGCCGAAAAAAGTAAACACCTTATCCTCGAAGCTAAATACATTTGTTGGCCAGGAGTTGTCAAAGTAATAGTTGAAAAATGAAGCTTCAAGCTCCTCATCATCTATAGTTACAGTTCCTTGCCAAGGTTTTGAAAATGGGTCATAGAATGTGAAATTCTGATTAGCAGTTATCAAGTAAGATGCCTCGGTTAGTTTCCAGTTTTCTACGAGATCTGTATTGATTCTTTCACAAGTAATAAAAACAAATAAAAGTAGTAACAGGAATGTTAGATTTCCGGGGAGTGTTTTTAGTGTTCGTTTCATAGGGTTAATAAATTGAGTATTAAAAATTGATCGTTATAATTGTAAGATGGTGTATCTTAGGAAACGCTGCGAATAATATATTAAACTATGTTAATAACATATTTATAAATCTTCTTTTTTAGCCATCAACTAATCTATCTCATTTTGTCGGTAATTTTGTAAATGGTGAGACTTTAAGTACGTTATTACTATTTTCTTATGTAAATTTCATCGCATATAATAAACAATACCAAATCGGAAACCGCTCTCATCCGTTCGAATATGATATTTGTCCACAGAAAATGGAATCAGACTATGGATTTTATAGTATGGGTTAACAAACAATCCCACAGGAGTATTTTTAAGGTCATATTTTGCGCCGACTCCTATTAATGCACCAATCCCTGTCTGATCGTCTAAATGATTCTCTTTTTCGGTATCTATTCCTAGAAGCAAACCTCCGTTCAAAAAGAAATATTTAAGAAATGTCAATCGAACAGTAGCAGGTATATCAATAACAGCATTAGTTATTTCATAAGGTTCTGGGGCATCAGGACCGAGTGATGCATTGCTGACTTCATATTTATACTTACTATAAGAGATGCCTGTCTCAATCCCTAAGCTTTTTGTTAGTGGTCGTATATATGTAACTCCAAAAGAGTTATATCCTCTGCCAGAATAACTCCCTCCTCCTATAACATCCTGAAAATAGTAACTAAAATTATCTCCTAAGCCGGAATAGGTGATACCGATGGCTTCTTTTGAGTCAGAAAAATTTGATTGGGCATATAGATTACTTTGACAAAATTGAATAGTAAGGACAAGTAAAACAATCAAGAAGAATTTAATTAATCGTATCATGGCATGTTGTTTTGATAATTACTTATAATTAACAGATGAAATATCAGATGTAAATGTTGCAATAATTGTGTTGTATTATATTAAACATCTGGGGTGGTTGTTTTAATTTATTATGCATAAATGCATAATATTAAAAGCAAAAAAGAGGGACATTGTAATTACGTCCCTCCTGCTTATTATATAATTATAAAATTATCAGATATATCTGATATGAGTTATTTGTCTCCGGTTGCCTTTTCCAATCGTCCCATGATTGAGAAGATAAACACTGCTGAAAGGAGACAGCATGTGATAAGAACTCCCCAAAATGCCACGAGCGACATCTTATCCCAGAAGAAGCCCATCACACCTACCAGCAGGTTACCGATTGCTGTTGCAGCCAGCCAGCCTCCCTGCATAAGTCCGCTGTATTGTGGTGGCGATACTTTTGAAACAAACGATAATCCCATAGGACTCAGGAATAACTCGGCAACGGTAAGACCGAAATATGTTCCTATCAACCATCCCGGAGATACAAGTTTATCTGATACACCTGAAATCTCAGATGGTGCAGGAAGTCCGATTGAACCCACCAAGAGAATAACAAATGCTACTGCTGCCAGAATCATACCGATACCAATTTTACGGGGTGCTGAAGGTTCTTTGCCCTTCTTTGCAAGTGATCCGAAAAGCGCTACTGTAAGAGGGGTCAGTATAACAATAAACATTGGGTTAAATTGCTGAAATATCTGAGGTGTAATCTTAGTCATTACGTCAACTCCTATGACATTAACCAGATAATAGGCTGCCAGGCCAATAATTCCTAATACAGAAAGTACCAGTCCCAGTTTTTTGTTTGGTTTACCGCCAAGTAATCCGATTGTTGACAGATATACTCCATATAAGAATACCATCAGAGATATCAGCGGTACTAGGTTAAACAACATTGTCCATCCTGCCGAAATATTACTTACAGTATAGTCACGAGCAAAGAATGTCATCGTCAGACCGTTCTGATGGAACGACATCCAGAAGAAAATTACTACGAAGAATACAAGGAACAATGCAACCAGTCTCTCTTTTACCTCCTCTTTGGGCATTGGTTTTAATTCAACTCCGGAAGCTTTTGATTCTTCAAGTTGCTGTTTTACCGTTTTGTCTGATCCTTTCCAGGTAGTTTTGAATAATATGAATATCAATGCAGAAAGTATCAAACTGAGACAAGCTACTCCGAATGCAAGGTTGTAGGAAGAAGAAAGTGATTCCTGTACATAATTTTCTCCGAAGTTTCGGGCAAAAGTATCTTCTTCGGCACCACCGCCAATTGCAGGGTCTGTAACATGAATGCCTGCTATTTTAGCAGAAGTGAGTGACTTTAATTCAGCGTCTTTAGGGTCACGGCTCTGCAGGAGTTCGTATTCCTCATCGGATACTGTCATTGTGGGATCGGTTATTCGTCCCGATTGTGTATATTGATTTAATCCTGCTGCCTTTAGCCTAAAAAGTGCTCCATCAATATCTTCAGTAAAGACAACCTTTTCACTTTTCTTTTTACTGTTTAGCAGACCTTCTAATTCACTTCCTGTAAGAGCCTGTTCTTCTGCAGTAAGGTTTTCCACAATAAAAGTGTTCCTGTTCACTGCATTAGCTTCATCATTAAGGAATACATAATTGCTTGGGATTGAAGCGTCGTAAGTGAAATCGGCTGCTTTGAGCACTGAGTTGTTAATTGTGTTTGCAACACTTGGTGCGAAGAAAGCACCGATATTAATAAACATATAAAATATGGAAAATGCAATATCCCGGTTTTTACTGTAACGAGGGTCATCATACAGCTTCCCTACCAACGCCTGGAGGTTACCCTTGAAGAAACCTGTTCCAAGTGCAATAAAAAAGAGTGAAACAAACATCATCGTTATGCCAAATGTGTTGTTTTCCATTGGTACCGCCAGTAAGAGATACCCGCCGAACATGACAACCATTCCCAGCAGGATGGTTTTTCCATAACCTAAAACCTTATCTGCTAGTGCACCGCCAAATATTGGCAGGAAATATACCAAAGCGAGGAAGGTTCCGTAAATAAGACTTGTTTCTGAAGATGTGAGGCCAAACTTGGCTTGCATGTATAGTGTGAGGATGGCTAACATTGTGTAGTAACCAAACCTTTCGCCCATGTTGGTAAGAGCTAACACCAATAATCCTTTTGGATGATCTTTTAACATTATTGAGATTTTTTAGTGAGTCTGCTATCAGACCTGGTTTTTTTGCTTGGCAAATATAACAACAATTTTATAATATTTATAGATAGAATTTGTGAAAACTGATGAAAGAGTAATACTTAAGTGTAAAAGTGTATTCTAATATAGAATAAAAAATTATATTCTTATTTTTTTCTATCAATTTGTTTGTTTATTTAAAAAATGTAGTACATTTGCATCCATAATCTCAAAACAGAGTATTAAATGAACACTTCAGTTTTTGCATTTTCTTTCGGTTTTTACTTTTACTTTAGTAGGTAAAGGCAGGATTTTATATGCAAAAAACAAGAAGATAACAACATATCAAAAAATAAAGTCCTGTCGATAACACGATGGGACTTTTTCTTTTATAAAAACGTTACAGACGAATATGAAGAGAGTAGCCATTCAGGGCGGAGCAGGTGCATATCACGAAATCGCAGCACGTGAGTATTTTAAGGGTGAAGAACTTGAGATTGTACCCTGCAGCACATTTAAAGATATATTTATTGAATCGGATAAAGATCCTGATCTTATAGGTATTATGGCAATTGAGAACACAATTGCGGGAAGTTTGTTACAGAACCACGATCTACTTAAGGTGAACGGGCTTCAGATTGCCGGGGAGCATAAACAGCGAATATCTCATTCACTGGCAGCAATGCCGGGTGTTTCGATTAGTGATATAAAAGAGGTGATGTCGCATCCTATGGCTTTGATGCAGTGTGAGGAATATCTTGAGTCGTTGCCGGGTGTTAAGGTTGTTGAGCACGAAGATACAGCTCTTGCAGCCAGGGAGATCAAAGAAAAAAACATGACTACTACCGCTGCTATTTGCAGCACACTTGCGGCAAAAATATATGGACTGGAGATTCTTGCCGAAGGAATAGAAACAAATAAAAGAAACTTCACTCGTTTTCTTATTTTGGCAAAAGATGAAATGTTGCGTGAAGTGCAGAAAGAGAATAATATAAATAAGTCATCACTTGTGTTCATACTACCTCATAACGAAGGCAGCCTGTCTAAAGTGCTATCTGTTTTATCCTTTTACGATATCAACCTGACACGTATCCAGTCACTCCCTATTGTTGGCAGAGAGTGGGAATATCAGTTTTATATCGATCTTACTTTTAGTGATTACAACCGTTATAAACAATCGATTGATGCAATCATGCCTCTGATAAGCAATCTTAAAGTCCTGGGCGAATACCGGGAAGAGAAGCATAAATTGATACAAGATTAAAATAGAAACAGTAACTAAGTATATTATAAGACATTATGAATATTGAACTTGCAGAACATATAAAATCTATTACTGAGTACTATTTCTCGGTGAAACTTGCAGAAGTTGCGCGGATGAATGCAGAAGGGAAAAACGTGGTTAGTCTGGCTGTAGGAGCACCCGACAGCATGCCTTCACAAGAGACAATTGATACTCTTTGTTTGTCAGCTCAACGTCCTGATGTTCACGCATATCAGCCTTATACAGGTATCCCGGAGCTGAGAAAAGCTTATGCAGGATGGTACAAACGTTTTTACAATGTAGATCTGTCTGTTGATGAGGTTTTACCGTTAATCGGATCAAAAGAGGGTATTCTACATATATCAATGACATTTCTGAATGTGGGTGATGGCGTATTGGTGCCCAATCCCGGGTACCCTACCTATAAGTCAGTATCTAATCTGCTTAGAGCAAATGTTATTGAGTATGATCTTCTGGAAAATAACGGCTGGTATCCAGATTTCGATGCTTTGGAAAAGATGGATTTGTCGGGTATAAAGCTTATGTGGGTAAATTATCCAAATATGCCTACAGGTGCAAAAGCTACAAATGAATTGTTTGAAAGACTGGTTGCATTTGGTAAAAAGCATGAAATCATTATCTGTCACGATAATCCCTACAGCTTTATACTAAATAACAAGCCTATGAGTATACTTTCAGTTCCGGGTGCAAAGGATATATGCATAGAACTCAACTCATTGAGCAAGTCGCATAACATGTCAGGCTGGCGTATGGGAATGCTCTCATCAAATGAACAGTTTGTGAAATGGGTACTCAAAGCAAAGAGCAATATCGACAGTGGCCAGTTTAAGCCAATGCAACTTGCAACGGTTGCCGCTCTTTCCAACTCGGATGAATGGCATGCAGAGATGAACAAAATTTATGCTGAGAGAAGGGTCTGGGCTGAGAAGATAATGAATCTACTAAACTGTAGGTTTGATGAAAATCAGGTCGGCCTCTTCGTATGGGGTAAATTGCCTGATGAGGCTTCAGGGAGTGAGGAGTTTATAAATGATATTTTATATAATTCAAATGTATTCATTACACCAGGGTTTATTTTCGGTAGTAATGGTGAAAGATTTATACGTATATCACTGGGTTCATCAGTTGATCTGCTGAAAGAAGCGTATACAAGGATAGAGAATAAATTAAAAACAGTCTATTAAAGAATAAAGATATGGAATTTGAATCAATTTTATTGCCGGGAATAGATGCTAAAAGACCACTGGTTATTGCGGGTCCATGCAGCGCGGAAACGGAAGATCAGGTTATGACTACCGCTAAGCAGCTGGCTGCTAACGGAATAAAGATATTCAGAGCGGGAGTTTGGAAGCCAAGAACAAAACCGGGTGGCTTTGAAGGTATTGGAAGTGAAGCCCTGAAATGGATGAAAGATGCTGAAAAAGAAACAGGCATGTATACTGCTACTGAGGTGGCAACAGAAAAACATGTTTATGAAGCTCTGAAATATGGTATTGATCTTCTTTGGATTGGTGCACGTACAGCAGCGAACCCTTTCGCTGTTCAGGAAATTGCTGATACTTTGAAAGGTGTCGATATACCTGTTTTAATTAAAAACCCTGTAAACCCTGATCTGGAATTGTGGATTGGTGCACTTGAAAGATTATATAATGCAGGAATCAAAAAGCTGGGTGTCATACATCGTGGATTCAGCACAACCGATAAAACAGTTTACCGTAACTTGCCGCAATGGCATATTCCGATTGAGCTGAAGCGAAGATTTCCAACCCTGCCTATGCTTTGCGACCCAAGTCATATTGGCGGCAGACGCGATCTGATATTCAAGCTCAGTCAGCAGGCCATGGACCTGAACTATTCGGGACTGATTATTGAAACTCACTGTTCTCCTGATGAGGCCTGGAGCGATAAGGATCAACAGATTACGCCGGCTGCACTAAAAGATATTCTTAACAGAATAATTATTCGTGATACTGTGCAGACAACAGAAGACCTTTCTGTGCTGCGTGGTCAAATAGATGATCTGGATAATGAGATCTTACAGCTTCTGGCTAAGAGAATGCGAGTGTCCAGAGAGATTGGTCACTATAAGTTTGAACATGATATGCCTATTCTGCAGACACAGCGTTATGATCAGATTCTGACCGACCGTGCTTATCAGGGCGAACGTATGGAGATGTCGGGCGATTTTGTAAAAAAGGTTCTGGAGGCCATACACTCTGAGTCAGTTAGGCAACAGATGGTAGTAATGGAAAGGGAGAAAAAGGGTAATAATCATGTTGATTCAGTTGATGACTGATTATTAGGATTATCAAATTAGTCCGTATAAATTAAATTATCGGTTTGTATAAAAATAAACAACTGAATAAAATTATAATATTATAATGAAAATATTAATTCTAGGGGCAGGGAAGATGGGCTCTTTCTTTGCAGATGTACTTAGTTTTGACCATGACGTAGCTGTCCTTGATACTGATCCTAAAAAGCTGAGATTTATTTATAACACTCAGCGGCTGACTGATCCTGCAGAGGTGAAAGAGTTTGCGCCTGAGCTGGTTATTAATGCCGCAACGCTTAAATATACTATTGAGGCATTTAACAATGTATTGGAATATCTTCCCGAAAACTGCATACTGAGTGATATAGCTTCGGTGAAAACGGGTCTTGAAGAGTTTTACAGTAAATGTTCGCGTCCTTTTGTTTCTACACACCCTATGTTTGGACCCACATTTGCCAGTCTGAGCGATCTCAGCACTCAAAGTGCGATAATTATTACAGAATCATCACATCTGGGTAAAGTTTTTTTCAGGGATCTTTATAAGGGGTTGAAGTTAAATGTTTTTGAATATACTTTTAAAGAGCACGACGAGACAATAGCATATTCATTGTCGATACCATTTGCTTCAACACTGGTATTTGCATCTGTGATGAAGCATCAGGATGCACCTGGAACTACCTTTAAGAGACACATGAATATTGCCCAGGGGCTACTTTCAGAGGACGATTTTCTATTAACAGAAATACTTTTCAACCCTTATACATCGGGTCAGGTTGAACAGATTCGTAAAAAGCTAAAAGAGCTTATCGATATTATTGACAATAAAGATTCTGAACGAATGAAAGGATTTTTAACTGAGGTCAGAAAAAATATTGAATAATTAGTGATTACAAAAAA
>DHCC01000053.1 GCA_002398875.1 Bacteroidales bacterium UBA4912 | reverse complement strand
GTAGGTTGGATGACTGCAAAACATACATCTTAATATTGTAAAAGTCACTTTTGCGTGATATAATTTTTCTTGAGTTTACGATGGAGGATAAGGCTATGGCTGTAAGCTACAAGAAACTTTTTCATTTAATGATAGAGAAAGATATAACCGCATCACAGTTGCAGAAGAAAGCCGGTTTCAGTGGCAACATTCTCACGCGGCTCAGACGCAATAGGTATGTTTCTTTGGAGAGCATAGAAACCATCTGCAGAGTCTTAGACTGCAAGGTGGATGATATTTTGGAATTTATTCTGGATGAGGAGGATGTGTAATGTTTTATAAAATGATTGAAAATGCTTGTAACAGATGGTATTCCTCATCTGAATGCACTGTGAACTCAATAATTGACTACATAGAAAACAACGGCAAAATGCGTGATGCGCAGACTGATGCCATAAAAACATATTTATATTTGAAAATTGCTTGTGAAGGACAACCTCTGGCAGATCTATTCCAAGCAGGTAAATTTAATACGCTTGATTTGGATAGCATTGAATTGTCGAGTTCTGTGCATCAGTATTTGCAGAATAACAAGGCCGCCGCTGCACTATTCGAATATGCGTGTCTAAAAAATGAAAAGGGTGAACAGGTTTCAGAAAAACTGGAAAAAGCGATAAAAAAGGCTCCGGAAGAAATTGACTACATTAAATTTTTCCAAGATGCCTTTTATGGTGTATCATATACAGATTATCTGTTCAGCCTTCCAATGGGTGCAGGTAAAACATATTTAATGGCTGCATTTATCTATCTTGATTTGTACTTTGGTATTAATGAGCCTAATAATCCGGCATTTGCACACAACTTTATAATATTTGCACCGTCTGGTTTGAAGTCTTCTGTTGTTCCAAGCCTTAAAACCATACAAAAATTTGACCCGTCATGGGTTTTGCCAGAGCCAGCAGCATCTGATATTAGGCGAATAATATCCTTTGAGGTTCTCGATCAGGGCAAAACTACAAATAAGTCTAATAAAACGAAAAATCCGAATGTACAGAAAATAGCTAACCATCAGCCGTTGTCTGAGCTATTCGGATTAGTGGCTGTTACAAATGCAGAGAAGGTTATTCTTGACCGTATTCAAGAAAAGAATGGACAGATAAGCCTGTTTGAACAAAGTGACGATGAAAGGGATAGGCAAGCAAACGAACTCCGCAACTTAATCGGGAAGCTTCCTTCATTAGCGATATTTATCGATGAAGTTCATCATGCTGTGAGTGATGAAATCAAACTCCGTGCCGTTGTAAACAAGTGGGCAGAAAACAGGACAGTAAACTCTGTCATAGGTTTTTCAGGCACTCCTTATTTGGAAAAAGCCGAAAAAATCTCGGTTACTGATAAATTGACTGTTGCAACAGCAGAAATTACAAATATAGTCTATTACTATCCTCTGATAAAAGGCATAGGTAATTTTCTTAAGCGACCTATTGTTAAAATATCAGAAATAGCTAATAGCAGTCGCATTATTGAAAAAGGTGTCAGAGAATTTCTTGATAATTATAAGGATACTTTATATGAAGGTAACCTTGTAGCGAAACTGGGCATTTACTGTGGCACTATTGAAAAGCTGGAAGAACTGGTATACCCATTGGTTAATCGTATAGCTTCAGAATACGGCATTGGTAATGATGCTATTCTAAAATTTCATAAAGGTAACAAACAATATCCACAGCCAATTGATAGCCAGCTTCAATTTGACACGCTCGACACATCACTGTCTAAAATACGTATAGTTTTGCTTGTACAAATTGGTAAGGAAGGATGGGATTGCCGCAGTCTTACCGGTATTATTCTTTCACAGGAGGGCGATTGTCCTAAAAACATGGTTCTCCAAACTTCATGCAGATGCTTACGACAAGTGGTCAAGGATGAGCCAGAGACTGCATTGGTTTACCTCAATGGGGATAATGCTAAAAAGCTGGAATCGCAGTTACAGCAGCAGCACCACATCTCTATAAAAGAATTTACAGAGGGCAATGATGATAAGGTGACATTACACCGCTATGACCGTTCTTCTTACCTTAAGCTGCCTAAAATCGATTTTTATCAGTTTAAAATTAAATATGATACGCTTGTTGTTGAGGAAGCAAATCCAGAAAAGGATATTCTGCAAGCAGCCGATAATGCACAGTTATCCGCAGACATTACAAGAGTTACTGATTTCTCATTACAGACGATAACAAGGGAAATTGATACTACCGAGCGTGGAGCTACACAGGCAACCTTCACGTCATGGTTATATGCGATAGCTAAAGAGAGCTTTTATACACTATCTGTTGAACAGCTGATGAAATACGAATTGCAGCTTCAACGTGTTTATGATGCGATAACATATCAACGGGGCGATGCTCGTTATTTTAGTTCCAAGTATGACGTTTCTACTGTTAATGCAAATATCAGGAAGGCTTTTACTGCAAAGAGGGATTTCACTTCTACAGAAGAACTGATACCACAGCAGTCCAGTCTGCTTAATATTGCCAACTTCTCACCAGAAGTACGCACGGTTAATCCGAATATTTACTATCCGGAACAAGCAATTGTTGAAAATATCATACTCGATGATAAGGGCAAGCTGAAGGTTAACCCTAAAGTTCAACAGTTGATTCAGTTGGCAGAAGAAACCGGTAATCAAGCAATGGCAGACACACTACGCAAGCAGAATGCATCGCACCCGCAGAAAAACCGCTCTTTCCATTACCTGCCATACCGTACTGATAGTGACTACGAGCAGACATTCTTAAAGGAAATACTTACTTTTTCCGAAATGGAAAGACTTGATCTTGAAGTGTATTACAATGGTGACCGAGCAATGACAGAATTTAAAATCAAATGCTATAAGCAAAGCGGGAGCAAGTGGATTTACATTGGCATTTATACTCCGGATTTCCTTGTTATTCAACGCAAAAATGGTCAAATCCATAAAGTAGTTATTGTTGAAACGAAGGGTGAGATATATGCTAATGACCCAACATTCAAGGATAAACGCAAATTTATGGAAACCGAATTTTCAAAGCAGAACAATACAGCCTTTGGCTATGAGCGTTTCGATTATTTGTACTTAGAAGACACAATGTCTGAAAATGATAGAATTTCCGCAACGAATAGAAAAATCACAGAATTTTTTGGGGGTGTACAATAATGCCGATTAAATATGTACCATTTATACCGGAACCAATTGAAGGACAAGCGGTTCTTGGCAATTTTAACAGAATACTTAGATATCGTGGTGCAGATGAAACTTCGATGATTTTGCAGCACGGTATGCCACTCTATGATATGGAGAAGATAGAAACTGTTGGTGAAAATAAAAATGGTAATATGGTTATCCGTGGTGAGTGCGTTTCAGCTTGTGCATATTTGAAAGAGAAAGGGATAGAAGTTGACCTTGTTTATATTGATCCCCCTTTTGCCAGCGGTGCAGACTATGCAAAACAGGTTTATGTTCGCCGCAATCCTAAGTTGGCTGAGACTATTGCAAAAGCAGAGGAAGAACTGGATATTGACGAACTAAAAACTTTTGAAGAAAAAATGTACGGTGATGTTTGGGATAAAGAGAAGTATCTAAATTGGATGTATGAAAATCTGGTTGCAATAAAAAGTGTTATGAGTGAATCCTCAACTATCTATGTTCACTTGGATTGGCACATAGGACATTATGTAAAAATCCTCATGGATGAGATATTTGGAGAAGATAATTTCTTAAACGAAATTGTGTGGGGATACAAGGATATTGGAGCAAAGGCTGTTCCATATTTCAAGAAAAAACATGATACCATTTATGTTTATCAAAAAACAGATGACGAAAGACGTGTTTTTAATATTCAGAGGCAACAATTATCACAAAGTACAATTGACAGATACGGAACATATTTTGATGAAAATGGGTGCATTACATATCAATGGTTAAAAGACAACAATCCAGGCGTCTATGCAAAGTTAAAAGGACATCCAAATGATTTATCTCAACCATGGCTTGATATCAATAAAGGACAACCATTATCTGATTGGTGGGATGATATATCTCCACTAAAATCACACTTTGATGAGGCAGTAGATTATTCTACTCAAAAGCCAGAAGCTTTACTTGAAAGGATTATTAAAGCATCTTCAAATAAGGATATGCTCGTTGCTGACTTCTTCGGTGGTAGTGGTGTCACCGCTGCTGTCGCAAACAAATTAGAAAGAAAATTTATTCATTGCGATATAGGTCTTAACTCGATTCAAACGACTCGCGACAGGCTGAAGTCTGAAGGTGCAGAATTTGATGTCCTTGAAATCAAGGATGGGGTTCAACTGTACCGCAATCCAGTACAAACAATGGATAAAATTAAATTTCTCATACCTGGTTTAAAGAATGAGGATTCATTGGATTCGTTCTGGGAGGGAGCAATTTCTGACAGTAAGCTGGGCACAATTCCCGTATATGTTCCTAACTTGATGGATAGTTCTACTAAGTTGCTTGATACTGTTCTTATGAATCGTATTATTCATCAGGCAATACCCGAATTAGACAATAATATTAAAAAGGTAATTGTTTACTATGTTGATATTA
Organism: Bacteroidales bacterium UBA4912; assembly: GCA_002398875.1. Taxonomy (GTDB): domain Bacteria; phylum Bacteroidota; class Bacteroidia; order Bacteroidales; family Dysgonomonadaceae; genus Proteiniphilum. Next base: position 646 of record DHCC01000053.1, on the reverse strand, counting down.
CAAATAAGGATGAAATTGATAATTTTATTGCCGATGATGATAGTACAACCGTTGAAATTGAACTACGAGATTTAAAAACAATTCTTGATGATGTTGTAGTCGATGATTACGCTGAATTTCACGTTGAAGAGGCACACGAAGATTTATTCGGCGATTATGCTGTTACTATAGATAAATTCGTTAGTGATCGTGTTATGCAAAAAATTGCCGAATTCAATCAGAAGGCGTTTCTTAATTCATCAAAAAAGAAGCCATACAAGCCAATTGAAATCAGTGAAGAAGGACTGGAACTTATAGAATATTTAAGCCTTGACTGTACTGCTGCTGAGGGCGAATGGCATTCTGATAGTGAAATCAAAATCGATAAAAGCGGCTATGTTATCAAGGATGGTGCTAAAACAAAGGATTTCTGGGATTCAACAATTCGATGTAGAAAACAACCACTTCGTCTTAAAATCCGCAATATCTGTGGTGACGAAACCATTTGGGCTTTCGAATAAAAACAATAAAGAAAGACTGCACTAAAGGTATTATCCTTCGGTGCAGTCTTTACTTTCGAGTCTCCGCTTGAAGAGAGCCGGTCAAAAATTTACTTGTTTTCGTAAATCCCTAAGTTGAACTCCCTTTTGCTGGGGCATTTTTTAAT
>DHCC01000091.1 GCA_002398875.1 Bacteroidales bacterium UBA4912 | reverse complement strand
ACATTGTGTTGTATTTATTTCAGGTATATCTTTTTGAATAGCTTTTATAAGTTCTGCGGAAAAATCTGATTGACCTGCCTCTGCTATCCATATATTTCCTTGATTTTTAAGTGTCATTTTAACTATTTCCTTAACTTTTTCAACTGCAAGTATAACATTATTATGAGCGTCTGTCCAATTGTCTCCAAAGGCGAGCTGAAACAGATCATTTGGTGGCACATATAATCCCCCCTGAATACCGTATGTACCAGCTACTGCATGATATTTAATTGTTGAAAAAACGGAATCTGACAACAGAGTAGCAAAGGCAGCAACTGTATGCAGATCATCTACATCCGTTTTACAATCAAATTGCACTAATAACAGGTCTTCTTTTATATTGAAGCCACCAGCCTGTGAGTTACTCTTATCCTCGTTATTATTTTTGAAAGACATGAAAATAGTTACCAATACAAGAATTATGAATGTTTTTGATTTCATCTTTTTGTAATTTAAGTTTTAAAATTTATTCCATAAAATTTTTCATTTTCAAGTTCCTTTGGATCTGATATCTTTCTAACGAATAGAATTATATCCTGCAAGTTTAGTTAATTTAATCATATTCACCAGCAAATCCTGCTACTATTTCGCTCTATTGATATCAAAAAATGTGAGTGAGTATCTTGTAAGAAAAATGAAGAAGAAGAAAAGATAGAGAGCATTTTGGTTGCTATATTTCACTAAATTAAACTTTTTTGTTTATGTTTGTGAGTAGTGTAAACTAATACCTGCATTTATGACACAATCCATGATTGATCGTTTGTTGCGTATAATGAAATTGCTTACTGATAATACTATGTACAGTATAGAGGATATTGCACAGCGACTTAACATCTCTGCCAGAACCGTGTATCGCTACATAAACGGGTTTCGCGACGCCGGGTTTGTGATAAAAAAGTATGGCAACTTAGTGAGACTCGACAAATCATCACCCTACTTTAAAGAGATTAGTGAGCTCATACATTTCACGGAAGAGGAGGCATATATCCTAAAATCGGCCATTGAGAGCATAGATGAGAATAATCTCCTTAAGCAAAACCTTAAAAAGAAGTTATACACTGTATATGACTACAAGATCCTGGCTGAGACAATAGTTAATAAAAAAGATTCAAACAATGTAAAGTTGCTTGTTGAGGCTATTCAAAATAACAAACAGGTTTTGCTTAAAAACTATTCATCAGCTCATGGCGAAACAATACGTGATAGAAAAGTGGAGCCGTTTGCATTCACAACTAACTACGTGCAGGTGTGGTGTTTTGACACTGAAGAGCGGGTTAATAAACTCTTTAAAACATCTCGCATTTCTTCAGTAGAATTGCTGTGCGACTCTTGGCAATATAATAATATGCACAAAGAGGGAAATATTGACATATTCCGCATTAGCAGTGATGAGCAATATCACATCAGGCTTAAACTCAACCTCAGAGCATACAGCCTGCTTACAGAGGAGTACCCTGTCTCCTCCAAATATATTGAAAATATCACAACCAATGAATGGATATTAGATACTTACGTATGCTCTTTTGAAGGTGTAGGTCGCTTTATATTGGGGCTTTGGGAAGATATTGAGATTATAGAGTCAGAAGAACTGAAAGATTATCTTTGTGAGAGGGTTGAGAAAATGGTTGCCACCATTAAATTTAAGTGCTTACGCTGACGGTAAAGGAGGTGTATTTGGATAAGTATCTATATTAAAAAGAGAATTATTTCTGGGATTCTGGAAAGATTCAATTGAAGGTATAGAGCATAAGTATATTGCTGATTTCTTGCTGGAAGAGAATTGGTGACATACTATAATAACAATAATATGAAACAAGTTGTAACACTTTTATTTTTTGTGATATGCACGGTCTTCTTGGCTAGTGCCGCGAACAATAATAATATAAATGAAAAGAGTGATATTATAATTGAAAACAATCAATTTAAATTGGTTGTTGGAAGAAATGCCATTGCCAAAAGTTTGGTACTTAAGTCAAACAATGAAGAATGTTTGATGAAAGGAGAACATATTGCCATTTTTTCAGTAACCCAGGAAAGGCCATATCATAATGAGATTAAATTAGCCCATCCCAATAAGAAAACAACCTTTCAGGCCGACACCATTTACAGGGAAGGTGATAAGCTGATAGTCGGGTTTGAGCTGATTCCCTATCAGGCTATCATCCAGATAAAGGAAACACCTGCTTACGTGGGTTTTAGCCTGTATGGTTTCATTACAGATGGTATTTATCCTGATTATCTAAAAATTACGCCTCCTCCGGCAACTGAAGTTACAATATTGCAATTGCCGATTCGTGACAGAAAGAATTTTGGTGAATGGCTGAATGTGAGTTGGGATCACAAGGCGGCAGTGAATGTGTTGGGCACAGATGAATATGCCTTCATCGATTTCGAGAAGCGCAATGGATATAAGATTTTAAAAGCCGGTGCCAGGAAGGATATAAAATTTAAAGGGACTGGTGCCGCATTGATTGTTTCTGATCCTGATAATTTACTGGATCACATTGCTCAGGTGGAAGAGGATTTTAATTTACCAAAGGGAGTTGAAAGCAGGAGGAGTGACTTTATCAATGCTTCGTATTATTGGACAGCAAATGTGAATCCTAACAATGTAGATCAACACATCAAGTATGCCAAAATGGGTGGTTTCAGACTTATGAATATCTATTACCCAAGTTTTGAAGGTGGTGGAGGTTATAGTAATATTGGAAATTACGAAATCAACAAATCACTTTACCCAAATGGGAAAGCAGATCTGGAAAAGATGCTTGATAAAATTAAGGCTGCAGGTATCATACCGGGTGTTCATTTTCTTCATTCACATATTGGCAGAAACAGTCGGTATGTTACTCCAATACCCGATTATCGTTTGAATATTGTTAGGAGCTTCAATCTGTCGGAAAATCTTGGCATGCACGACACCACCATCTTTGTTGAACAAAATCCGGAAGGTTCTACCATGGCCGATAGATGTCGGGTTTTGAAAGTGGGAACGGAACTTATTTCTTACGAAAATTTCACCACTGTTCCTCCTTATCAATTTACAGGATGCGTAAGAGGAATTGATAATACAACAGTAAACGGCCTTGCAAAGGGTAATGTAATTGGTATACTTGATGTAAGTGAATTTGGAGCTACAAGCATTTATATCAATCAGCAAACAACGTTACAGGACGAAATTGCAGAAAAGATAGCAAATATTTACGATGCAGGGTTTCAGTTTTTCTATTTTGATGGTTCGGAAGGGGTAAATCCTCCTTTCGGTATCAACGTTGCGCTGGCACAGTATAAAGTCTTCAAACGATTAAATCCGCAGCCCTTGTTTGCAGAAGGAGCTGCTAAATCGCACTTCAGCTGGCATATATTGAGCGGAGGAAATGCTTTTGATGTTTTTAGACCGGAAGTATTGAAAAAGGAAGTCCGTAAATGGCCTGCGGAAGAGGCGCCCCGCATGAGACAAGATTTTACACGTATTAATTTCGGTTGGTTGGGGTATTTCGTTCCGGATGAAACAACAATCGGGACCCAACCGGATATGCTGGAATATGTTACAAGTGTTGCTGCGGCTTGGGATTGCCCCATTTCCATTCACTCGAATATAGCTGCATTTGAAGCACATCCGAGAACTTTGGATAACATGGAAGTGATGAGAAGATGGGAAGAGGTAAGAGCGAAAAAATGGCTTACTGAAGAGCAGAAAAAGGAATTACAGAATTTAGATCAGGAGCACCATCTGCTGATCAATGAAAAAGGTGAATTCGAGTTGGTTCCTTATGAACAAATTACCCATGTCGCCGGAGACAGCAAAGAAGTAAGGGCATTTATATTTAAGAAAAACAGTGAATATTACGTGATTTACTGGCATGCCACAGGGAACAGGAAGCTTAAACTGCCGGTAAAGTCATCTAAACTTACCTTATATAGATCTATTGGTGAAAATGAACTCATCACGCAGAGCCCGGAAAATTACAGCATCCTTCCCGTAGGTGACATGCGATATATAAAATTTAACCGTCTTAACAAAAAGGATTTACTTGATATTTTCGCCAAAGCAGAGATAATTGATTGATGAATTTGCTATCTCGACTTAACAATTTACCCCTATATTTGTTATCTCGGCTTAATAAAACAGGGTAATGTGGAAAATCAGAAATGTACAGGAGCTATCTTGAACAATTTATTCCACCTTTTTAGGGTTATAGGCATAAAAACTTTCCTAAAGTGACATATCTGTTATATATGTCGGGTGATGGAGTTATGAACCTTTTCCTCACTTTGTCGTTTTGTAAAATAATTGAATATATACAGCGCTTTTAATTAGATTATTAAGTTGTCGGTTATATTCAATGGATCATGAATTTAATAACTGTAATAATGATAAAGAAAGGTACGTTAGAGCTAATAAATAATACTCCCCTGGTTGTTCTTGATAAGATTGTCGATGGCAGAGTTATATACGCTAAGGCGGAGTTTATGCAGCCTGGAGGCAGGGTGAAGTTGCAAAGAAATTGGCAGAAGAGATTGGCGGGTTTTACGCCGGTTACTCTTCAGGTGCCAATGTTGCTGCCGCTATAAAATATATGGAGAAAAATCCCGAGTTTAAGTATGTCGTTACAATTCTTTGTGACACAGGTTATAAATACTCAGATTTGTAGTTTAAGTTCAGGTTTTTATCAAATGAGAACTACTTGTATCGTCAGAACTATGATTGATATCAAAATAAATATTTTAAGTAGTTCTCCCTGTTTATCACTTCATATATAGCATTAGGGTATGCATCTTTAAAAGCACCGGGAGCTTCCGGATTCTTATTTCCCCACTTAATTTCAAATGCATTGAGGGAGCCTGAGCCTTCTTCTATAAGGTCTATTTCCTGCTTGTCGTAGGTCCTCCAAAAATAAAATTCTTTACCAAGCCGGTTATTATTATTTGCTTTTATACGTTCGCTAATTAAATAATTCTCCCATAATACACCTACATCTTGCCTTATTGATAAGGGGTTGAAATTTCCAATTATCGCGTTTCTTATTCCGTTATCATAGAAATACCATTTACCAGCTTTAGTTACTTCTTTACGAAGATTACGTGAATAAGCACCAAGACGATAAATTACAAATACTTTAGAAAGCAAATCGAGATATTTTTCGACCGTATTCTTACTCATACCAAGCTGCTTGCCTAATTCATCATATGAGACCTCACACCCTAATTGGAAAGCTATCAAACGCAGAAGTTCTTTCATCTTTCCGGAATTCTTTATCCCATCAATTGATAAAATGTCTTTAAGCAAATATGCACCTACAATATCTCTTAAATAGTCGGTTTTTCGTTCAAAATTATCTGAAACTACTACTTCGGGGTAGGAACCATATATTAACCGAGATTCTAAATTTTGACGTGTTTCAAGAGCATTTTCTGTTATTGCAATTTCTTTTTGTGAAAAAGGGGTCAAGTAGAAATGTGTACTCCTTCCCACTAACGGCTCGCCTGATTTATTTAAAAGATCAAATGATGACGATCCGCTTGCTATAACGCGGACGCCTTTAATTTCATCGACTATCAATTTTAACTTAGAACCAATTTCAGGAATATTCTGAGCTTCATCAATTGCCAATAAATCAATTCCATCCAAAAGATGCTTATAATTTGCAATAGAACGCTCTTCTAATAAAGCTAATGTATCATAGTCTTCTCCATTGAGAAACATAGTTTTTCCGGCAAAGTCATCTATTAGTTGACGCATTAATACTGTTTTTCCAACTCTTCTTGCACCAAAGATCAAAACGACTTTATTTGGCTCTATTCTTTCAGCAATTCTATCTTGTAGTATTCTTTTTATTGGCTCCATATCTCACAGATTTTATCCTTACAAATGTAATAATAGTTTTTCAATTGACGAATTTTGCATTAAAATCGTCAATGGGTTGACTATTTTAATGCAAACTATTAAATATGTTTTATTGTCAATTAGGAAGAAGTGACCATTAATTAACGATGTTGGTCTAACAAAATACATTGCCATCGGGGTCGGTTAATATTAGGCTTGCAGGTCCTTCTGTTTTGTCGTCAGCTTCACTTGCAAGTGTAAGTCCGCTGTTTTTTATTTTTTTCTGTATTTTATTTTGTTGGTTCATTGCTTATCATGTTCACCCCATATCAGATCTGAAGTATCAAATCCTATATCTTCTGCGATCTTAAGATATTTATCTTTTACATCTTCGGGTATGGTAGTTTCGCGGGATAGAATCCATAAATACTTTAGATTTTTGCCGGCTACCAGTGCATATTTGTATTCAATGTCGAGTGCAATTACGTTGTATCCGGAATAAAATGGTCCAAAGAATGAGACTTTGAGCATGGCAGTGTTTTGATCTCCTGCAAATTTTGCTTTGCCGATTGCCTGGGTCCACTCCTTTTTTACGGTGTTGAATCCTCGATTGACTACTTTAATGGTTCCATCATCATTTAAAGTGTATTCTGCTGTTGTGTTGTTGAGATTTCGTTCGAATTTGAAATCTTTTCTTGCAATTTCGTACCATTTGCCAAGATATCTTTCCTTGTCGAAGGGTTTTACTGCAACTGCTCCCTTAGGTATTGAAGCACAAGAGTATGCTGCCATAGTTGTGCAAATTATAAGTAAGTAAATTAAATGTTTTGTTTTCATATTACGATATGTAAATTAAGCCTGTTTAAATGCTTTTCTTGCCATAAAGGTAAGTGTAATTCCCCGAGTTGCAAGATAAAGAATAAAAGAAAACCAGAGTCCGTTGTTTCCCCAAACGGGTGTCATCAGAAAATATGATCCGAAGAAAATTATGGTGGAGAGGATCATTGCATTTCGCATCTCCACTGAGGCAGTGGCTCCGATAAAGATACCGTCCCAGAGAAAAGCAGCAAAGCCTGCAATGGGTATAAGCAGGGTCCAGAACAAATATCCTTTTGTTGCTGTAATGATATGAGCATCGTTTGTAAGCAGTCTTAATATAAGATCAGGGAACAGGAGATATACGACCATTGCAACCAGACTTACCACGAGTCCCCAGAAAAAGATTCGTTTGATCATATATTTAAGCACGGGCATATTTTTTGCTCCGACATATCTGCCTGTGAGTGCCTCCCCTGCATAAGCAAATCCATCCATAAAATAGGAGAAGAGCATAAAGAATTGCATCAGAAGAGCGTTGACGGCCAGTATGGTTTCTCCCATTCCGGAGGATGCAAATGTGAAGAATGTGGTGACAAGGGTGAGCAGGAATGTACGTACAAAGATATCGCCGTTGACCCTGAAGTACTCTCTTATTGCATGTTTATCCCAGATTGTATCCTTTTTGATATATTTCCTGAGTCGGCGGTAGTATTTCCACCAAAGTGCGGCTGCAACTATTAAGGAGATTATTTGTGAAAGGGCGGTACCCAAAGCAATACCTTCTATTTTCATTCCGAATCCGAAAACAAAAGTAATGCTGAGCAGTATATTAAGCACATTGTTAAGTATTGCTATCACCATCGGGATTTTGGCATTCTGCATTCCTATAAACCATCCCTTGAATGCGTACATCCCTAATACTGCAGGGGCTCCCCACACTACTATGCGGAAGTAGGCTGATACATATTCAACTGTTTCAGGACCGGATTGTATCAATCGAAATGCGAGTTCTCCAATCGGGTATTGTAGTAAAATTATTAAAAGACCGATGACAAGCCCAATGGCGAGTGAGCGGATGAAAACATTCATTGATTCTGTGAAATCTCTTGCACCATAAGCCTGTGATGCAAAACCACTGGAGCTCATTCTAAGGAAACCAAAGTTCCAGTAAATCATGTTGAATATATTTGCACCAAGTGCAATAGCGCCTATATAAACGGCAGAACCAAGTCGTCCGGCTACGGCAATATCAATCATCCCCAGAAGGGGAACTGTAATATTTGTTATTATATTTGGCAGAGCGAGTCTGAATACTTTCTTGTCCATAAGCGATAAAGCAACAAATAATATGCCAAAATAAAAGTAAAATTATATTTCCTACTTTAATAAAAATTCATACCTTTGAACCTAATCGTAATCATTGTAAAGCATACTATCATAAGAAAGATATAAACTACATATAATTTATCTATGGACAAAATTCAGGAACTAACCTCTAAACTTTATTCCGAAGGTGTGGAAAAAGGTAAGGAGGAAGCAAATAAAATTATTGCAGATGCTAAGGCTCAGAAGAAACAGATTTTGGAAGAGGCAGAAGCTCAGTCGAAACAACTGCTGGATGCTGCCAGAAAAGAGGTTGCAGAATTGAAAAGCCATACCGAGGCAGAGCTTAAACTATATGCTGCGCAATCATCTGAAGCACTGAAAACAGAGATTACTAACCTCGTGACAGGTAAGCTTGCAGAATCGAATGTTAAAGCTGCAACTGTAGATAAACAGTTTATGCAGAAACTGATTGTGGAGCTTATGCAGAACTGGGCTAGGGAAGAAAAGCTGAATATTGGCACGGAGAGTGCAGATGAGCTGAAATCTTATATAACTGCAAATGCTAAAGACCTTTTGAACAAGGGTGTTAACATAGAATCTGTTAATGGTATAAAGACAGGTTTTACTGTTTCACCTGAAGATGGCTCTTATAAAGTGAAGTTTGGTGAAGAAGAGTTTGTCGAATACTTTAAGGAGTTCCTGCGTCCGCAAATACAACAACTGCTATTCTAATATTGCTGAAATATAACCTTTATCAAATCGTATCATTATTTAAACAGAGCATGCTTTTTAAAAACCAATATTACTATTTCGTTGCAGGACTGCCCGATTTTTCTTTCGACAGCATGAAGCTTCCGTTTTCCGTTGAAGAGTTCATTACCATGCTTAGGGAGGAGCTTAAACCTGCAGACCTCAAGCTACTTAGAAAATATTTTCTGAAGCATGATAATGATAATCTGCTTAATTTGCTGGGAGATAAGGATGCAAACATCAGCATTGCGGGTAAGTTGTCGCGTGAGGAGATTATGGATTTAATCACTTATGTGAAGGAAGATATCCCGATTAAAGATAAGCATATCCCACCCTATTTTGAAGATTTCATCAGAAGGTGGCTAAGTGAAGAGAATCCTCATGAAGGGGGCAGAATATGGGAGGATCTGCTTACATCTTTTTATATGGATTATGGTGTTGAAGCTAAAAACAGCCTGTTGTCCGGCTGGTTTGAGCTTAATCTTAACATCGGGAATGTTATGACGGCTGTTTTTGCACGCAAGTATGATCTTATGGTTGCAAAATATATTGTCGGTCACAACACTTACGCTAAACTCATCCGAGAGAATTCAAACGCCAGAGATTTTGGGATTAGCCAGGAACTGGAATATTATGATACGCTTATACGTATTTCTGAAGAGCCTGATATATTTGACAGGGAACGAAAGATTGACAAATTCAGGTGGGACTGGTTGGAAGAGAATACTGTTTTCGACTACTTTAATATAGAATATATCTTCACTTATTTCTGTAAACTACAAATACTGGAACGTTGGGTGAAACTAAATGCAGAAGAGGGGGAGAAAGTTTTTAGGGATATGATTAACAGCCTTAAGAACGAAACAAAACTGCCTGACGATTTTTAAAAAAACAAAAAGAGTAAATTATCATATATGCTAACAAAAGGAACAGTCAAAGGAATCATATCCAACCTCGTAATTGTTGAGGCAGATGGACCTGTTGCTCAAAATGAGATTGCCTACATAGATCATGAAGGTACAAGATTGATGGCTGAGGTTATCAAGATTGAGGAAAAAAATGCCTCAGTACAGGTATTCGAAAGTACAAGAGGACTGAAGGTTGGCTCTAAAGTTGAATTTCAGGGACATTTACTTGAAGTTGTGCTTGGTCCTGGTTTGCTCCAGCGAAATCTTGACGGGCTTGAGAATGACCTTGATAAAATGGAGGGTGTTTTCCTAAGAAGGGGCGAATACACTTTTCCTCTGGATGAAGAAAAACTGTGGCATTTTAAGCCGATAGCTAAAGAGGGGGACAAAGTAAAAGCGGGCTCATGGCTTGGTGAAGTTGATGAAAACTTTCAGCCTCACAAGATTATGGTGCCTTTTACAATGAAGGGTGAGTACCGTATTAAGAAGATTATCGGCGAAGGAGATTATAATATATATGAAAAGATTGCTGTAGTTGAAGATCTTGAGGGTAATGTTACAGAGCTGAATATGATACAGCGCTGGCCCGTGAAGATCCCGATTACAGAATATTCTGAGAAACCAAGGCCTTACAAACTACTTGAAACGGGTGTTCGTGCAATAGATACACTGAACCCTATCGTTGAAGGGGGTACGGGATTTATACCGGGTGCTTTCGGTACAGGGAAGACTGTTCTTCAGCACTCAATATCCAAACAGGCTGAAGCGGATATTGTTATCATTGCTGCTTGCGGCGAAAGAGCTAATGAGGTTGTTGAAATTTTTACGGAGTTCCCGGAGCTTGTTGACCCTCACACGGGGCGCAAACTGATGGAGAGGACTATTATTGTTGCAAATACATCAAATATGCCCGTTGCAGCACGTGAAGCTTCGGTTTACACGGCAATGACTATTGGTGAATACTACAGGTCGATGGGACTGAAAGTGCTGCTTATGGCAGACTCTACTTCACGTTGGGCACAAGCTTTGCGTGAGATGAGTAACCGACTTGAAGAGCTTCCGGGACCGGATGCTTTCCCTATGGACCTGTCATCTATTATTTCCAATTTTTACGGTCGCGCAGGTCATGTTACTTTGAATAACGGTGAGGAGGGGTCTATTACTTTCATCGGTACTGTTTCACCCGCGGGTGGTAACCTGAAGGAGCCTGTGACTGAGAATACGAAGAAAGTTGCAAGGTGCTTTTATGCTCTTGAACAGGACAGGGCTGATAAAAAACGTTATCCCGCAATTAATCCTATTGACTCATATTCAAAATATTTTGAATACCCTGAGTTTGAAGAATATATATCAAAGGAGGTTTCTGAAGACTGGACAAAGAAAGTTTCTGAGATAAAGACTCGTCTGCTTCGTGGTAAGGAGATTTCTGAGCAGATAAATATTCTGGGTGATGACGGTGTGCCTGTGGAATACCATATTACCTTCTGGAAATCGGAGTTTATTGATTATATTATTTTACAACAGGATGCATTTGATGAAATTGATTCAGTAACATCTATTGAAAGACAGAAAAATATACTTGACCTTGTAACTGAAGTATGCCGCACTAAGTTTGAATTTGATAAATTTACGGAAGTGGCCGACTTTTTTAAAGAACTCATAAATATCGGCAGACAGATGAACTACTCGGAGTTTGAGTCGGATAGTTTTAACGGCTACGTAAAACAGCTGAGGGAGATGGTTTCAAATTATCAATTATCGGCTGCAAACGTGCAGTAGTTTAAACTTAAATCATAAGCAGCAGGTTAAATGGCAAATAAAAGGAATTATGGCAAAAGCATTTCAGAAAATATATACAAAAATTACTCAGGTAACTAAGGCAACGTGTACTGTAAAGGCAACCGATGTCGGGTATGATGAACTCGCTACGGTTGAAGGTAAGCTTGCACAGGTAGTAAAAATTATAGAGGATGAGGTAACCCTGCAGATTTTTGAAGGTACCGAAGGCATTCCTACAAACGCTGAGGTAATATTTATGGGAAAATCACCATCACTGAAGGTTAGTGATCAGCTGGCAGGCCGTTTCTTTAATGCTTATGGCGATCCGATAGACGGGGGTCCGGTGCCTGAAGGTGAAGAAAGGGCTATCGGGGGTCCGTCGGTTAACCCTGTAAGAAGAGAGCAGCCTTCTGAACTAATTGCTACGGGGATTGCGGGTATCGACCTGAATAATACATTGGTGTCGGGACAGAAGATTCCGTTTTTTGCGGATCCTGACCAGCCGTTTAATCAGGTTATGGCAACTGTGGCTTTGCGTGCGGAGACTGATAAAATAATTCTCGGGGGTATGGGTATGACTAATGATGACTACCTGTACTTTAAAAAGGTGTTTAGTAACGCTGGGGCATTGGATCGTATTATATCTTTTATGAACACTACGGAAGACCCTGCTGTTGAGCGATTGCTGGTGCCTGATATGGCGCTTACGGCTGCGGAATATTTCGCGGTTGACAAGAATGAAAAGGTTCTGGTATTGCTTACTGATATGACTTCTTATGCTGATGCGCTATCGATTGTTTCGAACCGTATGGATCAGATTCCTTCGAAAGATTCGATGCCGGGTTCGTTATACTCGGACCTGGCAAAGATTTATGAGAAAGCGGCTCAGTTTCCTTCAGGGGGTTCTATTACTATTGTGGCAGTGACTACTTTGTCAGGGGGCGATATTACGCATGCTGTGCCTGACAACACGGGGTATATTACTGAAGGACAGCTTTTCCTTCGCCTGGACAGTGATGTAGGTAAGGTGATTGTGGATCCGTTCAGGTCATTATCAAGGTTGAAACAGAATGTTCAGGGCAAGAAAACCCGTGAAGATCATCCACAGGTAATGAATGCGGCAGTGCGACTTTATGCTGACGCGGCGAATGCTAAAACAAAACAGGAGAATGGTTTTGATCTGACTGATTATGATACGAGAACGTTGTCATTTGCTAAAGACTACTCGAGAGAACTGATGGCAATTGATGTGAATCTGAATTCGGTTGAGATGCTGGATAAAACATGGGAACTGCTTTCTGAGCATTTCAAACCTTCAGAAGTAAACATGAAACAGGAATTAGTGGATCAGTACTGGAAAAAATAATGGCTATAAAATTTCAATATAATAAAACTTCACGTCAGCAGTTGGAGAAACAGCTGAACGTTCGTGAACGCGCTCTGCCTACGTTACAAAACAAGGAGACTGCGCTGAGAATGGAAGTTAAAAAGGCCAAAGATGAATTAGTCAGACTTGATAAGGAGCTTGAGGAGAAGGTTAAGTCTTACGATAAGATGATGGGTATGTGGATGGAGTTTGACCCCTCTCTGATAAGCGTTAAGGATGTGCATCTATCTAAAAAAAAGATTGCAGGGGTAAAAATACCAATTCTTGAAAGTGTGGATTTTGAGATTAAACCCTTTAGCCTCTTTAACAGACCTAAGTGGTTTCTGGATGGGGTGAAAACTGTTGAATCACTTGCTGAGGTTGGAATCCGTCGCGATTTTCATGCTATCAGAATAAATAATCTGGAGTTTGCGCGAAAGAAGACTACACAAAAGGTTAATCTTTTTGAGAAAGTTCAGATTCCGGGTTACCGGGAAGCCATTCTTAAGATTAAGAGATATCTTGAAGATGAGGAAAATCTGTCCAAGTCATCACAGAAAATAATGCGTTCTCATCAGGAAAAAAGAAAAGAGAAAGGAGATGTCAAATGGTAGCAACAATGAAGAAATATCTGTTTTTAGCTTACCATAAGGATTACAAGCTGTTTCTCGATGATCTTCGCGACCTTGGTATGATTCATGTTGTTGAACAGGACAGAAGTGAGGTGGAAGAAGATAAGCTTTATGAGTTCATAACTGAAAAGAAACAGCTGGAAGAGGCTAAAAAAATATTGAACAGGGTAAGGGATAAAAAATCTGACAGCCCGTTTAACGAGGCTGATGCAGATTCAGGTAAAAAAACACCTGCTGAGATTGAGAAAATTGAGAATGAGAAATCTTTGCTCAAACAACAGCTGATGGTTGCTTCTAAGGAAAGAGATACTTTAAAGCCTTGGGGTAATTTCAGTCCCGACCAGATAAAGCTTTTGGAAAATGCAGGGTATAAAATCAACTTCTTCATAAGTCCAAACAACCAGTATGATGAGGAATGGGAAGAACTGTATGATATCTATGTGGTGAACAGAGAATCTTCCCGTACTTATTTTATTACTCTAAGTAAGGACGAAAATATGGCGGAACTTCTGAATCTTGAAAAGGAGAAATTGCCTGATGTGTCACTGGATGATCTCAACAGGTTGATTGAATCAGTAAATGATAAAATTACTGTTCAAGAGGATAAATTAAAAGAACTATCTGATAATATACCCTCTGTGGATGCTGCGATTAACTCACTTGATTCGAATATTCAGTATTACAAGGTGGAAAAGAGCGCTTCGAATGTAGTGGATGAAAAAATAATGTTACTGCAGGGATGGGCACCGGTAGATAATGATCCGGAAATTTCAAAATACCTTGAATCCAAAAGCGTTTACTTCGAAAAATCTGATCCGGCTCCTGAAGATGATGTACCAATCAAATTTAAGAACAATAGGTTTAACAAACTTTTTGA
>DHCC01000042.1:4632-6941 GCA_002398875.1 Bacteroidales bacterium UBA4912 | reverse complement strand
ACCCCAGGCAATAAATGTTAGTGCAGTAAATCCCGGATAATCTAATATAATATCAATTGGTTTTCTACTTTTTACCTGATCAGCAGTAAGCTCAAAAGCACCTACCAAATTTTGGTTTTCATCAAAAGCAAACAGAATTGCATTATACACTTCACCCGACTCGGTAATATCATTTAGATCTATATCCAGTGCTTTAATTGTTACCTGAAAAGGCAGTGGACAGTCCGACAAATCCTCTTTAAAACAACTGCTAAGTAGCCCCGTAATCATAAGTGTGATTACCATAATTAAGCTGAATTTGCTATTGTTGTTCATCATCATCTATTTTTAGTTTTCTTTGTTCCGCGGAGGGGTATCACTCCCCTGCCGCGGTGATTTTTGTTGTCGGATTTGAATAGTAGGGGTTTATAGGCTACTATTTTACTGTTAAAACAGTTGTTAGTTATTTACTCAAGGAGCAACCGGAGGTGTTCCCCAATCTACATTTTGAGTAACTACTAACCAAGGAGCAACACTAACATTAACGTCTAGAAAAGCATTTTCTGTTGGATCGATTGTAGGATTTCCAATTCCATAAATAGAAAGAGCGATATTGTACTGAGTATTACGACGAATAATATTATCTCCTGTGTTATCTCCTGTATATGTATAACCAGCTTTAGTTGCATTTACCCACACAGGATAATATGTATAACCACTAGCATCAGTATATAATTTTGGAGACACAACTGGATCACCACCTTTTGTAGGTTTTCCCCTCAAAACTATAAGCATACGTTCTTTTTCAGTTATACCGTCATTCTCTGTTACATAAAAATAAGGAGCATCTGTGCTTACGATATTTAGTGCACTGGCTTGTTCAAATGAACTTTCTAGTACACCTCCATCAGTTAATTGCATATATGATCCTTCTGTAGTTGGCCAGTCATTTCCAAGTAGGAAATCATCATTTATAGCTAATGAAGCGCCAAAAAGGTTAGATGTTTTTGGTACATTAAACATTGCTACCTGAATATCTGTAAGTGCATCAAAAATTGCAAGTTGATCAGCAGGTAATTTAGTATTATCTAATACTGCAGAAACTATTGCAACTCTAGCATTAACACGTACTAATTGTGCTGGTGTATCAATTCCATGTTGTTTAGCTCCTCCTTTGTAATTAGGCGTTCCTTCTGAAAAACCGTATTGGTTTTCGCCAGCAACCAAGTCTACTGATATACCTTTTGAAGTCATAGGTAAACCCTTACTAATATCTACTGGTATATCCTTGGTTTTAGCTAAAAGCTCTGCTTCTGTTGCTACTTGTTTAATATCAGCGTTAGCTACAACATAAAATGTTTTAGGTCCTGAGTGTGTTGTAATTCCTAATACTTGTGTTACGGTGGTCTCAGATGTAGCTTTTCCATATCCGTCAGGTAAACCTCCAGAGAATATAAATACCTCAAGCATTTTAATGTTACTTTCATCTATTGCAATTCCACCAGCATCCGCTGGAGATAAATCACCTGCTAATCTTACAGTTGATCCATTACTTGTAGGTACTACCATTACCGAAACTGTTGCCTCTGGTCCATCAATAATTTCAGGAACATCCTGTTCATTGTTACAAGCCATCATACCAAAGGCAATAATCGCTACGAATAATAATTTGAATAGTTTCATCTTGTTTAAAATTTAAAATGTGATTAATTTTTTAATTCGTTATCTCTTAATTTTTTAATAGTTAATAATTAGTCATTTGTATTATTTATCTAGTTGTCTTCCAACACTCTCTTTAGTTGTTGCATATTGTGTTCTGCACCTTTATTTCCCTTCGCTATTGCTTGATTCAGGTACTCTTGTGCTTTGTCGTACAATTCTTTATTAGCGTATGCTATTCCAAGCAGGTTTAGTGCATCGGGGTTATCTGTAAATTGTCCGAGGCGGGCTATGGCTTGGTCAGTTTCGTTGTTCCGAAGTTCTTGAACTGCTACATTTATGTTTGCAATGTCACTTTCAGGGAATGTTTTAGCAGCAATTTCAAACACCTGGTTGTATTCTTTGCTTCCTTCAGGGAAAGTGTTGGCTACGAGGAACATTTCGTTGAGACTTAGAAGATTTGGACGGGTTTTGATTAGCTCTGCTGCTTCTTCAACCTCAAACGGGCGTGATACATAATTTATGGCGTAATCTATGCGTCGTAGGGGTGGATAGAACTGATTGTAGAGTTTTCTGTATGTGACACCGTTGTCAAGTGCAATTATGCGTGTTTCGCGTACATCAAGATCGGCTACATTGTCTATTATATCTATGATCTGATTTTTGTTGGC
>DHCC01000042.1:4360-4507 GCA_002398875.1 Bacteroidales bacterium UBA4912 | reverse complement strand
CAAAAGATTACTCTGACTTGATCCCTCAGGAGATGCATAACCTACTATTGTGAAATCAGATATTGATAGGTCGGGATCATTTTTAAGCTCCAGAATAATATCTTCTACTTTCTTAAGTTCAACTGCATTGTTTTTGAAATCACGTAA
>DHCC01000042.1:0-4334 GCA_002398875.1 Bacteroidales bacterium UBA4912 | reverse complement strand
CATGTTTGTTTGCACTGTTGCTTCGGGTGATGCGTATCCGGTTATAGTGAAGCTTGAGATAGTAAGATCTTTATCAATTTTGAAATCGTTGATAACTTGTCCAACTTTAATAAAGACTTCTTTGTTGTTTTTATATTCGAGCAGCAGTCGGGATTCTCCTACAATAAAGTTTATATGTGCACTGTGGGTTTCACTGCGTTGTTTTATCCCTTCTACTTCAGGAACAATGTATTTGTAGCTGTATTCAGGTACAAATCTTTCAGGCAACATTCTGTCTGATAATAGCATGTCGGGCTCATTATCCAGACAGTCGGCACATCCTATTACTTCTGTTTTAAGGATGAGCTGTGCATCGCGTTGCCATTCTTCAAAAGGAAGGGATGTGGTGTACTGTATCGACTGATCTTTTCCGTTTCTACGAACTACTTTGTTTTCTTCGGGATAATTGAGTACAACTTTGCCTATGCTGTTGTATGATCTGTTGAGTACTTTGTTCCTTACTTTACCTATTATGGTAAATGGTTCGAGTTCGACCTTGTTATCTTTTTCAGGTGAAACTATTACCGGAGTGATAATTATCATTTCATTCCTGTTCAGCTTGAGATTGCTGAAGTTTACGTCCATTGAAATGTCGGTGATATCAGCTTCTTTTGATATTGTAAGGTTTTCTACTAAAAGCTGATCTGTGTAGTTCTCCTGAGCAAACAGTTCAGATATAAAATTGAACATCAGCGCAAACGCTATACTTATATATATAACTTTTTTCATGTCTTTCTATTTTATTTTATTAGATATATAAGGGATACTGCTGCCTTGGTTACCCCAAAGTAGTTTTTGGTATTTTCACCAATCAACGTGCCGCATTTAACACAGGGATACTTATCATAGTCCAGATATACATATCCTGCTCCAAGATTGGCTTCCAGATTCCATCTTTTTGATAAAACCCATTGATAACCATAGCTTATTCCGCCACCGTAAGCGTATCCCTGATACCTGTAGTCTTTTAAGTTTTTTAGTTTCCCTATTGGTACATCTACTCCACCTATATTGTACTCGCCAATTAAACCATGTATACCGAAGAAGTGACCGTTGAAGCTCTCGCATGTCCAGTATCTTAGTTCAGGTTGTACAATCCAATGCTGTACTTTTTTATTATCTTTGAAGACAAATGGATTATAACCATAACCTATCTCCATCGTGAGTTTTCTGCTGAACGCGAACTCAATTCCTAAGTTTGGTGTAGTGGTTGCCCAGTGAGCTAAATTTGTCTTTAAACCTACACTTTGAGAAAAAGAGTAGGAACAAATAATAAATAGGATTACAATTGAAAGAAATAATCGTTTCATATCTCGCTTATTTTTGTCTCAAAATTATTGTCATTAGTGGACATTTGTTTGTCCTAAATCTGCAACTTTTATAACTTAAACGGCATTAACATTAGTTAAATTATAACTAGAAACGCATTTTGCTGATGTAACTGCTTGATTTTATGGACTTTTTTTAGTCAAATCTTTTTCGAATCCAAAAATCACTTTTTAACTATAATATTTACAGAAAACATACAAATAGGTTTCAGTGAAGAATAAAATCAATGACATTTTATTGAATTATTTTTATTGCTGTGATGATAATACTTACTTAAAATTTCTGTACAAAGAACGCTGGAATCTAAGAAATGTCCTAAAAACGATATACTACAAAACTACAACATTTTGTATATACTTGATTATATGTATCTTAATGTGGATGTAACTCTGAGATGTCCGATTTAATAAAAAAACACACATTTAGTATTAATGCAAAAGATTATTGCATTAAAGGAAGGAAATTGAGGATTTATAAGCTTTTAGGTAAGCTTGTTTAAAAGTTTAAATAAAGGCAATAAAAGTACGGATTTTGCAATACCTGATTACTTTGAAAATGATGCGAAGTATTGCTCTAGATTGGCACCGGCAGGAAGGTCTATTTTTTTTCTTAATCTGCTTTTTTTAGTCTGTACTGATCGATGTTCGACAAATGTATATGTTGCTATCTCTTTAGAAGTAAAATTAAGAAATATCATGGCAGAAAGGATAAGTTCGGAATTTGACAGATTAGGATGTTTTTGTAATAATCGTTGGGAGGGTTCCGGGTATATTTCCTGGAACCTTTTTAAAAATGTGGTGTCATTGTTCTTTGCAAGCTCAATTAATTCATTGAATGATTCATTTATTTTTTGTTCTAAGACCTTTGTCTTTTCTTCCTTTACTTCGATCTCTTTTAAAGTATTATGTAATTGCGACTGAAGCTTTTTTGCTTCCTCTTCCTTTTTTTGTAATAATCTTTTGCGTGATTTTCTCCAGACAACAATTATTAGAACAATAAGAACTAAAGAAGATATTGATATTATTGTGAGCTCTGTATTCCTTTTTTTAGCACTATTTTTTCTCTCTTCATCAATGAAAATTTGCAATGCATGTTCTACACTGTTTTGTCGCTCAGTTGACAATTCTATATCTACTGAATTCTGCTTTTCATTGTAAATCCTTGCAGAGTCAATATTCCCTGTCTGTCTGAATAATTCGCCAATTTGTCCATAAACAAGACTGTACTCTCCTTTTATCTTAGTTGTTTCCAGATTGCTAAGGGCCTTATTATAATAAAACATTGCAGAGTCTGGGTTTTCTTTGCGAACCTCCATATCACCAAGAAAAATATATGTTCTTGATTGATAGGGGTATTGATATTTTTCAGTAAGATTAAGTGCGTTATCAAAGAATTCCTTAGCCAACCCAAATTCACCTTCAATGGAATATATGTTGCCAAAAGAAGTGTATAAATTAACCATATTTCGGTAAGCAAAAGACTCATCCATAGATTCCAGAACTTGTCTGTTTTTATTCATGAAATATAATACAGAGTCTGCACTATCTAAATATTCGTAAACAACACTTAAGTTCTCGTATGTCAAACTGAAACAATAATCGCTGTTTTGTTTCGGTGTGATATCTTCTGCAAAGGCAAGGCATTTCTGAAATTCCCTGATGGACTGTTTGTACAAATTCAAATATGTGTAGATTTGTCCGCGAACTCTGCTGACTTCAAACAACATAACTGGATCTCCGGATACATACGGTTCTTTTTCTGCAAGTGAAAGGTACTCGAGTGATTTTTCATAACTCCCTAAATAGAAAAGTGTCTGACCTAAATTAAGATATGATTTTGCTTTCCCTCGTGAATAATTTACCTCTTCACTCATCGAGAGTGCATGATATGCGTATTCAATTGCTGACTCAATATTTACGTTATATTTGCTATCCTTACTTAATTCAAGTAGACTGTCAACTTCTTCAATTATTTTACCCTGATTATCTTTTGCCGATAAATTTGATGTCAATAGCAGTAAAAAAGATAAGATTAAATAAACTATAGTCATAGAAACAAAAGTACAAATGGTGGCACAAAGTTATAATTTCTTTTTTATTATCTTTGCAAATCTTTTAAACACTAGATAGATAATAATAGATTTTTATGTTGAATTTCGTAGAAGAACTGCGCTGGAGGGGTATGATACATGAGATTATGCCGGGTACAGAAGAGCAGTTACAGAAAGAACGTACTTCAGGATACCTTGGAATTGATCCTACAGCCGATTCATTGCATATCGGCCACCTTGTGGGGGTAATGATGCTTAAACATTTCCAGAGAGCAGGACACACTCCTATTGCCCTTGTAGGGGGTGCAACAGGAATGATTGGTGACCCGTCTATGAAGTCGGCCGAAAGAAAGCTTCTCGATGAAGAAACTTTACGTCACAACCAAGAGGCAATCAAAAAGCAGTTGGCTAAATTTCTTGATTTTGAAAGTGATATTCCCAATAAAGCTGTTTTAGTTAACAACTACGACTGGATGAAAGATTATAGCTTTCTTAATTTTATAAGGGATATCGGCAAGCACATAACGGTTAATTATATGATGGCTAAGGATTCTGTAAAGAAGCGTCTCAGCGGTGAGTCAAGTGAAGGTATGTCATTTACAGAATTCTCTTACCAGCTAATGCAGGGTTACGATTTTCTACATCTGTATCGAGAAAAAGGCTGTCGCCTACAACTTGGGGGCTCAGATCAATGGGGTAACATAACAACCGGAACAGAACTTATCCGCAGAGTTGAAGGTGGTGAAGCATTTGCGCTGGTATGTCCTCTTATTACAAAAGCTGACGGCGGTAAATTCGGAAAGACAGAAAGTGGCAACGTATGGCTCGACAGACGCTACACTTCTCCATATAAGTTTTATCAGTTCTGGCTAAATGTAAGTGATGATGACGCTGATAAATATATAAAGATATTTAC
>DHCC01000010.1:32137-32360 GCA_002398875.1 Bacteroidales bacterium UBA4912 | reverse complement strand
TTCTTCAGCTGTTTCAGCGTCAATCCGGATATCGAAACTCTTTATATCGAGCCGCATCTTACGTGCCATCTCTACTACATCGAGGCCTGAGCAACCGGCAGCTGCAACCAGCATAAGCTTTTTAGGTCTCGGTCCCGCATTATTACCTCCCGCCTCTTCGGCTAAATCTATTGTTACGGTATGTCCGTCAAGATCCGTATCAAAAATATTATTCTCTCTCCAA
>DHCC01000010.1:11243-31891 GCA_002398875.1 Bacteroidales bacterium UBA4912 | reverse complement strand
ATAAAACAAACAATTGGCATATTGGTTCGATAATTTTCTGTAACAGATCTCATTATAAAAAATCTTTGTCATAATGGTAGAATATAATATCAAATTGCTATTTTTGTATTAAAATACTCTTGTATGATTGATAGAAATGCTAATGTATTGTTAATTTACACTGGTGGAACCATCGGGATGTTGGAAAACAGGGAAACCGGTGCGCTGGAGCCTTTCGATTTTAGTCATCTTCGCTCAAATATTCCGGAGATGAAGAAGCTGAACTTTAACGTGGAAAGTTATCAGTTTAATCCACCTATCGACTCATCAGACGTCACTATATATTCGTGGCAGGAGATGGTGAAAGTTATAGAATCGCATTACGACATGTATGACGGCTTTGTTATACTGCATGGAACTGATACTATGGCCTACACAGCCTCTGCATTGAGTTTTATGTGCGATAATCTCACCAAGCCAGTGATACTGACAGGGTCTCAGCTTCCCATTGGTAAACTCCGTTCGGATGCAAAAGAGAATCTTATCACTGCACTTGAAATTTCGGCAGATAAAGATTCTGCTGGACTTCCAAAGGTGCCCGAACTGACTGTTTACATGCAGAATCTGTTGTTGAGAGGCAACAGGACAACCAAGCTCAATGCGGATCACTTTAGCGCGTTTACAAGTCCCAACTGCCCTTATCTAGCAGAATCAGGACTCGATATCAAATACAATACCCATGATATACTAAAACCTGATTATAAGTCATCGGTAAAATTTCATTACAGTCTCAATCAAAATGTTGTTGTTCTGAAATTATTCCCCGGAATTACTGAAGAGGTAGTTAAAGCACATCTCGAGATTCCCGGTTTGAAAGGCGTTATACTTGAAACATTCGGAACAGGCAACTCACCAAGATATCCATGGTTTATAAAATTGCTGAAAACTGCCATCGAAAAAGAAATAGTTATTGTAAACGTTACCCAGTGCCTTTACGGCATTGTTGAAATGCACCGCTACGAAAACGGTCGCCAGCTCGAGAAATTGGGAGTTGTGAGCGGTCACGATATCACAACAGAGGCTGCACTTACAAAAATGATGTTTCTGTTTGGGTGCGGAAAAACTAACACAGAGGTGAAGCAGCTGATGCAGATTCCTCTGCGGGGAGAAATTTCTCCCTATAATATTTAACATTGTATTTGGTTGACAACCAGATGTTACAGTTGTAGTAGAAATGGTAAATCCCGACTCCCTGATTAATTATTTTAAACATCAACCCATCTCGTTACGTTATAATGGTTGTGCAATCAAAAAATAACACGTTTATGAACAACCTTGATTATGGAATTATAGGCAATTGCCGGACAGCAGCATTAGTATCTAAAACAGGAAGTATCGATTGGTTTTGTTTACCCGACTTCGATTCTCCTTCAATATTTGCAAAACTACTTGATAAGGAAAAGGGCGGTAGCTTTCATTTCGAAGTATCTGATGATTATGAAATAACACAAAAATATAACGGGCATACAAATATACTGATGACCAGGTTTGAGTCGCCCGAGCATGGATTTATAGTTTTCGACTATATGCCAAGGTACAGGACCAGCGACCTGCGTCACTATATGCCTCCTGAGATCCACAGATATATCAGAGTTATTAAGGGTTCTCCAACTTTGAGGGTAATTTATGATCCCAAGATAAATTATGCACGTGAGGAGGTACGTCATGAAATAGTGGGCAACTACATTAAAACCCATTCAGTTGGGGATTCCGAAGAGAAGGTGTATCTGTACACCAGCTTTGATATGGAGAAAGTGCTTAACAGAGAGGAGATAGTGATTACGGAAAATCAGTTTTTCCTCCTATCCTACAATCAAAAGTTGGTTACAGTAGACATAAACCGTATTCTGCTGGAGTTTGAACGCACTAAAGTCTATTGGCTCAATTTTGTCAACAGGTCGAGAGATTATGTCCAGTACAACGACATGATAAAACGGAGTCTTCTTGTATTAAAACTGTTGTCTTATCAAAACTCAGGAGCAATGCTGGCAGCAGTAACAACTAGTTTGCCTGAAACGCTTGGTGAAACGCGCAACTGGGACTATCGCTTCTGTTGGCTGAGGGACGCATCAATGTCGATTGACACACTCTTGTTCATGAAGCAGAGGTCGGCTGCCAAACGTTTTATCGAATTTATAAAGCATATATTAAAATCATCGAGAAATGAACCTATACAAATAATGTATGGGATCAGGGGTGAGAGGGATCTGACCGAAGAGATACTGCCGCATCTTTCGGGATACGAAAACTCACATCCTGTGAGAATTGGTAACGCAGCCTATTATCAGGAACAAAATGACTCCATTGGATATCTGCTTGATGTGATATATAAATATTACCTCTATTTCCCGGGAACACTGGATGAGATTGAGGAGATTTGGGAAATCATTAAGAACCTTGTTCGAGCTGTACTGGCTTCATGGAAGAATCCTGACAGAAGTATATGGGAATACCGTACAAAGAAACATCATTTTGTTTTTTCAAAAGTGATGAGCTGGGTTGCGGTTGACAGAGCATCACTTATTGCTGAGCTTCTTCAAAGAGACTATTACGCAATAGAATGGCGTAAAGAGGCTGATATTATTAAAAAAGAGGTACACGAAAAAGGGTGGAACGAGGAACTCCAGACTTTCACTCAGGCCTACGATAATACAGATGCTGATTCTTCATTGCTTCTGATGTACTTTTATGACTTTATTGACCCGAGTGATGAGCGTTTCGTGAAAACTGTCAAATATGTTAAGGAAAATCTTTTTCATGAAGGCTTGATGTACAGATACAAGTCAGAAGATGATTTTGGAGTGCCAACATCCTCTTTCACTATCTGTACTTTCTGGCTGATTGATGCTTTATACATGATAGGTGAGAGGGATGAAGCACGTGAATTGTTCGAGAATATGATTTCATATTCCAACCACCTTGGCCTTTATAGTGAAGATCTTGACTTTGAGACCAAAAGGCAGTTGGGCAATTTCCCGCAGGCATATTCGCACCTTGCATTTATTAATACAGCTGCTCTCTTTTCAGAAGAGAAAAAACTCTCTAAGTTTATAAGGCCTTAGTAGGCAATGCATTAACTTTAGCAAAAGAGCCCGGATAGTTTTCGTTGATAAAATCGATAAGCTTCTCACGCACAAACACTCTCAGGTCCCAGTTTTTTCCTGAGTCGGAACTGCTGACAAGTACACGCAACTCCTTATACCACTGTTGACTGTCTGTTACCTGAATATTCTGAACCCTTCCATCCCAGTTCGGGTTATCTTTTACTAACCTTGCAAGCTCTTCCCTTAAAGGATCTACCGGAAGATCATAAGACACGTAAAGCATTGCCGTACCCATGATATCAGATTCAGTCCTCGTCCAGTTTTGTATGGGATTGTTCAGGAAATAATCAATCGGAACAATCAATCGTCTCTGATCCCAGATATTTACTACAGCATAAGTGATATTTATTTCTTCAATCCGTCCCCATTCACCTTCAATAACCACTACGTCGTCAATCCTTATTGGCTGTGTAAATGCAATCTGTATTCCTGAAAATACCTGCCCAAAGCTGCGTTGTGCCGCAAAACCGATTATTATACCGGCAACCCCTGCTGATGCTAGAAGACTTACTCCAAGTTCTCTGATTGATTCAATTGTCATCAAAGCTATAGAGACAAATATAAATGTGATTGTAATTATCACAATTCTCTCTACCATGCTAACCTGTGTTAGTTTTTTTCTGGCT
Organism: Bacteroidales bacterium UBA4912; assembly: GCA_002398875.1. Taxonomy (GTDB): domain Bacteria; phylum Bacteroidota; class Bacteroidia; order Bacteroidales; family Dysgonomonadaceae; genus Proteiniphilum. The sequence goes on along the minus strand of DHCC01000010.1, from coordinate 28,122 downwards.
TCAAGATTATTTGCATTGTTGATATCAAGCTTTTTCTGCCAGTAGTGAAATAGTGCTCTTACAACCTGTATTATCAGCCACCCTATAGTAAGTATCAGTAATATCTTACTTATCTGCTGAAGTACAGAGAAAACCTTTTCATCTTCTTTTAAATATGAACTGAAAATATGAAGTAAGACTGCGAAAATAGCCCATATTCCGGGCACCCTGAACAGTCGCACAATAAAATCATCAATCTTACTTTTACTCTTACGTGTACGTACTCTCCATCTTTTTATTATTAAATTATAGATACCTGCAAGAATAAAGAAGAGTACAACGAAAGTAAGTGAAATAAGCAGATATCTTAATGAGTCGTTAGCTGTAATGTTGTAGATGAAATTCATATCATTTAATAAGATTAGTAAGGAATGGCACAACAGAAGATTGCAGAGGAATACGATATTTTGCTGCAGGAGAGAAGTTGCCTACCTTAACGCTTATTCCGTCGGACGGCAATACACGAAACATATCTTCATCGGTTGTATCATCACCAATTGCAAGCACAAAATCGTAGTCGTGCTTAGCCAACCTGCGCAGTACCTCACTCCCCTTAGTGAAATCAGGCGGCTTCACCTCTACCACTTTGTTGCCCGGCACAATCTGAAGGTTAAGTCGGGCACAGGGACCAATCAAGGCGTTCACAAGCTGCTGCGAACGCAGCTCGGCAAGCCATATATCCACATTACGGTAATGCCAGACAAGCGATGCTTCTTTCTGTTCCATATAAGAGCGAGGTGTTTTATCAATTGCATGCTGTATTATATCAAGAATCTCATCATCCCAAACCACGCTGTCAGTAATGTTTCTATGCCATTTATTGTTCTCTTTGTAGAACATCCCGTGTTCAGCAGCAAAATCAAGGTTTAGTCCTTTAAACCATTTATCCAGTATCTGATGATTTCTGCCACTATTAATAACTACTTTGTTTCTATGGTCGGCGTTCATTTCTTTCAGTAATTCAAGTACTCTGGCTGAAGGTATCGCATCTTCAGGCTTACTGGTGAATGGAGAAAGCGTGCCATCATAATCCAACATTATCAATCGTGATTTTGCATCATCATAAGATTTTTTTATTTGAGTGAGTTGTCTCTTGCCAACTACTTTAAGAAGAATCTCTTTATTCTGAGTCTTGATGCTCAGAAGTTCTTTTACAAAATCATTAGACCATTTTTTTACATCTTGTCTTGAGATTCTCTTTTGCATTTTTTCTAAACGTTCCTTCTTCTCTTTTTCAGGCATATTCAGAGCTTGCAGAATGGCTTTCTCAATCTGATCAGTATCGTTAGGATTAATGATTATGGCATCCTGTAGCTCGATAGCCGCACCAGCCATTTCACTTAATATAAGGACTCCCGGTTTGCTGTATTTGGTTGCCAGATATTCCTTTGCAACCAGGTTCATACCATCCCTGAGTGGTGTCACCAAAGCTATTTCGGCAGCATCGTACATAGCTATCAGCTCTTCAAAACTAAAACTTCTGTAGAAATAGAAGATAGGATTCCAGCCCAGCTTGGAGTATTTTCCGTTTATTTCACCAATCAACTGATCAATTTTTGTTTTAAGCTCAGCATAAATGTCAACTGTATCGCGTGATGGCACCACAATCATTGCCAGAGAAACTTTTTCGTGATACTCCGGATAATGGTCTAGAAACTGAGCAAAGCCGTTAAGTCGGTGCAGGATTCCCTTGCTGTAGTCTAGGCGGTCGACAGACAAAATTATACTTCTGTCGCCAAGTTTTTCCTTAAGAAGATCGGATTTTTCTTTGACTTTAGGCAGGTTAGGAGCCTGATGATATTGATCATAGTTAATGCCCATCGGGAAAGCGTCGATATGTACGATACGGTTGTCAAGGTTGATTTCATCCAGGTTGCAATTTAGATTTAATACCCTGTATATTGCACTTATAAAGTGACGCATGTAGTCGTGAGTGTGAAATCCTATCAGGTCGGCTCCCAGCAAACCTTCCAGTATCTCCTCCCTTTCTGGAAGTACCCTGAAAAGCTCATAAGATGGAAAAGGGATGTGGTGAAAATAACCGATATTCGCATTAGGTTTTTTATCACGAATCTTCTTGGGTAGGAGCATTAACTGATAATCCTGCACCCATACAATATCACCATTCTCAATTATTGGCAGTGCTTCGTTGCAGAACAATGAATTTACCTCCTGGTAAGCCTCCCAATATTCAGCTTTGTATTCTATAAAAGAAAAGAAATAGTGACACAGCGGCCAAATAGTACTGTTGCTGTAGCCTTCGTAATAGTTTTCTATCTGATTAGCAGATAAAAAAACCGGATGGAAATTTAATTCGTGTAGTCTCTCTGTAATCTCTTTTTTCTCATCTTCATCCTCTGTGTGAATTCCGGGCCATCCCACCCAGTATATATCAGAATCTGTTTCAAGAGAGCCTAGTCCGGTTGCCAATCCTCCTTCACTTCTGATAACGTTAAAACCATCATCAGTACGTTCAATTTTTACCGGTAATCGGTTAGCAATTATTATAATCTTCATAAGTTGAGATATGTTTGTTTCTGTTAGTATAACGCAGAAAACAGGATTAAGATTAAATTTTAATAAATATTCACAAGTTGGCAATGTTAAACTTCATTAGTTTAGAGTGAACAAAAATATATTTTCGTTTGTTGCTTACGCTTTTTTATAGTAATTTCGTAGTCTAAGTCACATATAAGATAAAAGTAATTTACTGCACTTGAAATATTTAAGTATATAGTATCATATAATTATGGCAAAACAAAAAAAATTCTTAACCTGCGACGGTAATCAGGCCGCAGCACATATCGCCTATATGTTTAGCGAGGTGGCTGCAATTTACCCTATTACTCCCTCGTCTACTATGGCAGAGTATGTAGATGAATGGGCGGCAGCCGGAAGAAAAAATATTTTCGGACAACCGGTCTTAGTACAGGAAATGCAATCAGAAGCCGGTGCTGCCGGCGCTATGCACGGATCATTGCAAGCCGGTGCGCTGACAACTACATTTACAGCATCACAGGGGTTACTTCTGATGTTACCTAATATGTATAAGATGGCCGGTGAACTTCTGCCGGGAGTATTTCACGTTTCAGCTCGTGCTCTTGCATCGCATGCATTATCAATATTTGGTGATCATCAGGATGTGATGGCGGCAAGACCTACCGGTTTCGCGCTATTCGCTACAGGCTCTGTTCAGGAGGTAATGGACCTTGCAGCTGTTGCTCATCTTGCAGCTATTGAGAGTCGTGTTCCATTCCTTCATTTTTTTGACGGATTCCGCACATCACACGAAATCCAGAAGATCGAAGCTCTGTCTAATGAAGATCTGGCTCCGCTATTAAATCAGGAAGCACTGAAAGAATTTCGCGAGAGGGCTCTTACACCTGATAATCCGGTTACCAGAGGAACTGCTCAGAACGATGATATTTATTTCCAGGCACGTGAGGCATCTAATACATTTTATGATAATGTTCCTGATGTAGTTGAGAAGTATTTAGGCAAACTGGCTGAAGTTACAGGACGCAAGTATGGTCTGTTTGACTACTACGGAGACCCTGAAGCTGACAGAGTAATCATCGCAATGGGATCGGTAACAGAAACTATCAGGGAAGTTGTTGACCATTTGAGAGAAAACGGTGAGAAAGTTGGTGTTGTTGCAGTACACCTGTATCGTCCTTTTAAAGCTGAAGCATTCCTGTCTGTTATTCCTGAAACAGTAAAACGTGTTGCTGTACTTGATCGTACAAAAGAACCGGGAGCTGCTGGTCAGCCAATGTATCTTGATGTGAAAGACAGTTTCTACGGAAAAGAAAATGCACCTGAAATTGTGGGTGGTATTTATGGTCTTTCTTCTAAAGATACTACACCATCACAGATATTATCAGTATATGAGAACCTGTCTCTTAATATTCCTAAGAATGATTTTACAATTGGTATTGTAGATGATGTAACATTCAAATCACTTCCGGTTAAGGAAGAGGTTTCTATGGATGAAACTACTTATGAGGCTAAATTTTATGGACTTGGTTCAGACGGAACAGTAGGTGCAAATAAGAACTCTATTAAAATTATTGGTGACAATACAGATAAATATGTTCAGGCATATTTTGCTTATGACTCCAAGAAATCAGGAGGGTTTACCTGTTCTCACCTTCGTTTCGGTGATAACCTGATCAGATCTCCTTATCTGGTGAATACGCCTAATTTTGTTGCATGCCATGTTCCTGCATACCTTCATTTATATGATGTGACTGCCGGACTGAAGAAAAATGGCACTTTCCTTCTTAACTCTTTGTGGCCTAAAGAAGAGGTGGCAGATCATCTTCCTGATCATGTCAAGAGGTATTTTGCTTTAAACAATATTAAACTATACATAATTAACGCTACAAAGATTGCTGAAGAAATTGGTCTTGGAAACAGAACTAATACAATACTTCAGTCGGCATTCTTCAAAATTTCTAATGTAATTCCTTACGATCTTGCTGTCGAGCAAATGAAGAAGTTCATCGTTAAATCTTACGGTAAGAAGGGTGAGAATATTGTTAAGATGAATTATGCTGCTGTTGATCGCGGTGGAGACGTTGAGGAAGTAGAAGTACTTAAAGAATGGGCAAACATTCAGGTATCGGCAGATACTAAAGATGACGTTCCTGAATTCATTAAAAAAGTAGTTCGTCCGGTTAATGCACAAAACGGTTACAGCCTTCCTGTATCTGCCTTCATCGGTCGTGAAGACGGAACCTGGGAAATGGGAACCACCAAATATGAGAAACGTGGAGTTGCAGTGAATGTTCCAGTTTGGCAACCTGAAAACTGTATACAGTGTAACCAGTGCGCTTATGTATGTCCGCACGCCACAATCCGTCCTTTTATGCTTGATGAAGAAGAGCAGAAAGGTGTAGGAGAAGGTGTAGATCTTCTAAAGGCACAGGGTAAACAATTTGCAGGTATGGGATTCCGTATTCAGGTTGATGTTCTCGATTGTCTTGGTTGCGGTAACTGTGCTGATGTTTGCCCGGGAAGAAAGGGTGAAAAAGCACTCGAAATGGTCTCTATAGAATCTCAGCTTGAGAATCAGAAGAACTGGGACTGGATGATGGAGAATGTTACAAGCAAAGCTCATCTTGTTGATACCAAGTTGAATGTTAAGAATTCGCAGTTTGCAACACCCCTGTTTGAATTCTCGGGAGCTTGTTCAGGTTGCGGTGAAACACCATACATCAAACTTATAACTCAGCTTTACGGTGACAGAATGATGATTGCAAATGCAACAGGTTGCTCTTCAATTTACGGAGCATCTGCACCTGCAACGCCATATACAAAAAATGAAGAGGGTAAAGGACCGGCATGGGCTAACTCACTTTTCGAAGATAATGCAGAGTTCGGATATGGATTTGCAATAGCACAGGCAAGTATGCGTAAACGCATTCATAACCTGATGAGTAAAGCACTTACTTCTGACGAGTTTACTGCAGAACAGAAAGAACTGTTTAATCAATGGATTGAGCATAAAGATGATGCAGAAAAGTCTAGAGAGGTGTCCGCTAAGGTACTAGAGTCGCTTAATGGTAGTGATATTGAACTGGCTCGTGAGATACTTTCACTTGAAAAGTACCTGGCAAAGAAAACAATCTGGGTGTTTGGTGGCGACGGTTGGGCTTATGATATAGGTTTTGGTGGACTCGATCATGTTCTTGCAAGTGGAAAGGATATCAATGTACTTGTACTCGATACTGAAGTTTATTCCAACACAGGCGGACAGTCATCTAAATCTACTCCCATTGCAGCGGTTGCTAAATTTGCTGCTGCAGGTAAACGTGTACGTAAGAAAGACCTTGGTATGATTGCCACAACTTACGGTTATGTTTATGTAGCTCAGGTAGCAATGGGTGCTAATCAGGGACAGACTCTGAAAGCAATTCGCGAGGCTGAATCATATAATGGTCCTTCACTTGTGATAGCATACTCACCATGTATCAGTCACGGACTGAGAAAAGGAATGGGACATGCACAGTCTGAACAGAAGGCTGCTGTTGAGAGCGGTTACTGGCACTTGTGGCGCTATGACCCACGTCTTGAGGAAGAAGGTATGAATCCGTTCCAGCTTGACAGTAAAGAACCTGACTGGAGTAAATTTGTTGACTTCCTTAAAGGTGAAGTGCGTTATACACAGTTGATGAAATCATTCCCTTCTGAAGCTGATGAACTGTTTGAAGCTGCAAAACAAAATGCGCAATGGAGATATAAATCCTATATTCGCATGGCAGAAGCAAACTTTGGTTCTCCTGAATCAGACAGTGAATCAGTGAATGAACCAGCCACACAAGAAAATTAAAAGTAAATTATTTTCTATAAAATCTGAGGGTGTCACATTATGTGATACCCTCGGTTGTTTATAATATTCTACAAATAATATCGTATCTTTGTCATCGATTTTGTGAAGTAGTACAAATAATAAATCACACAGATTAATGAAAATTCAAATAATAAATGGTCCCAACCTTAATTTACTGGGCACACGTGAACCGGGAATTTATGGGAATAAGGGCTTTACTGAATTTTTGGAGTGTTTAAGGAAAAGTTTCCCCGATATCGAAATAGACTATTTCCAGTCCAATGTAGAGGGTGAGATTATCAACAAAATCCAGGAGACAGGTTTTAGTTATGACGGAATAATTCTTAATGCAGGCGGATACACTCATACTTCCGTAGCAATCAGAGATTCAATTAAGGCAATACAAGCACCTGTAGTAGAGGTGCATATTTCAAATATACACGCCAGAGAAGAATTCAGACATCAGTCAATGATTTCTGCAGTTTGCATGGGCGTTATTGCAGGATTCGGTCTGGATTCATACAGACTGGCTGCTCAGGCTCTCTTACAAAGAAACAAATTTTGATATTAAACGTTAGATTATTAGTTTCGATAAATAACAATCGATATATTAAAATAGTTAAATCGATTCATCTATTAAAATATGCATAAACAAACAAAAATAGTTGCAACCATATCCGACAAGCGTTGCGAAGTTCCATTTTTACAAAAACTCTACGATGCCGGCATGAACGTAGTGAGGTTAAATTCTGCTCATTTGAATGAGGAGGGTTTCCTGAAAATAATCAATAATGTCAGGGAGGTGTCAGAAGAGATAGCTATATTAGTTGATACTAAGGGTCCTGAAATCCGTACAACAGTTGCTGAGAGTCCTATAGAGCTTTTTACCGGTGATGAAATCAAAATTGTTGGTAATCCTTCAGGAGTATCATCAAGAGAAACCATATACATTTCATACTCCAATATTGCAGATGAGATGCATATTGGTGATGATATCCTTATTGATGATGGGGAAGTGGACCTCAAGGTGATAGAAATAAATAACGATCATCTTGTGTGTAAAGTAATGAATGATGGAGTGGTAGGAAGCCGCAAGAGTGTTAATATTCCCGGTGTACGTATCAATTTGCCTGCAATAACTGAAAGAGATAAGAAATTTATTGCTCTGTCAGTAAAGCATGATGTTGATTTTATTGCACATTCATTTGTTCGTAATGGAGATGATGTACGTGCTGTGCAGGAAATTCTTGATGAATTAAACAGTACAATAAAGATAATTGCAAAGATTGAAAACCAGGAAGGTGTAGATAATGCCGATGAAATTCTGGAAGCTGCTTATGGAATTATGATCGCCCGTGGAGATCTTGGTATTGAGGTTCCACAGGAAAAGATACCAGGAATTCAGAGAATCCTGATTAAACAAGCTATTCATCATAAGAAACCGGTTATTGTTGCCACTCAAATGTTGCATTCAATGATATTTAATCCTCGTCCTACACGGGCTGAAATTACTGATATAGCAAATGCTATTTATTACAGAACAGACGCTGTGATGCTTAGTGGCGAGACTGCCTATGGTAAGTATCCTATTGAAGCCGTAGAAACTATGGCAAAGACAGCTTATGAAGCAGAGCTGACAAAGCTGGCTGATAATGATATAAGGGTACCTTATGATTCAGATGAAACAGCTGATGTTACTGAATTCCTGGCTAAACAGGCAGTAAAAACATCAAACAGACTGAATGTTAAAGCTATTGTAACTGATAGCCATACAGGAAGAACAGCACGTGTGCTTGCAGCATTTCGTGGAAGAAGCCCAGTTTATGCTATTGCGACAACAAAACGGCTGGCTCGTGAGCTTGCCTTGTCATACGGTATCTGGGCTGAATTTCAGGAAGGTAAAGGTGATGGAAATACCAAAGAGAGCAGAAGGGCCTATTTTACTGAAGCTATTCGCCGACTAATAGAAAACAAGATGATTGAACCAAAAGACAGAGTAGCATACTTGGGAGGCAGTTTTGGGGAAGTAGGGGGTACCACATACCTGGAAGTTGTTGACGCCTGGAGAATTCTTGAAGCTAAAGAGAAATATAATTTACCTGATTATACAGTTTAATCCAGTTAGTTTTGGTCATTTGAATTATTACGGAGTAATTAAACAATTCATATTATACAATTGGTTATGGTGATTTAAATTGTTTCGTAATATTTTAAGTAATACAGAATAATATAAGAAGTACAGATTATTTCAAATTATACAGAATATTTAAAAAGTACAGAAATTTAAATAATACTGAAAACCTAAAACAATTTTCTCCAGGTAAATGGATTCAATTGAAGAATATATAGTTGAACATATTGACTCGGAACCTGACCTGTTAAAGCAGATGTATAGGGATGCTCAAGTAAAGTTGCTTCACGGAGGGATGTCGTCGGGTCACTTACAAGGGCGTCTGCTGAAAATGTTTGTACAGATGATTCGTCCGTCCAGGGTGCTTGAAATCGGTACATACACGGGTTATTCAGCACTTTGTATTGCGGAGGGACTTGGGGGAAATGCCTCTCTCGATACAATAGAAATTGATGATGAAATGGAGGATATAATACGCGACAATTTTAGTCGCTCCTCCTACAGCGATAAAATTAAACTTATAATCGGTGATGCTAATGATGTTGTACTTCAATATGATGATAGTACATTCGATTTAATATTTATGGATGGCAATAAACGGGACTACCTCCAGCTTTATGAGAAAATTCTTCCTAAAACAAAGCAGGGTGGGTTCATTATTGCCGATAATACCCTTTGGCATGGTAAGGTTGTAGAAGAGCTAAAAAGTAACGACTGGCAGACTAAAGGAATTTTAGAATTTAATGATAACTTGAAAAGCGATGATCGTGTAGAAAAGGTGATATTACCCGTTCGTGACGGTTTAACGCTTATAAGAAAGAAATAATATTATGGACTCGAACAGACAGCAAAAGATTAACCGGTTGATACAAAAAGAATTGAGCGAACTATTTCTATTGGAGACCAAAAAGATGCCCGGCATTCTGATCTCGGTTACCAGTGTACGTGTCACTCCTGATTTGAGTATTGCACATGCAAATCTTAGTGTTTTCCCATCAGAAAAGGGTGAGGAAATAGTGAAAAATATAAATGAGAATGTTAAATCTGTTCGCTATGATTTAGGAAAACGATTGAAAAATCAATTGAGGATTATTCCTGAACTGAATTTTCATATAGATGATTCTCTTGATTATATCGAAAACATTGACAGACTGTTGAAAGACGACTGAAAATACTTACTTTGAATATATCTCTCTTCATAGCACGTCGTTATCTCTTTTCAAAGAAGTCACACAATGCAATAAATGTGATTTCAGCAATTTCTGTTTGCGGTATTGCTATTGCAACTATGGCAATGGTGGTAGTTTTATCCGTATTCAACGGTTTCGGTGGAATTGTGGAGGGTATGTTCAGTGCATTTGATCCGGATCTCAAAATTACTGTCAGAGAGGGTAAGGTGTTTGATTACGATAACCCGCTGTTTGAAGAAGCACTGCAGGTGGAAGGTATTCAAATGATATCAGAGTCACTCGAAGAGAATGCTCTCTTTAGTTTTGATGGTCAGCAGGTTCCTGTTCTAATGAAAGGCGTTTCTGATGAATTCAATAACATGACAGAGATGGAAAAGCTGATGGTCGACGGGACTTTTAAGCTTCGTGAAGATGTTGTTGATTACACAACTCTAGGCGCTGGTCTGGCTGTATCATTAGGAGCTCGACCGGGTTTCATTAATCCAATTGAGATATACGCACCAAAAAGAGATGTAAGGGTCAATCTGGCAAATCCGGCTGCAGCCTTCACCACAGGCTATGTGCAGATTGGAGGTGTGTTTAGTCTGAATACCCCTAAATATGACGAAAATATGGCAATTATGCCCATTTCTAAGGTTAGGGAGCTGCTTAATTATACCAATGAAGTCACTTCTCTTGAAGTCAAACTTACGCCTGGAGCCTCTTTGAAAAAAGTCAAAAGACAGATAAAAAACATACTCGGAGAAGATTTTCTTGTAGAAGACAGATATGAACAACAGCGCGAATCCTACAGGATGCTGCAGGTAGAGAAATGGGTTACATTCCTCATACTGGCATTTATTTTACTGATTGCTGTATTTAACGTAGTCGGTTCTCTTTCAATGCTTATTGTTGAGAAGAGAGAAGATATCAACAGTCTGCGAAATATGGGAGCCTCCAATAATCTGATATCTCGTATCTTTCTTAATGAAGGGTGGCTTATTACTTTTTCAGGAATCATTGCGGGAATAGCAACAGGACTTGTATTATGTCTTCTGCAGCAGCATTTCGGATTCATACGTCTCAGCGATATACCAGGTGCATATATAATCGATGCATATCCGGTTATAGTTAAATTTATTGATATTATAGTTATATTTGCGGTAGTAAGTATAATTGGATTAGTGACAGTGTTGTATCCTGTTAACAACCTCAGGAAGAAATTAAATATATCACAATCAATAATCAAAGACTAAAAGCTAAAGTCTGGAAACTATTTACTAATTTTTTATTACTAATTACTAAAGTACTGATTATTTAAGGAATAAACACACTCTAAGACACAGAATATGAGGATTGCAATTGTCGGAACTGGTTATGTAGGTTTAGTTTCTGGAGCCTGTTTTGCTGAAATGGGTGTAGATGTAACTTGTGTTGATATCGATAAGGATAAAATCGAAGGTTTAAAAAATGGAGTTATACCTATCTATGAGCCCGGTTTAAAAAGTATTGTAATACGTAATTATGATGCAGAGCGACTACACTTTACTACTGATCTGCCTTCAGTATTAAATGAAATGGATATTATCTTTATCGCCGTGGGAACCCCCTCAGATGAAGAAGGTAATGCCGACCTCTCGTATGTTATGACTGTTGCTGACACCATTGCCGACAATATGAACAAGCCGCTGCTGATTGTTACAAAGAGTACTGTTCCGGTTGGCACATCCTACCGAATCAGAAATATAATCCGTGAACGTCTTAATGAACGGGGTATGAGTGATTTAGAGTTTGATGTAGCATCAAACCCTGAGTTTCTTAAAGAGGGAGCTGCTATAAATGATTTTATGAGTCCCGACCGTGTGGTTGTAGGTGTAGAAAGTAAAACTGCCGAGGATTTAATGTCAAAATTATATCGTCCGTTTCTGCTAAACAACTTTCGCGTAATTTTTATGGATATCCTATCATCAGAGATGACAAAATATGCTTCAAATGCAATGCTGGCAACACGCATAAGCTTTATGAACGATATAGCCAATCTGTGTGAGATTGTAGGGGCAGATGTTAATATGGTACGCCGTGGCATGGGCAGCGACTCACGCATAGGCAGAAGCTTCCTTTATCCCGGCTGCGGATACGGCGGAAGTTGCTTCCCTAAAGATATCCGGGCTATCATGAAGGTGGGCGAGGATGTAGGATATGAGATGACTGTCATTAAAGCTGTTGAGGAGGTAAACAACAGACAAAAAACAATACTTTTCCATAAGTTCAACCGCTATTTCAATGGAGATATAAAAGGTAAAACAGTTGCAGTATGGGGCTTATCTTTTAAACCTGAAACAGATGACATGCGCGATGCTCCGTCACTTACATTAATCGAAAGCCTTTTGGATGCAGGTGTTAAAGTCCGCGCTTATGATCCCGCAGCTATGCAGGAGGCACGTAAGTATCTGGGTGACAGGATATATTATGCGTCAGATATTTATGATGCAGCCAATGAAGCAGATGCACTGATAGTTCCAACTGAGTGGAAAGAGTTCCGTCTCCCTAACTGGTCGATTCTAAAGAAAATTATGAATGAACACCTGGTTATAGATGGCAGAAATATATACAATAAAGAAGATTTGTCATCTTACGGCTTTGAATACAGTGGTATAGGACAAAAGTGATAAAAAAGCATTTTATTTATCCATGATTAATTATTATATTTGAAAATTAATTACAATATATTTATTGACTAAATTCAAAATACGATGAGTGTAAACAGAAGAGATTTTATAAAGAAGATGGGAGTAGGAGCTGCAGGAATAGCAGTTGGAGCACCCGCAATGAGTGCTTCAGCGAAGGGTACTTCTACAACAAGTACTTCAGCAAAGAGTTATAACCGGATAATTGGCGCCAACGACAGAATACGTGTGTCTATTGCAGGACTCGGAAGAAGACTGGGTGCTTTTATTGAACCAATTGCCATGAAAAGCGCTAATGTTGAGCTTGCTTATCTATGCGATGTACATGAAAAACAGATGGAAAGGGCAATGAAAAGATTTTCAGAGCATCTGAATTATAATCCTAAACTTGAAAAAGATATTAGGAAAGTGCTCGAAGATAAGAATGTAGATGTTCTAATAAATGCTACTCCCGACCATTGGCATACACCAGGTTCTGTAATGGCTATGAAAGCCGGTAAACATGTGTATGTTGAAAAACCATGCAGTCACAACATGTTCGAAAACGAATTGCTCGTAGCTGCAGCAAAGAAGTACAACAAAGTTGTGCAGATGGGTAACCAGCAGCGTTCTTCACTTCATACGATCGAAATGATCAAAGAAATTCATAATGGAATTATTGGAACACCTTACAAAGGGGTTGCATTTTATACCAACACAAGGGGTGAGGTACCATTGCAAAAAAAGGCAGCGGTTCCTGCAGGTCTTGACTGGGAATTATTCCAGGGTCCAGCACCACGTCGTGATTATACTTCAGAAACATGGGACTACAACTGGCACTGGTATGGCTGGGATTATGGAACAGCTGAAATGGGTAACAATGCCACTCACGAGCTTGATATTGCCAGATGGGCGCTAGGTGTTAACTTCCCTACTCGTATAGATGTTGAAGCCGCAAAACGTCATTTTGTTAACGATGGATGGGAAATGTACGATACAATGGATGCAACCTTCCATTTCACAGGAGATAAAATAATTAAGTGGGACGGTAAAAGTCGTAGTGGTTATGATACTTATGGAGGAGGCAGAGGAACAATAATTTACGGAAGTGAAGGTTCTGTGTTTATGGATCGCAATAAATCTGTTTTATACGATAGAGTAGGGAAAGAATTAAAAGACAACAGATCAACTTCCAATGAAGCCGGAACAGCATTAGGCGGAGGTGGCGACATGACCACAGGGCACGTTATAAACTTCTTTGAAGCAATCAGAGGCAAGGAGAAGCTTACTGCTCCAATTGACGATGCAAGCGTTAGTATGGCAATGGTGCATTATTCAAATATTGCTTACAGAATAGGAAAAGGATTTGATATTGATGAAGTAACCGGTAAAATGTATGATCGCGATGCTATGAAACTATGGAGCCGCGAATATGAAGCAGGTTGGGAACCCACTTTGTAATCATATAATTACACATTTATCAATTACTGATATAAATCTTTTAAACAGACAGCGGTTTGCAGATTTTTAATTAAATTTGCATTCCTGAACCGTTAGCTCAGTTGGTTTAGAGCGCTACCTTGACAGGGTAGAAGTCACTGGTTCGACTCCAGTACGGTTCACTTAGCCTAATTACTTATAATTCCTCCAACCATTTATCTAACTCTTTCATAAACTGCTCATAGTAAAGGAATGAGTTACGATTGCCAAATCCGTGACCGCCGGTAGGATACAGCATAAATGTCACAGGTACATTATTGTCAATCAAAGCATCTGTAAATTTTAAGCCATTTAAGGGTGGCACCACATTGTCATCTGCAGCAAATATTATAAATGCAGGAGGTGTAAATTCATCCACCCTTTTTTCGTTAGAAAATCTGTCAACCAGCTCCTGAGATGGGTTTTCTCCCAGAAGATTCTTTCTTGAGCCGTAATGAGTAAATGACTCATCCATCGTGATAACCGGATACAGCAAAATTTGGAATGCAGGTTTATCTTCAACATCAGCATGAGTGGTAAAAGTTGATGCAAGATGTCCCCCTGCAGAAGATCCCATAATACCAATATCTTCAGGATTTATTTTCCATTCAGCAGCATTCAGCTTTACCAAATCAAAAGTAGCCTTCACATCCGCAAAAGGTGTTTTGTGATCACCCTGAGGCATCCTGTATTTCAGTACACCAATAGCAATCCCCTTATTCAAAAAGTAGGCAGCCCAGTCATATCCCTCATGAAAAACTGCCAAACCACTGTAGCCCCCCCCGGGTAATACAATCACCATTCTGCCGGTTGCCTTTTCCGGTGAAGGAAGATAAACGCGCAGAGAAGGGGCATTCATTCCTCTGTCTGTTTCCTCATTTATTGCAGGAGTATCAGCAACGGTGTTTAACGGATAATCTGTAAAGGAAAGTTGATCAGTTTGGGATTGATCTATTATAAGTTTATCGGTTTTAAGTTGATCTTTTAAAGGAAACACAGTTTCCTTCGAAATCAAAGAAGTTGTATAAATGCAGAACAGTAATGATATTAGAGTTAATTGTTTCATTGGATTTATATTTGATTATTTAATTAATTTCGAATTATCTAATTAAGTTTTATTTTATTATCGTTTAATCTTATTATTGATTAAGTACTTTGATAAATCACCGATATGAAATTTGTAACAAAATTAGCGTTAATTCGTTTTATTTCATACAAAAAACCAACACCTTTAGTGTTTTAATTCTTCCTTGAAAGCGAGATTGTTTAGAACAACCTCTTTGGATAAAAATGCATCACGCAACTGATTCTCAGAGAGCATCTCAAGCTGATCACCCATAAACCTGTTACCCGTTTGTGTTGAATTACCATAACTAAGTAAAACTTTTGCTCTTACGTTGTCACCAAACTCAACTACCGCCACGTAAGTGTCTCCATGAAAAGCATAATTTATGTTTCTCTCTTTTGGAGCCTTAAAATACATAGTTCTGAAAACTCCATAATCATGATTTCCGCCATTGCCCGGGAATTCAATCTTACCCACTCTGAAACGATTTACATTTCCCCAGGCCACATCCATTGAACCATACGCAATATCAATCTCATCGGCAGCTTCCACCAGAATTGCAACAGCCTTCTCAGGGTCTTTCAATCCATCGGGCGTTGTAACTGGATTCTCGATACTCCAGGGAACGGCATACATGTCATTCCCAAGCTTATCAATCCATCTGGCAAAAAGAACAGCTCCTTTACTGTCGGTATTTGTTTCACCGTCCCAATTTCGTAAAACTGCAGCAGCCTCCACTGCTACCGGATCAGGATACTGTTCTACAGCAGCCAGCAGATCATCCAGAAGGCGTTCTGCCACCTCCATTCCCGTGTCAAGCTTATAATCCACCAACTCCTCAAAACTTATCGAATCATCATCCTTAATTAGGTTTATAGCCCTTTGTGCTCTGAAAGAAGCGGGCAGTTCCTCAGGCTCTGGTGACATGTATGCAGGATAATCCTCACTGTTAAGCATAAGAGGATAAGTTGCAGTCCACGGCGCATCATTAGCATTCTGTACAAAACCCGTTTCAGGGTTAAACAGCTTAGGCAGATCGCCATAATCGTGATAACTGTGCCAGATCAAGTCCGAACGTGTGCCATCAACCTTATCGTTCCAGAACTTCCAGTCGCCCTCCGACCTTTCAGGTACATTGCCGTTAAACAGATACATTATATTACCGGCCTTGTCGGCATAAACCACATTAAACATAGGAATCTGCATCATCTTAAGAGCGTCCTCAAACTCATCAAAGTTATCAGATTTTCCCATCTTGTGATACTGATAAAAATAAGAATCATTATCCAGTCCTGCAATCCTTAATGCATAAGCTTTATCGCCATGCTCAAAAATAATCGGTCCGTGCTGAGAGTACTTCAATTTTATCTCTTTATCCACAATGCTGCTATCGTCCTGCAAAACCTTAATAACCACACTTTTTTCGTCAAATGATCTGACTTCACCATCAAGGATATAGCCATCACCCTCAAGTGTCAGCACATACCTGTCAGACGCGTCAATCGTGTTCACAGTGTGTGTCCATCCCAGATTTTTATTAAAAGCAATATTCAAAACCGGCATGCCAACCAGTGTAACCCCGTAAACATCAAAATCCGGAGCATTCAGATGCGCTTCAAAGAACATGTATAAATCATTCCATGGCAAGTGAGGATTAGCCACCAGCATAGCCTTTCCCGACTCCGATTTGGCAGGTGCTATTGCATAAGAATTAGATCCCGGCGTTATCTCTTTCTCTAACTCCTTCAGCTCATTAAAACTTTGCCCAATATCACGACCACTAAGAAACTCCAAATTTATCACCCTCTTGCCATGAGCAAGAACATCAATTGCCGTTACCGGTAATACTTTTCTAAACTTCTCATCAATCTCTTCAGGATTAGCCTCGGCATAATCATTCAGTCCCCTCACAAAAGAATCAAGGAATAGTTTTTCGTCACCTGTAAACCTTTCATACTGAGCCTGTGCACTGTCAGTAAGGTTAAACAAATGAAA
>DHCC01000010.1:5324-11065 GCA_002398875.1 Bacteroidales bacterium UBA4912 | reverse complement strand
CGGTCAGATTCGAGATACTTTTCACTAAAAAACTCACTTCCCGTTCCGCGCGATTCAGCATAAAGCCTTAGTATCAAGTTAGCATGACTCTGCATCTGCGCCCACCCGAAAGCATAATACATTTCTGCCTCATCGGTAGCATACACATGTGGCACACCCCATTTGTCCCAAAGTATTTCGGTCCCTTTATCAGACTTCCCTTCAGAACAAAAAAAGAAAACTAAAGCTAGAAAAATAAATGAAATGACTTCTGTTTTCATATTAATGTTATAATCCGATCTCTCAGCAATTCTCCATTTCTACAATATAATACCCCTTTTTATTAATCTCCTCCTCATTATCGGGCTTCAAAGTTTCGATATGGCAAAAAGTGCACTCTTCAGAAGTGAGTGGTTGACCCTCCTGTCCTTTAGTTTTCAAGTACTCTCTACCGAATTCATGTATCTTGTTGGCGTCTTCAATTTCCACCGGAGCAATAATGTCAAAATGCATTACACTGCCATCCTTCTTAGTTACATAGGTGTCCCAAACTGCTACATACATAATAATCTTATTTAAATGATTACTAAATATGCAATATAACATCTGCTATTTGATTTTAGTTTATCTGTAATTGTTAACTAACATTCCAGTTGCTTTAGCCGGTTCATTTTTCAAACCAAACAGCGGTCTGAAAATCTTCCATCTCCTGATAAGGAATTCATAAATCACCCAAGTAATACCGAAAGTTCCAATAATCATTACGGACCCTTTAGCACCAATCGGCCAATCCAAATCAATCATGTAGTAACCTATAATGACTATAATCGTTTGATGTAGAATGTAAAACGGGTAAACAGCCTGATTAGCATACTTCAAAGCAGAGCTGTTACTATTAAGATATCTTGCAGCAAAGCCAAACAGAGTAATAACCCATGACCATAGATTAATCACCTTAATAAAAGCTTCAATCGTATGCCTTGTAGGGGAGTCCTCGTAATTATTAACAATATAAACCATAGCAGAAAAGCATACTATCCCCACAGATAAATATATATAACGATACTTCTTAACAGAATGCCAAAAAGTTTCTTTAGTAGTAATTATAATGAATCCAAAAATGAAAAGAGTAATAGAGCTGATAATGTTAAACCAATCTCCAATCAAAGCATGCGTAACCGGGAAAAACGGCTGCAATAACCATTCCCACAGAAAAAGAGGGAAGATGAACATATACAACCCCAAAGGTTTAGAGATAATTTTCTTTATTACACCTTTACTGAACCCCTTTTTGATGCTTATAAACAGAGGAGTCAAAATCAAAGAAAACAACAAAAGATACAATATAAACCAAAGGTGATGCCAACTGATATTCCCTTCGGGATAAGTGCCGATAAAAGCTTCAGAAGGCCAAAAATCAAGATAACTGCCCGAAACCTGATTATTTGCAAGTCGCTCAATATAAACCTGCGGAGGAATGATAAATAACATACCAAAAACAAAAGGAATAAGTAGTCTGATAACCCTCTCACGCATAAACTGCCCACCGGTTCTCTTCTGCAGTGAAAAGTAAGTACCCATTCCCGAAATCACAAACAATAGCGGCAATCTCCACTGATTAAGAAACCACATTGGGCCAGTCAGACTTTCGTAAGTCTCATTATTCTTAATATGCCAACCCCAGGGCACAAAAAACATCCCTACATGATAAAAAATCAGTAATGCAAATGCTATCACTCTCAACCAATCTAAATCGTATCTGCGCATAATCTTTTTTTGCGACAAAATTAGATTGAAAAAACATCCTGAAATTATAATTCCCACACATTGGGATGAGCGACAAGATTATTGTTACGAACAACAAGTTTGTTACGAATTGCAACCTAATTTCCGTTCATCACATTGTTAAAGTTACCGATCATATTACGCGATACAGGAACCGTTCCGTCATAATCCTTAAGCCTGAGTTTATAACCCTGAGCATTTCCCTCAACACCCATAATCTGATTCAAGTTCACAAGATAAGACCTGTGAGTTCTGATTATTTCAGGAAAAGGTTTCAATGCCGACTCCAGATCTTTAAGCGTTAGTCGCTTAACAAACTTGTTGACTGTCATATCCGTAACGCTCCTCACATCCATCAAATAAAACTCAATATAATTACCCTCAGACTTAGCAAACAACAGGTTATCAACCTTTAGCTTAAAATCATCCGCTTTCACCTGAGTCTCAATAAAAACACCTGAATCATCAACACCTGAATCATCAACGTCCTTTTTATCACTTTGGTTATTATTTTTGATAGAAGAGAGATTCAGCTCATCTGCCCGCTTTTTATTCCAGTAATTCAGCCGGTTGAAGTTAAGCGATATAAGAATTATCGCGATTAGCGACCCGACCAAAAACGTGTTTCTGATCTCTTCAAAGAAATATTTCCACGACCAGTTGTCAGGATTATCATAAATTATATCACGAATAAGAAACTGAACAATACCCACAATAAAAAGCAGTATCACCAGCAGCAACATCTCCTTGAGTACTGTCCACCTCTCTTCAGTCTCAGGGGATACACTAAAAACAGAAAATAGCAATATGATGACAAAGGGAGTTATGGAGTGAATCACCGAGATCATTAAATAGCTCATTTTATGTTCAGGATGATACACATTGAAAGGTTGAAAGAAATAGTTGAAAACGAATGAAAAGACAAATAGAATCGCCGCTATAATCCATAACGATTTACCCTTGTAATAAAAAGGATAAGGCTGAGTAAAAAAACGTGATAAGTTATCAGTAATTGCTGTTCTCATATGTGACAAAAGTGAGTTTCAATTAAACACATGATTTTTTAAGTTTATCAATTATTTTATTGAATCTGTATTCCTGATCCTCATAGAATAAATTCCCTAATATAGCTTCCTGTTTAACAGAGTCACTCAATATATCCTTAAAACATTTTATCAAGTATTGTTTTAAAACATGGTTTGAATTTTTAACATGTTCAACAATGCTCGAATTGAAATTCAGTAGATATACTATATCTTCAAAATCATGACTTGTGCGAGGATCATTTCTACCACGAGCATAAAATGCAGCGAATTTAGTTGCTAAATAATAAGGTAGAGATAAGCAATTAATTTGAGTTTGGTCCATATTAACCTGGATCAAATTATTATAACCTTTCTCGAACCAAGGATTTGCAGGTGCCCAACCAATTTCTTTTGTAGACATAACATCTACTTTAATATCTTTATATCTAAATCGACACATCACATCATCCTCGTTAGATTGATAGAAGCCTTTTTTTGTTAATTTGGTTCGAACCTCCTCTAGTTCAACTAAACTGGCAATTTCTAATACAATGTCTATGTCTTTTGTTGGTCGCACATCATCAGCTGCCGGGTCGTCAATATAAAAACTTACAACAGCCTCCTCCAACATAAACAACATATTCATTTAATTCACCTAATGCATTAGCGATCGTTAGTGTTGCTTCTCTGTTAATTAAAGTGTTTTTCAAAATATTCGTTTATTTAATTCTTCAATAGCCAAATTTCTTTCTCTTGTCCTGCCGACTCTTAGAGCATCAGACAAAGCTAATAATTCATAAAGCTTTACGTCTTTTAAAGCTGCCTCAGGAACGGATGGATACAACGGTATAATACTGTGCCCCCTAACACTTCCTTTTACATACGGCCAAACATATGCTTCAGTACTTTCTATGTACTCACTAAGAGGTTTTGCTGAATGAGAAGTAGGTACTCCACGAACAATTGGTCCTGGTTTTATAGGAAAGACGTATCTAAAACCATATTGTAAAAACTCAAATAAAGCACTTTTCATAATGTTCTTTCCACTTGGATCCAGTAGTCCGGCAAATTTAGATCTTCTCAACGATTTACTCACCTCAGACTGACTTATACCTAATGAATCAGCTAGAGTAGATTGTTTCCAAACCTCATCTCCGTAACATGTGATTTTTAGAAGAATAACGATATCTACAGGACTCATCATTTTTGATAATATTTTAATATTCCATATTCGAATATGCAATATTAATAAACAAAATACTAAAACACAAATAAATAAGATGTTTTATTCTAAATTCCAATTTAGAATATATTTAAAGGTTAACATAATTCAAAAACCTATATACATGTAGTTAATTTGTTAATTTTGCACCCGAAACAAAACTACACTTCATGTCAAATAATAAAGGACCTTTTATTAAGGGGGTCATTCTCATTGTATCACTATCATTGGTGGCACTGTTTATATCACGGTTGCCTTCTGTCAAAAGTCTCTCACTTAGTCCCCTAATTGTCGGAATCATAATAGGAATGATTTACGGAAACACACTTCGTAAACGAACGCCCGAGCAATGGATGCCCGGAATCAAGTTTTGCAGCAAAAAGATATTGCGTGCAGCAATCATCTTCTACGGATTCAGGCTCACATTTCAGCATATAGTAGCTGTGGGACCTGCAGCTATTATCGTAGACATAATTATGGTATTAAGTGTATTAACATTAGGCTATTTTGTCGGGCGCATGCTCAAGTTAGACCCACACCTCACAACGCTCACATCGGCAGGTAGCGCAATATGTGGTGCAGCAGCCGTACTAGGCACAGAGCCTGTTTTAAAAAATCAGCCACACAAAACCGCCATAGCAGTATCCACCGTTGTCATTTTTGGTACCATCTCAATGTTTCTGTACCCCTTGATGTATAAGATGGGATGGCTCAACCTCAACTCACAGCAAATGGGAATATATATAGGATCAACGATACACGAAGTTGCACACGTCGTAGGAGCTGGCAATGCAGTCAACGACACAGCTATTGCTGAGAGTGCCGTTATCGTGAAGATGATCAGAGTTATACTTCTTGCACCCTTCCTGTTGATATTGAGTCTGCTTGTAGGCAGAAAAAACCGTAAGCAAGGAATAGAAACCGCCGAAAAGTCAAAAATCACCATACCATGGTTTGCATTTGGCTTCCTTGTTGTCATAGCTTTCAATTCACTCAACCTACTGCCTCAGGTATTGGTTGACGGCATAAACACTGCCGACGATTTTGCGCTAACCATGGCAATGACAGCCCTCGGTGTAGAAACCAATTTCAAAGAGTTCAAGCAATCAGGACTCAAACCCTTCATTCTGGCATTTATACTATTCATCTGGCTTGTAGTTGGAGGATATGGAGTCAGCAAACTTTATTCCTGAAATTCTGTTTATAGTAATATAGAAAAAACCAATTCATAAGTATTACTATATGGGAATTTTAAGCAGACTGTTCGGACTACCCGATAAGGGCGATCTCAGAGATAAGATAAACAACGGCGCCCTGTTGCTGGATGTACGCACAAAAGAAGAGTACGTAGCCGGTCATGTCGAGGGGGCCGTTAATATACCGGTCTCAGATCTTGAAGGAGAGATAGTGATGATAAGCAAGGATAGTCCGGTTATTGTCGTTTGCGAAAGTGGAGTCAGGAGTGCGCATGCCGTCAAAGTGCTTAATAATAATGGATTTAAGGCATATAACGGAGGCAGTTGGAGATCGTATAAGTAAATATATAGTACCAATTAAAAATCCAAGCATATGGAAGCAACGAAAATTACAGTACAGTCGGCCATACATGCAGATGTGGCAAAAGTATGGAAATACTACACCCAACCCGATCACATCGTCAGGTGGAACTTTGCCGACCCTTTATGGCACTGCCCCAGCGCAACAAACGACATGCGAGTAGGCGGCAAATA
>DHCC01000010.1:3853-5144 GCA_002398875.1 Bacteroidales bacterium UBA4912 | reverse complement strand
GTTGCGCGCATGGAAGCCAGGGATGGCAGCTTCGGCTTCGATTTCAGTGCAACATACAACGAAGTGACAGAGCACGAGAAGATTGCTTACACCCTTGATGATGGCCGCGAAGTAGAGATCATATTCGAAAGCGAAGACGGTCTGACACTTGTATTGGTAACCTTCGATGCCGAGAATCAAAATTCCGTCGAAGTACAAAAACAGGGATGGCAAGCAATACTGGATAATTTCAAAAAGTATGCAGAACAATGAAAAAGCCTTTACAATTCGAGTTTACCGTACAAAAGGAAAACAATACAATAATAATAAAGCGAGAGTTTGATGCCCCTCTTCAGCAAGTCTGGAGAGCATGGTCAACTCCCGGGCTTCTCGACAAGTGGTGGGGACCCAGACCCTGGAAAGCTGAAACCAAATCGATGGACTTCAGTAATGGGGGGCGCTGGCACTACTCGATGAATGGTCCCGAAGGCGAGAAACATTGGGCCTATGCAGATTATATAAAAATAGTTCCTGAGAAATCCATATATGCCCGTGATGCCTTCAGTGATGAGAACGGCACAGTAAATACCAAGATGCCTCAGAATTTCTGGGAAATAGAATTCAGCGAAACAGGAAGCCACACACTGCTCGATATGCTGCTCACTTTCGACAGTCCCGAGGACCTCGAGACAAATCTGACTATGGGCTTCAGAGAAGGCTTCACTCAAGGTTTGGAACAGCTGGATGAGTTGCTTGCAAAACAAAAGTGATTATCTCTCCTAACCATAAATCTTGTGTAAACAAAAAATAAGTCCCAAAATAGTTTGTCTCAAATAGAGGCAATACTATATCTTTGCACAAATGTCAAACGAATATGCAAAAGAGAACCCATTTTTTATATCTGATATCAGTTTTAATCTTAGTTTCGTGTAAGCCAATATATCTAAGCGATAGTAAGGTTGACCCCAATTTTCATTTGTATATGTTGGCCGGACAGTCAAATATGGCCGGGAGGGGAGAGACAGATTCACTATCCACCCCAAATAACATTCGTATATTAATGTTAAACGAAGAAGATGAGTGGAGTATAGCCCGTGATCCGTTACATTTCGATAANNGGACCCGGATTAGCATTCGCACAAAAAATGTTAGCATTCGAAAAAAACAAGGATGTCAAGATAGGATTAATCCCGTGTGCCGTAGGAGGTACAAGTATTGATATGTGGCAACCCGGCAAA
Source organism: Bacteroidales bacterium UBA4912 (assembly GCA_002398875.1). Lineage (GTDB taxonomy): Bacteria > Bacteroidota > Bacteroidia > Bacteroidales > Dysgonomonadaceae > Proteiniphilum. The sequence continues at coordinate 3,927 of DHCC01000010.1, read as the reverse complement.
GATGCTTATGAAGGGCAATACTATCCTTATGACGATGCTATTAAAAGATTGCATGTAGCATCACAAGACGGAGT
>DHCC01000010.1:0-3676 GCA_002398875.1 Bacteroidales bacterium UBA4912 | reverse complement strand
GGAGTTATAAAAGGCATAATCTGGCACCAGGGAGAAAGTGACAGTAGCGAAGAAAAAGCCGAGGTATATATTGACAAGCTGCAGAAGCTCATTGCCCGCTACAGAGATGAGACAGGCAATGACGATCTGCCATTTGTAGCAGGCGAGTTAGGCTATTATAAGGAAAACTACAAGAACATCAACAATGAGTTGAAGAAGCTGCCGGAGTTAGTCTCACATACAGCTGTTGCAACCTCAGAAGGGCTTGTTCATAAGGGAGACGGCACGCACTTAGACAGTGAGTCCGCAAGAACATTGGGAGAGAGAATGGCAGTGGAGATGCATGAGTTGCAATAGTTAAATAAATTCAATCCTCCAGGTCGCTGATAAAATCCTCCATCATCTGATCATTAAATTCATTGGGATCTGTCATTCTGAAAAACATGGTGTGCTCCGAAACGACGTTGAATTTATCCCGCAGGTTGTTTTTGCTTGATGATGCCTTAAGTTTAATTCCCATAGAATCCGCATCTGCAAAACTGCCAAGATCAGCACCCAGGTAAATAAACTGCCAGTTTTTGTTTTTCTCCCGATCAGAGATAAGTTCTTTAATTATTTGAGAGCTGTATATACGTGAAGCATTCTCTTGTCCATCCGTGATTATTACCATTAACACCAGGTTTGGCTCTGATGATTCAGCACTATGTCTCTGCTTATTAGCATCAGTAACAGCTAATCCGATAGTGTCATACAATGCCGTAAGCCCTCCCGGATTATAATCGGCAATTGTTAGTGGCCTTATTTCACTTAGAGGAAGATCGTTGAATATTCTGTAGCCCTCTGTATTGAATTTGTAGAGTGAAACAGTTATTTTGCCGTATAGTTGAGATTTCTGTTGATCTATGAAATTATTGAAACCCCCGATAACATCAGACTCGGTGCCTTCCATTGATCCGCTTTCATCTATAACAAAGATGATTTTTAAGTAGTTGTTGTTCATAACTTATAAGTTTTAGTATTTATATCCGCAAAGTTATGAGTTAAATGGAGTGGGGAACGAGTTCTGCAACCCTTGCAAAGAGAAATAGTTATTCAAACACAACCAGCTCACGATCCAGCTTCACTACTTTTGGTTCAGCCCTCTTCCCGGTTATAAAGTAGTTTTCAGCAATATCCTCTGCAACCACTTTTAAAAAAGCCTCTCTTATCCGTGAGCATTTCTCATTAATGGAATTGTTGAAAGGGTCAGTAATATTATCAATGCTTTCTCTAATATCATCCATGTTTTCCCGTTGAGAAATATTCAGATAAATCTCCGTCAGATCATCTCTGTAATCTCTAATGTTTTTTAGCATAATGCCCTCCGGGTATCTTAGAAACAGCAGATACAGAGCCTTTGGCAAAGGAGACATTCTGACCTCCTTCATATCATAATCCATCAGAAATATTTTGTACCCGCTTGTTATTTTGAGTCTGCTAAGCTTTCTTGAAGTCTCGTGCAGTTTTTGTAAGTGATCAATTAATGATTTCAGGTGACCCGATTTATGAAGCTCCAAAATCTGTTGTCTAAGTTCATCAGAGAGTTCAAACGCTTCAGTTTGAAAACTCTCATCGGCGGAATAGGCAATATAATCTTCCAGGAGCTCCGACTCAAACATACCATCAAAAGCATCACCCATTTTAAACATGAGATGCATGGTATCCTCCTCGATATTTCTGATATTCTCCATTGTTTCAGTCAGAAACAATATGATCTCTTCCTGCGTATTAAAATGTTCAGGAGAGGGCAGTTCGAAGAAATTTAATCTGTTTGAGTATTCAGTTTTATACACCAGTCCCGGCCCGGCAATTTCTATATCAAGCTTTTGTGCCAGCTCATTATATATCGGAGATATATCCGTTTGTTGAAACTCTTTTATGTATGGATAATTATAGTCCATCACCCTACTAAAATGGTCATCCTTTAGCAATAGAGGGTAATATATGAAAGAGATCTCAAACTGGTCCAAGAAAATATTTATAAGATTATAATGCTCATTAATCAGGTCATCATAGCTGCCGGATGAGTCAGGCTGAATATAAATAAGAGCTTTATCGTGTAAGTTTTGCATGACAGATCAAAGTTATTAATTGTGCTAAAGGTAATAATTTTTGTTGCAAGGGTTGCAGAAATCAGGACGTCATTTTTAATAATCTACATTTGCTGAATAAGATATCAACAATTTTAAAACATTCATGATATGGTAAAATTTATTTTCAATTACGACGATTTTGTGGCTTCTATGAAGCTTATAAAGAAGATGGACAGAAGGGAAAAGCGTAAAGATCCTAATGAATTAAAGGTTCTTATTAAGAAAGTTAGTGATAGTGAGTGCACTATGAACATACCTGAATTTGTTCACACTCTTAATGCTGAGGTCACCGGTGCCGGTTCTTTAGCGATATCAATAAAGTATTTATTGAAGATACTGCCAACTTATGCTGGAGTTAAAACCATCTCTATTGAAAGTATTTCAGCTACAGAGTCACTTATTAATGGAAGCTTAAAAGTTAAGACGGATAATTATTAATTTCATGACGCAAAAAGATGATACTTATGCAATTCTATCTGCATTTTACATAAACACTGTCAGAGTTTTGAGTCAGATCATTAGATGACAGATATAACCAGAAATGTAACTCAGAGGGGTTCCATTCATCAGAAAGGCCTAATTTAGATTTAATGTCGATAGTTGCATTGCCGTCTGAACGCCTGGCAGTGTTAAGCAGATTTTCTGCAACAGGAAATGATTCGTAAAGGCAAACAATATTAACCATATCACTCTCTCTGCCAGGTTGTGATCTGTTTGCCATTTGCGGATCCCAACAAAAACTGACAATATTATTTCCCACTTCAGCCTTTATTGTCACGTTATCCGGCAACTGCAGATCACCCTCAGCAATCTGAATCTTGCTGTAATCCAAAGCGAAATCGGGATACTCACCGACAATAGCAGTGTGATAAGCCACGCCAACCAGTTTTCTGTAATTCTTTTCACTGTTACGATAACCAAATTTAATTATTTTATTAAGAGGAGACATACCCTTGTTAACCAGCGAAAACTTCATACGATGAGCCAACTGAGCCGGAGTTTTTGGATCCCGTTGTTCAGGATTTGATCTTACAATCTGTTTGCCATTTCTCTCATAAACCACTACTGTGCCTATCTTACCGGATAGGGTGCCAAAAATTGAACCTTTTGCCATAATATTTGAAAATGTTTTATCATTCTGCAATTTAACTAAAAATATCCGAAAATCAAAAGGTAATTAGCCTTGTTTTACTTAAGTTTAGTTATAATGTTGTTTATAATGAGTATAAATATGACTTATTTAAATATAAGCCGGTAATAAGCCGAATATAAACCAGATATAAGCCGATAATAAGCGGATGATGAGTGAGAAGTGGACAAAAACTCTTCTAAAACCCTTTGTTTAAGCCATGTTGTAGTTGACATGATTGTCTTTTTTTATTATATTTGTTCACTAGTGTCCACTTAAACTTTTAAATTCAATAGATATAACATTGAAACAATGATATTTACAAGCGAAAATAGATGTCCACGATTTGAATTGCTATTTTCACATCCATTATCAAAAAAATGGATAGAATGCTTAGTGGCAAATACATTTTCGCTCAACTTATCGAGTTTCTCCC
>DHCC01000026.1:79552-139004 GCA_002398875.1 Bacteroidales bacterium UBA4912 | reverse complement strand
AATATGGCAAGCCATATCACCAAGAGCACCTGTACCAAAATCCCACCATCCGCGCCAGTTCCATGGGTGATAAATTTCATTAAACGGGCGTTTCTTAGCCGGCCCAATGAAAAGATCCCAGTTTAATGTAGAAGGTACTTTATGTATTTCTTTGGGAATCATTAAACCTTGTGGCCAGATAGGACGGTCGGTAAATGTTTCAACTTTAGTAATTTCACCAATCTGACCATCTGCAATCCAGTCGATTACCTGACGTACACCTGCTCCTGAAGAACCTTGGTTACCCATGCTGGTTGCCACTTTATATTTCTTAGCCAGCCTTGTTAAAAGACGTGATTCGTAAACACTGTGTGTCAGAGGTTTTTGCACATAAACGTGTTTACCCATAGTCATAGCATCAGCTGTAATAATAGCGTGAGTATGGTCTGAAGTTGCTACTACAACTCCGTCGATAGTTTTGCCAAGCTCATCATACATGCGTCTGTAATCGTAATACTTTTTAGCATTAGGATATTTTTCAAACACACGCTGGCTGTATTTCCAGTCTACATCACAAAGACCAACAATATTCTCGCTCTGCAGACTATTGAGGTTTGAGTTACCCATACCTCCAATACCAACAGCAGCAATGTTGAGCTTATCACTTGGAGCTTTATAGCCCATACTCTTTCCAAGTACCGATGAGGGTACAATGGTCAACCCGGCTGCCGCAAGTGCACCGGTTTCTAAAAACTTTCTTCTTGAAATTGATGACATAAGTGTTTTCTTTATTATTTCATGTTTATATTATTTTAACCTATTCTCGATTATCTTTAGGTAAGATAAAAGGCAGATTAATCAATAATTCATAGTTATGGGACTACATTACAAATATTTCTTACAAAACTTATACTTTCCCACAGATTTAGAAAAACTATTTGTAAAAGTAAGATAAAATAATTTGAATACGAAATTTTAAGTATAAAAAAAGCCAATTTACAACTAATAATAATGCAAATTATTAATTATGTGTGTAAATAACTATTTTTACAAAAACGTAGTGCGTTAGTAATTAAAAAATAAAAACTCTTGCTTGTTTTTATTTAATGTGTAACTTTAGGTCTGGAAATTTAACATAAGAAATAAAATAATGATTCAAAACAGTTTTTTAAGCATAATTGAGCAGAGTATCAGAAATCATTGGGATCTGCCTTCAATGACAGATTACGAGGGAAAAACACTTTACTACAGAGACTTTGCTCGCGAAATTGATCAACTACATGATATTTTTAAGGTTGCCGGTGTACAGCGTGGAGATAAAATTTCATTATGTGGAAGAAATAGCTCAAACTGGGCAATCGTTTTCTTCGCTACACTCTCTTATGGAGCTGTTTCTGTAAATATATTAAATGAATTTGACAAAGGTAGCGTTCAGTTTATTGTAGATCACTCCGATTCAAAAATGTTCTTCGTTGATGAAGCCATTTGGTCCGGTATTGATGAAACTGCTATCCCTAAAACTGAAACTGTTTTTTCATTAGACAAATTCACTCTCCTAAAATCAAACTCTGATGAGTTAAAAGAGTTTATGTCTGAAGCACCTGCTTACTTCGAGAAAAAATACAAGAAGGGTTTTTTTGTAAATGATATAAATTTCAGAACTGATAAGCCTGAAGAGCTGGCAATCATAAATTATACTTCAGGAACTACCAGCAGCCCTAAAGGTGTTATGCTACCCTACCGAAGCCTCTGGTCAAACACTAAATATGCCAACGAGAATGTGAATTTTATAAAAGCAGGTGATAATATTGTTTGTATGCTTCCAATGGCACATACTTACGGCTTAGCATTTGAGATTCTGAATTCCATTTCTCTCGGTTGCCATATTCACTTTCTTGGCAAGACTCCTTCTCCACAAATTCTTAAGGATGCTTTTGCTAAGACCAAACCTAAACTTGTACTTGCTGTTCCACTGATTCTGGAAAAAATTGTTACAAAGGTTGTATTCCCTAAAATAAAAAAGGGTTCAGCTGCAACTTTAATTAAAATTCCTTTGCTAAATTCTGTTGTATATTCTAAAGTGCGCAAATCGATGATTGAATTCTTTGGTGGAAATCTTGATGAAGTGGTTATTGGTGGTGCTGCTTTAAACAAAGATGTAGAAAACTTCCTCAAGAAGATAAAATTTCCGTTCACAGTAGGTTACGGTATGACTGAGTGTGGTCCACTCATTTCTTATGCTTACTGGAAGGAATATAAAAAACGCTCTTCAGGGAAGGTTGTCGACAGGATGCAGGTAAAAATTGATTCGAGAAATCAGGAAAATGTCGTAGGAGAAATACTTACTAAAGGAAGCAATCTGATGCTCGGCTATTATAAGAATGAAGAAGCAACCAAAGATACATTCACAGATGACGGGTGGCTTAAAACTGGAGATCTTGGCACAATAGATAAGGATAACTTCATTTTTATTAAAGGAAGAAACAAAAATCTATTATTAGGACCTTCCGGACAGAATATTTACCCTGAGGAGATAGAGGAAAAACTAAGTAGCTCAAATTATATCGAAGAAGTTCTTGTAATAGGTGAAAACAAAAAGATTATCGCCCTTATAGTTCCTGATAAAGATGTTCTTAAAGCAGAAGAAATAGATGAAGAAAAGTGGAACTCACTATTCACTAATATAATTAATGACGTGAATTCCACTCTACCTATTTATAGTCGCATTGCTTCATTTCGCATTCAGGAAGAGGAGTTTGATAAAACTCCCAAGAGAAGCATAAGACGCTTTAAATACCAGAAGTAGGTAATTACAGAAGAAAAATTATCCCTGTTTAATCAATATTCGTCCCAACTTTTTATATGAACATCATCAAGATCTAATGTACAGAAAGCTGTAATAAAAGCACTTGCCAGCCTCGCATTAGTAATTAACGGAATATTATAGTCTATTGCTCCACGACGTATATTATATCCGTTAGTTAGTTCTCTGCGAGTAACATCCTTAGGGATATTGATTATAAGATCAAACTTTTTATCAGCTATCATAGTCAGGATATTATTTTCACCATCCTCATCAGGCCAATCAACTTCGGTTGCCTTAATACCATTATCAACCAGAAATTTCTGGGTGCCATGACTTGCATAAAGTTCATAATTCCTTTCTCCCAATAGCTTACAAGCATCAAGTAGGTCAACCTTCGATTTCATCTCTCCCGAAGATATCAGTATTGCTTTTTTAGGGATTTTATATCCAACAGAGAGCATCGATTTAAGTATAGCTTCAGAAAAATCATCACCTATACAACCTACTTCACCTGTTGACGACATATCAACTCCCAGCACGGGGTCTGCATTCTGTAATCTGGAGAATGAGAATTGTGATGCTTTCACACCTATATATTCCAGATCAAAAACTGAACTGTCCGGTTTACTATAAGGTGCATCCAGCATAATGCGTGTTGCCGTATCTATAAAGTTTTGCTTTAACACTTTGGAAACGAATGGGAACGAGCGACTTGCCCTTAGGTTACACTCGATAACCTTGATGTCGTTGTTCTTTGCCAGATACTGAATATTAAAGGGTCCGCTTATGTTAAGTTCCTTTGCAATCTGTTTTGAGATCTTTTTTACCCTTCGCATTGTCTCGAAATAGATCTTTTGCGCGGGGAAAACCAGTGTGGCGTCACCTGAGTGAACACCTGCAAACTCAACATGCTCTGAAATAGCATATTCAACTACCTCACCCTCTTTTGCAACTGCATCAAACTCAATCTCTTTTGCATTCTGCATGAAACTAGAAATCACTACAGGATATTCTTTGGAGACATTCACTGCCATTTTCAAGAAAGTATGCATCTGATCTCTGTCATAGCAAACATTCATTGCTGCTCCTGAAAGTACATAAGAAGGTCTTATAAGTAAAGGAAAACCAACCTCATCTATAAACGCATCAATTTCTTCTACACTACTCGCCTCTTTCCATCTCGGCTGATCAATTCCAAGATCATCAAGCATTCCCGAGAATTTATGTCTGTTTTCTGCTCTGTCAATTGATGTAGGCTGTGTACCAAGTATAGGAACATCCTGACGATGAAGTTTCATCGCAAGGTTGTTAGGAATTTGTCCGCCTACAGAAAGAATAACTCCTTTAGGATTTTCTACATCAATCACATCAAGCACACGCTCAAATGTAAGCTCATCAAAATAGAGCCTGTCACACATATCATAATCAGTGGAAACAGTCTCCGGATTGTAATTGATCATAACTGAGTCATAACCAAGCTCACGCGCTGTTTGTACAGCGTTAACAGAACACCAGTCAAACTCAACAGATGATCCAATTCGATAAGCGCCTGACCCAAGCACAATTACAGCTTCTTTCCCATCTTCTTTGTATGGAGTGTGTGGTTTTACATCACCATAAGTGAAATAGAGATAGTTGGTCTTATCTGGATGTTCAGAGGCAACTGTATAAATTCTGCGGATTACAGGAGTGATTTGCAGACTTTTCCTATGATTGCGAACCCTTATCTGCTCTGTCTCCATATTTCCTTCAGGTTCCTCAATGAATCTGGCAATCTGGAAATCGGAGAAACCAAGTCGCTTAGCTTCACGAAGTACATCTTCGGGAAGATCTTCAATTTTATTATATGAAGAAATTACTTTTGAATAATTGTAAATATTCTCCAGCTTCCCAAGAAACCACGGATCAATTTTAGTGAGCTCTTCAATCTTCTCTACACTATATCCTTTTTCAAATGCATCAGCAATTGCAAAAATACGCAGGTCGGTAGGTTTTGAAAGCGATTCTTCAACATCATCGAAAGTGATTTCTCTGTTGCCCACAAAACCGTGCATCCCCTGCCCGATCATTCGCAAACCTTTCTGGATGACCTCTTCAAACGACTGCCCAATTGACATCACCTCACCCACGGATTTCATTGATGACCCGATCTCGTGACTCACTCCGTAGAATTTATTTAAATCCCAGCGAGGAATCTTAACAATCATATAATCCACCTTAGGTGCTGTGTAGGCAGAGTTAGGCGTACCCATTTCACCTATCTGGTCTAATGTATAACCTAAAGCTAACTTTGTAGCAACAAATGCCAGGGGATAACCTGAAGCTTTGGATGCCAGAGCGGAAGAGCGACTTAGTCGTGCATTTATCTCAATAATTCTGTAATCATTTGTTTCCGCATTAAAAGCATATTGAATATTACATTCACCAACTATTCCAATATGGCGAACTACCCTTCTGGCTACATCTTCAAGTAGTTCAATCTGATCCTGACGGAGAGTAATAATCGGTGCAACAACAATACTTTCACCAGTATGAATACCAAGAGGATCAAAATTCTCCATTGGAACAACAGTAAAGCAGTGGTCGTTTTTATCCCTTATTACCTCAAACTCAATCTCTTTCCATCCTTTCAGACTCTCTTCAATCAATATCTGATTTGAGAATGAGAGTGCACTTTTACAAAGTTCTGTGAATTCTTTCTCATTTTCGCAGATACCTGAACCCTGTCCCCCAAGCGCATAAGCAGAACGCAGCATTATTGGAAAGCCAATTTCGTTAGCAGCCTCAAGCGCTTCTTCAAGCGACTCTACAGCCCTTGATTGAGGAGTTTTTGCATCAATCTCGTCAAGTTTCTTTACAAAAAGATCACGATCCTCCGTAATCATTATCGCATCAACCGAAGTTCCCAGTACCTTTACATTATATTTTTCAAGCGTACCGCTTTGGTAAAGCTCAGTACCGCAGTTCAATGCCGTCTGTCCCCCAAAAGCCAGAAGAATCCCGTCAGGTTTCTCTTTCTGAATCACTTTCTCAACGAAATAAGGAGTGATTGGCAGGAAATACACCTTGTCGGCCACCCCTTCAGATGTCTGGATAGTAGCTATATTCGGGTTGATCAGTACTGTTTCTATACCCTCTTCACGCATAGCTTTCAGAGCTTGTGAACCCGAATAGTCAAATTCCCCCGCTTGTCCGATTTTCAGGGCACCGGAACCCAGTAAAATTACTTTTTTAATAGATTGATCCATTTATATTATATTTATCAATTATATTCTTCCCAATGTTTAATCTTAATATCATCCTGCGTAATTCTGCAGAAAGCTTTAATGAAAGCACCTGCCAGTCTTGCATTTGTGATAAGCGGTATATTATAGTCTATGGCACCTCGGCGAATCATGTAACCGTTTGTGAGCTCCCTTTCAGTCAGATTCTTCGGAATATTAATGATCAGGTCGAATCTCTTTTCGGCTATCATTTCATTAACTTTCAGTTCCGCATTTTTATAATCCGGCCAAGCTACAAAGGTACTCTCAACTCCATTTTCTTCCAAAAACTTTTTTGTTCCTCCTGTTGCAAAAAGATTGTACCCTTTATCCCTAAGTAAACGGCAAGCTTCAAGCAGAGCTACCTTAGACTTTGTCCCACCCGAAGAAATCATTATATTTTTTTGAGGAATACGATATCCCACTGCAAGCATTGATGTGAGCAGTGCATCATCAAAATGACTGCCGATAGCCCCCACTTCACCGGTTGATGCCATATCAACACCAAGAACCGGGTCGGCCTTCTGCAATCGTGTAAACGAGAACTGAGGCGCTTTTATTCCTACATAATCAAGTTCAAAAGCCGATTTCTCCGGCTTCTCAACCTTAATACCAAGCATCACTTTAGTAGCCAGCTCTATTAAGTTTATTTTCAACACTTTGGATACAAAAGGAAATGATCTTGATGCTCTTAGATTACACTCGATAACTTTAATATAATTATCCTTCGCAAGAAACTGAATGTTGAATGGTCCTGATATATTAAGTGCTTTTGCAATTTGCCGCGTTATCTGCTTTATCCTCCTGACGGTCTGCACATATATTTTCTGAGCGGGAAACAAGATTGTGGCATCACCTGAATGAACTCCTGCAAACTCCACATGCTCAGATATTGCATAAGCCACCAGCTCTCCGTTTTGTGCCACAGCATCCATCTCAATTTCCTTGGAATCTTCAATAAATTCTGAAACCACAACAGGGTATATACTCGATACCTCAGTTGCCAGTGTCAAGAAGCGTTCCAGCTCAGGTTTATTTGAGCAAACATTCATTGCTGCACCTGATAAAACATAAGAAGGTCTAACCAGCAGAGGAAAGCCAACCTCATCCACGAATTTATGAATATCATCCAGCGTTGTAAGCTCCTTCCATCTCGGCTGATCAATCTCAAGCCTGTCAAGCATCGAGGAGAATTTATGCCTATCCTCTGCATTATCAATACTTTTTGCTGAAGTACCCAGGATATTCACCCCTGCATTATCAAGTCTGACCGCCAGATTATTAGGTATCTGTCCTCCAACAGAAACAATCACACCATGTGGGTTTTCCAAATCAATAATATCCATAACCCTTTCGTAAGACAGCTCATCAAAATAGAGCCTGTCGCACATATCATAATCCGTTGATACTGTCTCCGGATTATAATTGATCATTACAGAGCGGTAACCTTCTTTGCGAACGGTGTTCAGGGCGTTAACCGAGCACCAGTCGAATTCAACCGACGATCCTATTCTGTAAGCCCCTGACCCCAGTACGATCACTGATCGGTGATCACCAAAATATTTTACATCACTCTCTGATGCGTTGTATGTAAGGTACAGGTAATTTGTCTGAGCGGGAAACTCCGCTGCCAGTGTATCTATCTGCTTAACAAAAGGAAGTATACCATGTGCTTTCCTATATGATCTTATTTGCCGAGTATGAAAATCATTGGTGTAATCCTTGTACACTGCTCTTGCAATCTGAAAATCTGAAAAACCTTGTTTTTTGGCATGCACCAGAAGCTCTAAAATTTCAATATGTTCTTCAAAATCAGTGTAATAGTCATTGTTGCCGCTTAATTGCAAATAAAACCGAGAAATGCGAATATCTTCCAATTTCTCTGCAGTATCAACAATATTGCGAAGTTTACTTAAAAACCAACGGTCAATTTTTGTAAGCTCATGAATCTCATCAACAGTATAACCTTGCCGGAAAGCCTTGCTAATCACAAATATACGCTGGTCTGTCGGTTCCCTCAATGCTTTATCAATATCAGGAATTATCAGCTCCTTATTTTCCACAAAGCCGTGCATACCCAAACCAATCATCCGCAGCCCTTTCTGAATAGCCTCCTCAAAAGTTCTGCCGATTGACATTATCTCGCCAACCGACTTCATGCTTGAACCTATCTCTTTAGATACACCGCTGAATTTCCCCAAATCCCAGCGGGGAATTTTCACAACAATATAATCAAGTGCAGGCTCAAAGAAGGCACTGGTGGTTTTGGTAACAGAATTTTTAAGGTCAAATAGTCCGTACCCAAGTCCCAGTTTAGCTGCCACAAAAGCCAAAGGATAACCTGTTGCCTTTGATGCCAGGGCAGAAGAGCGACTAAGCCGCGCATTCACCTCAATCACCCTGTAATCTTCAGATTCCGGATCAAGTGCGTATTGAACATTACATTCACCAACTATTCCTATATGGCGAACTATCTTGATAGCCAGTTCGCGAAGCTTGTGATATTCTGAGTTGGTGAGTGTTTGAGAAGGTGCAACGACAATACTTTCGCCGGTGTGTATACCCAACGGATCAAAATTCTCCATATTACACACCGTTATACAGTTGTCGTATCTATCACGAACAACCTCATATTCAATCTCTTTCCAGCCTTTAAGCGACTTCTCGATTAGCAGTTGATCAGAGTAATTTAATGCCTTCACAGACAGCTCTCTGAGTTCTTTAGCATCTTTGCAAAAGCCTGAACCCAGACCTCCAAGTGCATAAGCTGCTCTTACGATAACAGGATAACCAAGTTTTTCTGCCGATTCAAGTGCCTCATTTACAGAAGATACCGCGTAACTCTGAATCGTTTTAACTTCAATCTGATTAAGTTTTTTGACAAACAGATCACGGTCTTCCGTATCCATTATTGCCTGTACGGGAGTACCCAGAACCTCTACACCATATTTTTCGAAAACACCCGACTTGTAAAGCTGCACACCACAATTTAGTGCTGTCTGCCCCCCAAATGCAAGTAGAACACCGTCAGGCTGCTCTCTTTTTATCACTTTCTCCACGAAATAGGGTGTAACAGGCAAAAAGTATATTTTATCGGCAACACCTTCCGAGGTCTGCACCGTTGCAATATTCGGATTGATAAGGACAGTCTCAACACCCTCTTCGCTAAGTGCTTTAAGTGCCTGGGAACCTGAGTAATCAAACTCTCCTGCTTCACCAATCTTAAGGGCTCCTGACCCAAGTACCAGCACCTTTTTAATATTCTCTAATATTCGATTTGTCATCCTTTATTTCTCTTAATTGATTACATCTCTTTAGTCAAAATTCAAATATTATCATTAATAATTAATTCACTTAAATATTCTGTCAGTGATTAACTATCAACTTTACAAACTCGTCAAAGAAAAACCTGGTATCATTCGGACCTCCCTTAGCTTCAGGGTGAAACTGAACCGAGTAAAAAGGTTTGGTTTTATGCCTTATACCCTCATTTGTACCGTCGTTCATATTCACAAACCAAGGTTCCCAGTCACTGCTTAAACACGATTCATCCACTGCATATCCATGATTCTGAGAAGTTATGAAACACTGGTTGCTCCCTATCCTTCTAACCGGCTGATTGTGACTTCTGTGACCATATCTCAGCTTATATATTATAGCTCCTGCAGCTTTAGCCAGCAACTGATTGCCCATGCAAATTCCGAATATCGGTTTTTCGTTATTCAAAGCTTTGCGGATATTCCCGATTGTTGCAACACAATGATTCGGATTGCCCGGACCGTTTGATATTACCACTCCATTAAAATCAAGCGTGTTGAAGTCATAATCCCATGGCACGCGAATCACGCTGACTCCATGTTTAATAAGCTCACGCACTATATTAAGTTTAGTTCCACAATCAATAAGAACCACTTTTTTATCTCCTTTGCCATATTCAATGATCTCTTTACAGCTTACTTCTGCAACAAGATTATCATTTTCGGGATTATAAAAATCGGTACTATCATCATTATAGTCTGCCGCACTGAAAACAGAATTCTCATCTGTCTCATGATCTTCTTCAAAAACAATTTTACCAAGCAGCGAACCCTCTTCTCTGAGAATCTTTGTGAGCTTACGAGTGTCTATTCCGCAGATACCGGGGATATTCTCTCTTTTCAGCCACTCTCCGAGGCTTTCAGTGCCGCTCCAGTGAGAATAGTCATCTGAATAATCCTGCACAATCAATCCTGATGCATGGATACGATCAGACTCAAAAAAATCGGAAATTCCGTCTGTTTCGCTTTTGGCTGGAACTCCGTAATTTCCGATTATTGGATATGTAAGTGATAAAATTTGTCCTTTGTAGGAGGGGTCTGTCAAGCTTTCGGGATAACCTACCATTGCTGTACTGAAAACCACCTCTCCCGATGCCGGCCTTTCGGCCCCGAACGATTTACCCTGAAAGACAATCCCGTTTTCAAGGATTAACCGCACCAGTCTTAATCTCTGCATAGTGCGTGCATTGTTAATTTAATTATATACTGTATGATATTAGGATACAAAGATAGATAAAATTTTTGAAGATATAGATAGTAATATAAATGTAATCGTTTTTTAGGAACTCTAAATTTTCTTTAGCTGAATGATGATAAACTCAAAGTGAATCTTGCATACTTCACACAAAGATTGCTTATATATAGCTTATATATAGATAAGCTATGTATAAGTGATCTATAAGTAATCTTTGGATTAAGTGTTGAGTTTATCCTGTCCAGTCCTTCAATAAGTTTACAATAAATACAAACTAAAGTAAATTGAAATAAGGACGATGTAATCGCCTAATAAAAGAACAGGTAGATTTAGATTTGCTTTTATGGCATTTTTTCACTATATTATGAGCTCAATTAAGGATTGCAATCCCGTCAGAATTTTCGGGATTTTTTTATGTCAAGATTCGATTTTAATAATATAAACTATAAAATAAATATACGCGATGAATAAAATTGCATTAATTGGGAATTACCCTCCCCGAAAGTGTGGCATTGCCACTTTTACACACGACCTGAATGAAGGTATGAAGGCTAATGGAGTACAAACTGCCGTGTTGGCTATTAACGATGGACTGAACAATTACAATTACCCCTCGGATGTTGCTTTTGAGATTGAACAGAACGATATCAGCTCGTATATCAACGCGGCAGAGTTCTTGCATACTAATAAATTTGACGCTGTAATTCTGCAACATGAATTCGGTATATTTGGCGGTAAGGATGGTAAACATATAATCCAGCTGCTTAAGAGGTTGCGTATGCCTGTTATAACTACTATGCATACTATTCTTGATGATCCGTCGGAAAACCAGAGGAAAGTGGTGAGTGAGCTGGGAAGACTTTCGCGAAAGATTGTCAGCATCTCGGCAAAAGGACTGGATTTGCTGAATGATGTATATAGTATCCCTAAATCTAAAACTGTGCATATTCATCATGGTGTACATGAAATAGAAAATCTGGATGTTATCGGTTTGAAGAAAAAACTGGGGGTTGAGAATAAAAAGGTTATCCTGACTTTTGGTTTATTGTCTAAAAATAAATCTATCGAAGTTGTGATAAATGCCCTGCCTGAGGTTATAAAAAAGCATCCGGATACTGTGTATATAGTGCTGGGAGCTACACACCCGCATGTATTAAAACATGAGGGTGAAGATTATAGACACTCGCTGATCAGACTTGTAAAGAAACATGGGCTTGAAAAGAATGTACTCTTTGTCAACAGGTTTGTGAGTAACGAGGAGCTTTTCAGCTATCTTAAAATGTGTGATATTTACGTGATACCATATCTTGGCGAGAAACAGATTTCATCGGGAACTCTCATATATACTATGGGGGCAGCAAAACCAATTATTTCAACTCCTTTCTGGTATGCAACTGAAATGCTTGCTGACAACAGGGGTGTATTGTTTGACTTTAAAGATTCTGTTCAGCTTGCTGATAGAATAAATGAGTTACTGGAAAATGACAGTAAAAGAGAAACAATAGCTCAGAATGCTCTTGCGCTTGCAAAAGAGTGTTATTGGCCAAATGTTGGTAAACAGTACTATGACCTGTCGAGCAAGATGGTCAGTGAGGAGGGGGTTGTGAAAACGGAATATGAGCTGGCTGACGAGAGTGAATTGAAATTTACCTACCCTCCGCTTAAACTTAATCATTTGCAGCTAATGACTGATAATACGGGGATTCTGCAACATGCAAGATATAGTATCCCAAACCGTTCGCATGGTTATTGTACAGATGATAATGCTCGTGCACTTTTGCTGACGGTTATGCTTGAAAATGATGTTCAGAATGTTGATGAGTTGAACAGACTTACCAGCATTTATCTCTCTTACCTTGACTATGCATATAATGCTGATAAGGGTAAGTTCAGGAATTTCATGAGTTATTCAAGAGAATGGCTGGATGAAGCGGGTACTGATGACAGTAACGGCAGGGCTATTTGGGCTTTGGGGTATGTGGCGGCTAATACAAAAGTTACAGGTTTTTATCATCACTCCGATAGTCTGTTTAAAATGGGACTAAAAGCTGTGGAGGATATTTATCATCCTCGTTCTCTTGCTTATTCGATTCTCGGGCTTACTCATCACTCTTTAGTACATGGCGAAAATGAGGTAATAGAGTTTCTTAAAAAGAAAGCGGAACAGTTATTTTCAACTTTTGATAAAACTATTGACAATGAGTGGCTATGGCATGATGAGAAAGTAAGTTATGGCAATAGTAGAGTACCTCAGGCAATGATTTTTTCAGGATGGTATCTAAAAGATGAAAAAATGGCCCTGAGGGGATTGAAGATTCTGGATTGGCTGATAGAAAAGCAGTTTAGGGGTAACATCTTTTCTCCTATCGGCAATAATGGTTGGCTGACGCCTGAAAATAAAGCTCAGTTTGATCAGCAACCTCTTGAAGCAAACGGTATGATCGATGCTTGTTTGCAGGCGGAATCCTATACCGGTGATGATAAATATGGAAGCTACGCTTTGAAAGCATTGGCCTGGTTCACCGGTGATAATGACATCAACGTACCTGTTTATGATTTTTCAACAGGGGGTAGTCATGACGGGGTAATGGCAAACGGAATAAACATGAATGAAGGTGCTGAATCAACCATTTCATGGCTGATGTCACTTCAAAATATCTCTCTGTACTTACGTGAAACTAAAAAAATAAACTTGTAATTAACATGAAGAAACATCCGATAAAAATACTTCCCTCGTCGAGTCGCACACTAGTACGCCCTTTTGTGCCGGGAAGCGACTCTCAGGTTGAACATTTACTTTATCGTATATTTTCAACACCTGTCAGCAAGCGTAAAATAATAGTAGATAGTCTGCACGAACGTCTGGATATGCCTGATGAAACATCTAAGAAGATATTTTTACGACATTTCGAAAACATCAAGCATCGTATTCCTGCGAATATTGAACTTACCGAACTGGATAAACAATTTATAGGTGCCTATTTTACTCAGCAATATGCTTTGGAGTCGACTGCACTTTTCAATCCTTCAATTGTTCCACAACCGGTACAGGATAAAGAAGGTGTTACAAGATTTATTATTAGCCTTAGAGCTATTGGTGAGGGTCATATATCCTCAATTACTTTTATGGAGGGTGAGATCAGCAAGGATTTTGAAATATCTGTAGGTGAGAATTCTCCTGTAATTTATGAGCCTGAACGCAGAGATCATTTTTATTATAAAGAAATTATCAAACAAAAGGCGGTTGAGCTGAATCTTACAGATAATTTCAACATTTCACTGTTTGAAAATTTATCTGATCGGTTTACTTTTAGTGATTTGGATAATGAAATCAACAGGCTGATTAATCAATTTAGTGATAATAATAAGGCTGAATTGATTAATTCTACAAATAAAATCAGAAAGCTTGCTCTTTCTAATTTTACTCTGCAATTTGATACTGATGACATTACAGAGCGGGCAATTTATCCTGCTTCGCCAACGCAAAGCAATGGCCTTGAAGATGCTCGTTTTGTGAGATTTACGCGCGACGATGGAAGTACAACATATTATGCAACTTTTACCGCGTATGATGGAAGAAAAATCATGCCTGAGATGCTGGAGACAGACGACTTCAAAAAGTTTAGGATTTCTACCCTGAGTGGTCCTGCTGTTAAAAATAAAGGTATGGCTCTGTTTCCAAGAAAAGTGAATGGCAGATATATGATGCTGGGACGTCAGGACAATGAATCACTATATCTGATGCAATCGGATAACCTGTTTTCATGGCATGAATATCAGCCGCTGGCTAAGCCGACTTATGATTGGGAACTTACTCAAATTGGTAATTGCGGTTCGCCTATCGAAATTGATGAAGGCTGGCTGGTAATCACTCATGGTGTGGGGCCTGTACGCACATATTCATTGGGTGCTTTACTACTGGATAAGAATGATCCGGGTAAAGTAATTCGCCGCATGGATAAACCTCTAATTACTCCGGCCAAACATGAGAGTTCGGGTTATGTACCTAACGTTATTTATACATGCGGCGCTATGGTAATTGACCGTACACTGATATTACCTTACGCAATTGCTGATGTTGTGACCACGTTTGCCACGATCAGCGTTGATGAGATTATTAATTCTATGAAAAAGATGAAATGAAAATAGCGATGTTATCCCCTATTGCATGGCGTACTCCTCCGGTTCATTATGGACCGTGGGAACAGGTTACGTCACTGTTGACAGAAGAGTTGGTGAAAAATGGGATTGATCTGTAACAGTTTACATTTAATCCTGAGCCAAAAGGTGATTATATTTTATATATCGGGAGTGTGGGACCGGAGAAGCGTGATGCGCTTTTAGGTAATGCCAGATTACTGCTTCACCCTATCAATTTTAATGAACCTTTCGGATTATCTATTATTGAAGCAATGGCGTGCGGAACACCGGTTGTGGCTTTTAATAAAGGATGTATATTTGAGTTGATTGAAGATGGAAGAAACGGTTTTTTAGTAGAAAATCCTGAAGAGGTAATCGATAAAATAAAAAAAATTGACTCTATTGACCGTGCTGATTGTCGCAAAACAGTTTCTGAAAAATTCTCAAAAGAAATTATGGCAAAAAACTATATAGCTGTATATAATGAAATTTTAAAAAATAAATAGTTGTGTAAAATGAGTTTATGATTATTAATATATTTATATTTGTAATCAGTAATATTTATATTAAATAACAGAATATGAAAAACTTAATTGCAGAATCAATTATTATCGGGGTGAGTTTTGTGATCTTCGGCTTTTTGCTTTTAACTGGAATAAATAACTTTACTGACCGTGACCGGATTGTAACTGTTAAAGGTCTTGCAGAAATGGAGGTGCCTGCTGATAAGGTAATTTGGCCGTTGATGTACAAGGATATAGGTAATGATATGGAAACATTGTACACCAACATTCAAAGTAAAAATAGAACGATTATCGAGTTTTTGGAATCTAACGGAATATCTCGTGATGAAATAAGTGTTAGTCCTCCTGAGATTATCGATATGGAAGCTGAACGTTATATAAATCAAGCTATTCAATATCGATATAATGCAACTTCTGTAATTACAGTTACTTCAACTGATGTGGATAAAATACGTAAGTTGATTTCAGAACAAACTGAATTGCTGAGACAAGGGGTTGCAATTACCGGAGGTGATTATCGATACAATATATTATATGAATTTACCGGATTGAATAATATCAAACCGGATATGATTGAAGATGCTACAAAAAATGCCAGGGAGGCTGCTGAAAAGTTTGCCTTGGATTCAGGGAGCAAACTGGGTAAGATCAGGAACGCTTCTCAGGGTCAGTTTACTATTTCTGATCGTGATGCAAACACTCCTTACATTAAAAATGTGAGGGTAGTAACTACTGTAAATTATTACCTGAAAAATTAATTCTGTATAATTGTCTTAACTGGCACAACTTTTGCTTTATATATTATATACTTTTTTTAATTAGCCGGTTGCTTAATTAAGTAACAGGAATTATTTTAAATAATTTCGTTTGTAAGACAGACTTCTAAGAAAAAATATAAAGAAAAGATATAATGGATGAAGAAAAGTAAAAGCCAAATCTGAATAATAATCAGAATCAAAAGTACTCTCCTATTTGGGGGTTCGTAATTGTAACTGCAATTGTTTTGTTATTCAACTGGCTGGTATTCCCAAGCATGGTTGAAAGACAGATTATTAGCACTGACTATGGCGACTTTATGGAAAAAGTGGATGCCGGTGAGATAAAAGAGGTGATGATTGAGGAAGGGAAGATTTACTTTTCGGTGGAAGGTAAAACTGATGACAAAAACATTGTGTATCAGACCGGAGAAATGAACGATCATGATTTGGTCAACAGGCTTCTAAATGCAAACAGCCCCAATGAAAATAGAAAAATCGCATTTACGAGAGTTATACCAAAAGAGAATTCACCCTTAATTAACTTCCTTTTGCTATGGATACTTCCGGGAGTTATATTCTATATGATATTCAGATCGTTAAGTAAACGATTAGCTACTGGGGCTAAAGGTAACTTCATGCAGTTTGGTAATTCTAAAGAAGCAAAAATATATGCGGATCAGGAAATTAAAACTACGTTTGCTGATGTTGCAGGTCAGGATGAAGCAAAAGAGGCACTTACTGAAATAGTGGATTTTCTTCATAAACCTGAAAAGTACACCAGGTTGGGTGCAGTTTTACCCAAAGGTGCATTATTGGTAGGTCCTCCAGGAACTGGTAAAACACTAATTGCCAGAGCTGTGGCAGGAGAAGCTAAAGTTCCTTTTTTCGCAATGTCTGGTTCTGAGTTTGTACAGATGTTTGTGGGAATGGGTGCCGCAAAGGTGCGCGACCTGTTTAAACAAGCTAATGAAAAAGCTCCCTGTATCATTTTCATTGATGAGATTGATGCTATAGGAGGTAAAAGACGTGATAACGCATACGGAGGTAATGATGAGCGCGAACAGACTCTCAATCAGCTTCTGACAGAGATGGACGGTTTTGATGCAACTAAAGGGGTAGTAATTCTTGCGGCTACTAACAGGCCTGAGAGTCTTGACCCTGCACTTCTAAGACCAGGCAGATTCGACCGTCGTATTCAGATGGAACTACCGGATTTACATGCCAGAAAAGCAATACTGAAGGTTCATCTTAAAAAGATCAAACATGAGGATGTTAATCTTGATATAGTTTCTCGTGCAACGGCAGGTGCTTCTGGAGCAGAGCTTGCCAATATTGTTAATGAAGCTGCTTTGCGTGCAGTAAGACTAAATAAAGATACTGTCTCAACAAGTGATCTTGAGGAGAGTGTAGAAGTTGTTATCGCAGGTGCACAGAAAAAAGGATCTGTAATCTCTAATAAGGAAAAGGAAATTATTGCTTATCATGAAATAGGTCATGCTATGGTAGCTGCACGGCAAACAGGTTCTGCCCCCGTACATAAAATTACAATTGTACCTCGAACATCAGGTGCTTTAGGATATACTATGCAGGTAGACACCGGAGAAAAATTTCTAATGAGTAAAGATGATATGCTGAACAGAATAACAACTCTTACCGGAGGCAGGGCTGCAGAAGAGGTAGTATTTAACACTATTACCACGGGTGCTTCAAACGATATTGAAAAGGCTACACAAATTGCCAGAGCAATGGTTACAAAATATGGTATGAGCGATAAATATGGTATGATGCAACTGGAGAGTAATGAAAACAGATATCTGGGAGGTAACGGTTCACTAATATGCTCAGAAACAACCGCTGCAGATATTGATAAAGAGGTAATGAGTATAATAAATACTGCTCAGGAGAATGCAAGACAAATTATAAGGGATAATATTGATAAAATGCATGAATCTTCTAAGTTTCTTTTAGAAAAAGAAACTATTACAGGGGAACAATTTATGGAAATTATTAATTCAGCTAAACAAAATTAAGTAGTTGTTTAGAGAATTATCAGGGCAAAAATTTTTCAGATTACCTCTGATAATAAATACAGGTCGCTTTGAAAAATATTCTAAGCGACCTGTTTGTTTTAAATTACATTGGATTCTATCTGAAATTATAAAGAAAAGCGTTTCCCTTCATCAAGAAACTGCTTATATCGTTCTTTATTGAAAGTGTAGTAAAAAGCACCTCGATTGGAATTTTCTTTGTCCTTCTCTTCTAGCTTATCGAGAAGGTTCATACTGTTTAGTTTTTTTCGGAAATTTCGTTTATCTAATGGCAACTGGTATATTGTTTCGTAAAGATCTTGAAGTTCAGTAAGCGTAAATTTATAATTGAAAAATTTGAAGGCAATGGGTTGAGTGGATACTTTATACTGGAGAAGTTCAATAGCATCATTGACCATTTGTGTATGGTCAAATACTAGTTTAGGTAGTTAATTAATATTTATCCATTTTGCATCAAACTTTTTAGCATGTAAAGTATTGAATTTTTCGGCTTGCACTAATGCGTAGAATGCTACCGAAACAACTCTCCCACCAGTATCACGGTCGATTTCACCGTAAGCTCCAACCTGTTCCATATAGATATCTTTCTGCTGAGTATAACGAAACAACACTTTTTCAGCTGCTTGTGTCAGACTTTCTCCTTCTTCCATAAAACCACCCATAAGTGACCATTCGTTTTTTAACGGTTCAACAGGTCTGCGTGTCAAAAGTAAGCTTAATTCTTTATTTTTAAAACCAAAAATAATGCAGTCGACAGCTATAAGAAATTGATTATTATTATCGTAATATGTATGCAACATAGTCAGTAAGGTAAAACATGGTAAAAAAAAGGATTAAAAAAGTTGGAAGCAGGAACGTATATTAGCTCCTGGCTTCCAACCTTGTATAAATTAAAAAAAATTACAGTTTACGTGCACCGTCGCTGATCACAACGTCGTACACTTTCGGATCATGACCGAATTTTTTATTAAACTGCTCCTTTGCATCTTTGATAAAAGAATCGTACAACTCATCTTTAACCAAATTAATTGTACATCCTCCGAAGCCACCACCCATTACGCGAGATCCGGTAACACCGTGTTCTTTGGCTACATCGTTTAAAAAATCAAGCTCTTCACAGCTAACTTCATAGAGCTTACTCATTCCATGATGAGTTTCATACATCTTTTGACCAACAGCCTCATAATCACCACGTTCCAAAGCGGCGCTCACATCTCTGACACGTTGAGTCTCTTCAATTACATATTTGGCACGCATGTAATCTTCTTCCGAAATTTCATCCTTCACCTCATCTAGCATTTTCATTGAAGCATCGCGAAGAAATTCTACTTCCGAATGACGTTTAGCTATTGTTGCTGCTGCATTCTCGCATGATTCGCGTCGTGCATTGTAAGCTGAAGATGCAAGCTCATGTTTAACTAATGTATCTAAAAGTACAAGTTTATATCCGTTTGGATTAAATGGGAAGTATTCATACTCCATTGTCTTTGTATCAAGACGAATTAGATGGCCTTCCTTACCAAAAATTGATGCAAACTGATCCATTATCCCACACATTACTCCCACGTAATTATGTTCGGTGCTCTGACCAATCCGTGCAAGCTCAAATTTATCTATTCCCAGATTTAGTAAATCATTCAGAGCAAAAGCATAAGTACTTTCTAGCGCTGCTGAAGAAGACATACCTGCACCCAAAGGAACATCACCGGAGAAAACTGTATCGAATGCTTTTATTGTTCCACCTCTTTTGATGATTTCACGACATACTCCAAATATATATTTAGCCCATCCTTCATTGGGAAGATCTTCTTCATTTAGTCCAAATTCAGACCTTTCATCAAGATCTATGGCGTATGCTCTAACTTTTTCAGTACCATTAAATCTGATAGCTGCTATCATTCCTTTATCGATAGCTCCGGGAAATACAAAACTGCCGTTATAATCAGTATGTTCTCCAATTAAGTTTACACGTCCTGGAGACGTGTAAACTTCTGAGGTTTCACAACCAAATTTTTCCTTAAATATTTTTTTTATTTCTTCTTTTCTCATAATTATATTTTTCAATAATTGTAGTTTTTTTTTCTGTATTATTTACTCTACAGGAAGACTTTCTGGAGCTAAATCTATTGGAACTACCTCATCTTCATCGTTAACAATAATGTCGGTATTTACATTTTTTGAGCCTGACAAAGCATAGTAAAGTAAGTATGCAAGACCAATTAACGGAACAATATAAGAAAACATGTAAGTTGACTGGTCAGCTACCCAATTCTGAATCAGTGGGATGATTCCTCCACCTACTACCATCATCATAAAGATTCCGGATGCTGCACTGGTATATTTCCCAAGTCCTTCTACAGCGAGGTTGAAAATACTTCCCCACATAATTGATGTACATAATCCACAAACTACGAGTAAAAGCGCACTTAAAGGAACTACCGTTAATGAGAATGAAGATCCGGTGAATACCGGCATAGACGTTGTTACTGTTTTCGGTGTAAGTATGGCAGCAATTATTAATATCATTGCAAGTCCCGACACTGTTGAAAGCATCACTTTACTGGATACTTTACCTCCTACAAGTCCACCTATGAAACGACCAACAAGCATAAGAAACCAGTAGGTTCCGGCAACAAAGCCACCTATAGTAGCTGCATTAGAAGGATCGAGTCCTGCTCCTTTGTCGGTTATATTGGAAAGATAAAAATTAAGTGTGCCTGGAATACCTATTTCAACACCTACATATACAAAGATTGCGATCGTGCCAAGTACAAAATGTCTAAAAGCCCATGGACTCTTTTCATACACAACTTTCTTATTCTTCTTCTCTCCAGGATCATTGATTGGAATGAATCCAAGTATAATAAAAGAAACCGCAAAAACCCCCATTGCTATATACAGAACCGGATTTACATCCGAAATTGCAGTATCTCTAGATACAGTACCAATCAATGCTCCTACTAACATTGGAGTTAAAGTTCCTGCAAGTGAGTTGAAAGTACCGCCGATCTGAATTAACTGATTTCCTTTATTTCCTCCACCACCCAGTAAATTAAGCATTGGGTTTACAACTGTATTAAGCATACAAACTGAAAAACCTGCAATGAAAGCACCAAGAAGATAAATTACAAAATTTGAAGGTAATGTAAGGAATGTGCTGGCAGGATCTACCACACCTGACAAATATTGAGTTAATACGCCTACAAAGCCAACAGCAATTGCTACCAATGCTGTCTTTTTGTAACCGATTTTACTTAACATTTTTCCAGCAGGTATACCCATAAATAGATAAGCTGCAAAATTCATCATGTTACCCAACATGCCTAAAAAGTTGGATCCCTCAAATCTGTTACTCCAAATCACACCTATTGGTGCCGCAAGATTGGTCACAAAGGCGATCATTGCAAATAGAAACATCATCGTAATAATGGCAACGATGTTTTTGTCACGTTTGTTTGTCATTTGTTATTTTTGAATTAATTGTTGTTATATAGAAAATGTTTATTTTTTAACTGAGAATTTGTATGTAGTCCTGGATTCGAATTCTTTTTCAGGATGTAATACTATTGAAGGATAATCGACTTTATTAATGCTATCAGGATAATGTTGAGTCTCGAAACATACAGCAGATCTTTTGGGATAACGATGTCCTTTTTTAGCTTCAAAATTGCCTGTCATCCAGTTCCCGGTATAAAGTTGTACTCCCGGTTCAGTTGTATACATCTCCATTATTATACCACTTTTAGGAGATTCGCAATATCCTGCATAAGAGTATTCATTATCCGAATCTTTATTCAGTATATAAGTATGATCATAGCCATTCCCAAATTTAAGCTGTTCGAAATCATCATTAATTCGCTCTCCTATTTCTGATACTTCACTAAAATCCATTGGAGTACTTTTCACAGGTTCCGACCTACCATAAGGTATTGCAGTTTCGTCTGTAGGCAAATAGTAGTCTGCATTTAACTCCAATAAGTGATCTCCTATATAAGGATCGCCTTCACCTGAAAGATTAAAATAGGAATGATTAGTCAGATTCAGAATAGTTGTTTTGTCTGTCTCAGCTCTGTATGAAATGTCGAGAGAATTATCTTCTGTTAAGGTATAAGTAACCCAAACTGAAAGATTCCCGGGGAAACCTTCTTCGCCATCCTTAGAAAGATAGAATAGTTCAAGACTGTTTTCTGATAACTTTTTGACTTCCCATACTACAGCATTAAATCCTTTAATACCTCCATGTAGAGAATTTGGACCGTTATTTACAGCTAGCTCATAATTTATGCCTTCTAATGAGAAACGACCCTTAGCTATTCTGTTTGCTGTACGACCACATACTGCGCCGAAATATGGTTCTTCAGACGAAAGATATTCATCAATTGTGGGATGACCTAAAACTACATCTGTTAATTTTCCATCTTTATCGGGTACCATCAATGATACTATTTTAGCACCATAATTTGTGATTGTAACTTCACTTCCAACATTATTTGTTATAATGTATAGTCCGATTTGCCTGTTATCTACAATTTTGTTAAAAGCTTTAACAAGCAAACCGGACTTGCTATACATTTCGTTCATGTTATTTTCTTGGTTTTTAAATTAAGATAAGGATGAAGATTGATCTTTTAAAATTGGTGTAAAATTAACACAGAAATTTGTATGTACCTAACATTTTTTTGTGTTATAAAACATAAAAAAAATCATTGAGCTAATTTATATAGTCACTTCATTAGTCTCTATCTTCCTCGTTATCAATATTTTATCAATTTTATTTCCATCAACATCCACGATTTCAAAGATTAAGTCTTTATATTCAAACTTATCTCCAACACCGGGAATTTTATTAATACAGGTAAATACAAAACCTGCAACAGTAGAATAATCTATTTTATCGAAATCAACAATAAAGTCTTCGTAAAACTGAGTTAGTATCTCTATAGGTGCTTCACCGCTTACAAGAGCAGAATTATCATCTCGCATAAAAATAAGGGGTTCTGTTGATTCAAAATCAGTCTCTTCCGGTACATTTCCAACTATGTTTTCGAATATATCATGTATTGTAATAATTCCGTCGAGACTGCCATATTCATCCACAACAACTGCAACAAACTTATAGCTATTCTTAAAGTTTTCCAGTACTTTTTGAGCACGAACAGTATTTGGAACAATTATTGGCTCCATAATAAGTTCATCTATTGTAAAATCCTCATTACTGTTTAAACGCATAAGAAAATCTCTCATTGAGATAATTCCTACAAAATCGTCAATTTTATTTTTACAAGCTAATATTTTGCTGTGCTTTGTCTTTAACAGATCTTCGATCACTTCTTCTCTGCTACGACTTATATCAACCCACTCAACGTCAACTCTATGTGTCATGAGATGTTTAGCTCGTTTATCCGAAAAATAGAAAACCTGTTCATGAATAATGTTTTCTTCGACATCTATTACACCTTCATGAGAGGCCGTTTTAAGCATTGCACGCAATTCCATTTCTGAAATTATATCATCTTTCGGCTTTAATCCAATCAATTTATTTATAAAACCAGTTGAAAAAGATAAAAGTTTTACGAAAGGATAAAATATAATACTAACAATGTGGATTGAAGGAGCAACAGCGATTGCCATTTTCTCTGAATAATTCAATGCAATAGTTTTAGGTACCAGTTCACCTATAACGATTGAAACATAAGTTATCAGAAACACAACAATAACCATAGATATGCCTTCTGCGAAAGGAGCTAAGACCTCAAACCGTTCAAAAAAGGGTACAAGTTCACTCGAAAATGCTTGTCCTCCATAGGCACCGTTTATAATACCAATCAAAGTGATTCCTACCTGAACAGAAGATAGAAAATTATCAGGATCAGACTGCAGTCTTAATGCTCTTGCTGCTCCACTTGAACCATTCTTATTTGCTGCCTCAAGTTTGTTTTTCTTAGCTGAGACAATTGCTATCTCAGAAAGTGCAAAAAAACCATTCAGCAATATCAACAGTAGAATGATTACAGCATCTAACCACATAATGTAATATTAGTAAAAACTTATATATCGGAATTACCAAAGTGGTGTCGGGTATGTACCATCTTCTGAAAGTTTATTTAACTTAGCCACTACATCCGGACGGTCATCTGCATATGTTACACCGAACCATTTTGATGGAGTATCCAGAACCTTAACCGCTATAGTATTATTTAATATAAGATGATTAACCAACAACGGTATGAAAAACTCTGCTTTTATATTATCCTTGTTTTCAGTCAGAAATTTTACAAAATAATCATCTGAATATTTAAAGTAATCAGGAGTAAATCCCCACATGTTCATAGATACCGGAGTGTTATCATCTACAGCAACCCAAGTGTCATTTTCATTTTTATAGCAAACTTTTCCATCAATACGTTTAACCTGAGTACGTTCAACTACTCCTGTAAGGTTGCCGTTTTCATCTGTTTCACAAACTCCGCGGGCAACTGTACCACTCTCTGAAAGTGTGTTACCAATTCTGTACCCTACCATGCAATATTTGTTTTCACTGTCTTCCAACGTTGAAAGGAAGTCTGCAAGAATCTTAAAACTCTCACGACCATAAAAGTCGTCTGCATTAATAACTGCAAAAGGCTCATTAATCACATCTTTTCCCATCATCACAGCATGGTTAGTACCCCATGGTTTTACTCTTTCGGGATTTGGTTTAAATCCTTCAGGTAAATTTTCAGGTTCTTGAAATACCAGCTCTACAGGTATTTTTTTCTCATACTTCTTTACAATTTTTTCTCTGAAATCTTCTTCAAACGTTTTACGGATTACAAAAACTAGTTTTCCAAAACCAGCATTTACAGCATCATAAATTGAATAGTCCATAATGGTTTCACCACTTGGCCCTACGCCATCAAGCTGCTTTAAACCTCCGTAGCGACTTCCCATGCCAGCTGCTAATACAAATAATGTAGGTTTCATTTATTATTTTTTGATTTTAATCTCTAATGCAAATGTAATATTTTTATGTAGAAACCAGAAACAAAAACACTTTATTGATAATTACTAACTGCAACAATCAAATATACAATCATTATAATCAGACATATAACACTACCATTAATAAATATTTTTGTTAAATTTTCACAGTTTGATTTTTTTTGTTAAACTATTTTTTCACTTGTGTGTTAAGTAGTGGATGTGAGGTGATTGTCTGAATTAAACTCTTTTTTTATATGTATTATTGAAATCCAATATAAGGTAAATTTACACTTTAATAAATAAAACAAAATAATCATGGAAACAGAAGTAACAAATGATGTACCGGGCAAAAATATTGCCATTATCTCTTATTTAACTGTTATTGGTTTAGTGATCGCATTCGTAATGAATAATGAGAAAAAAGAACCGTTTGCAAGATTTCATATAAGGCAATCTTTAGGTATTGTATTAACCAGTTTGGCTCTTGGCATCGTTAACATTATTCCAATTCTTGGCTGGATCGTAAGTATTATAGGCTTCTTTATACTTCTTTATATGTGGATTGTTGGACTTTTAAATGCAATTAATAGTAAAGAAAAAGTTGTTCCGATTATAGGCGATAAGTTTGAAGATTGGTTTAAAAACATTTAATTTTTTCAATTCAACCAAAAGTTATATTTTATAGCCAAACAACAATACGACAATGAAAACAGTAAAAATATTAACACTAATAGTTGTTACATTCGGATTTGTGAACATTGCAAATGCCCAGTTTCTTGACAGACTAAAAAACAGAGTTCTAGAAAAAACAGAGGACGTTATTGTAGATAAAACTGCAGAAAAAGCTGCAGAGCAGACAGCAGAAGCTATGGATAAAATACTAAATCCAAATATTGGTGGTATGTTTGACTTTGGTGGAAAAGCAGTAGATCTGTCTCAACTTCCTGAATTATACCATTTTGATTATAACTATACTTTAAAGATGGTTACTGAGAGTGGTGACATGCATATAAATTACCTTTTCAACAAAAATGAACCTTATATAGGAATAAAAACCGAAGCGTCTCCTAATACAATAATAGTATTCGATAATCCAAAAAATATTGTTATTATTAAATCAGACGAAACGATTTTGGCCAGAGAAATAAAAGTTGAACCAATGCCAAATGATGAAAGCATAGACAATAGTTTAAAATACAAATTCACTGAGTTACCTGATCGTGAATATCTTGGATATAACTGCAAAGGCTATCAGATTGAAAACGAAGAACAAAAAATCATGGTATATTTTGCACCTGATGTTAATGTTAAGTTTGGAAATACTGGGGGTAAAGGTATTGCTAATATGTCTAAGGAAATGAAATCTTTCATTAAAAAATATGAAAATGGACTCTTGATGTACATGGAAATGGATGATAAATTAAATAAAAGCAAGAAGAATGACGAAAGTGTCTCAATGGAATGTATTGCGTTCGAGGAATCGGCCACTGATGTTAGAATAAGGTGAAAGATAAACAGATATTGCGATACTAAACTGATGCTTCGAAGGCTTTCCAAAGATTATCATCAGGAACGGGAGCAGTTATTTCAATTTTTATTTTAGATACCGGATGGATAAATGAAATATATCTAGCATGGAGACTTATACTTCCGTCAGGGTTTGAGCGATCAGCTCCATATTTCAGGTCTCCTTTAATCGGGCAACCAATTTTAGACAACTGACATCTGATTTGATGATGACGACCTGTTTCTAGATCAACCTCCAGTAAATTATAATTTTGTGATGTACTAATCAATTTGTAGTGCAACACAGCTTTTTTTGCTTGAGGTTTTTCTGTATTGTATGCAGTAGACTTGTTGTTTTTCTCGTTCTTAATTAGATAATGTATCAACACATCCTCTGTTCGAAGTGGTCGGTTCTTAACTATAGCCCAATATAACTTTTCGACAGAATCATTTCGGAACATCTCGTTTAGTCTCGAAAGAGCCTTGCTTGTTTTTGCAAATACCACTACTCCACTTGTTGGTCTGTCAAGACGATGTGTGACACCACAAAAAACGTTGCCGGGCTTGTTGTATTTCTCTTTGAGATACTCTTTAACAATTTCCGACAACGGTTTGTCGCCGGTCTTATCGCCTTGTACGATTTCACCGGCTCTTTTATTAATAATAATTATATGATTGTCTTCGTAAAGAACATTCATATTAGCTGTTCATTCCTCCACAGACATTTATTACTTGCCCACTAACATACGAAGAGAGATCAGACGCAAGAAATAATGCAACATTCGCAACATCTTCAGGAGTACCTCCACGCCTTAGTGGTATTTGCTTTGTCCATTCTTTTTGAACATTTTCAGAAAGTTGTCCGGTCATATCAGTGATAATGAAACCGGGAGCTATTGCATTTACACGAATTCCGCGCGACCCTAATTCTTTTGCAGTTGATTTGGCAAGTCCAATCATACCGGCTTTAGAAGCTGAATAGTTTGCTTGACCTGCATTTCCTGAAACGCCAACAACAGAACTCATATTAACAATGCTTCCTGATTTCTGACGCATCATTACTGGTGTTACTGCGTGAATGAAATTAAAAGCTGATTTCAGATTCACATTTAAAACAGCATCCCACTGCTGTTCACTCATTCTCATAATGAGTCCGTCTTTAGTAATACCTGCATTGTTAATAAGAATATCTATTCTACCAAAATCTTTCATTATCTCATCCACTACTTTATGTGATTCTTCAAAGTTGGCAGCATTCGATGCGTAACCTTTACACTTAACTCCAAGAGAAGAGATCTCATCCTCTGTTGCTTTACCTACTTCATCGATTACTAAATCTGTAAATGCAATATTGGCACCTTGAGATGCAAATTTTAATGAAATGGCTTTACCGATGCCTCTTGCAGCTCCGGTTATAAGCGCAGTCTTACCTTCTAATAGTTTCATTTGAGTTGTTTTCTAATTAAATAGTTCTGTTTATAACAAATATTACTTATAACTAATAAGTAATTGCTTATCATTGAGAATACAAACCTTTAAAGATCAGATTGGATATTAACTCTCTGTCACTTTTTTTGCTGTAATCAAGCTTCAGAGCACCTCTGATGGTCGGAACTTCCAACCCTTTAAAAGCGTAATGCAATATTTCTGCTGTTTGCTTGATGTTTTTTAGATGAAATATTCCTTTTTCACACCCATCTTTAATGATGACCTCAAGGTAATAAATCTCTTTATTATCGAAACCTTTACGAACAGTTTCTACCTGCCAAATATCTCTGAAAAAATCAGCCTTCAAAGTTCCATTTCGGGTCACAACCTCTTTTATAGCATTGAGTCTTGTGAATGCCAGCATTATCAATTTATCATCTGCAGGCATATCGCGACGGATAACCTCATCAAGCTTTTTGTACAACATATCTAGTTCAGACTCAATAACAGCTTTATATATATCATTCTTACTGTTGAAATAAGTATATAGTGTTCGTCTACCACGTTGTGATGCTTTAGCAATATCATTCATAGTCGTATTTTCGACACCATTCTTTGCGAAAAGTTGTCGAGCCACGTCTATAAGGTCTATTTTGGTTTTTGAAATTGTTGATGTCACAACTGCACATTTTAAATATATATGTGCAAAAATAAAACAAAGATTTCGATTTTCAACTGTTTTCGTTGTTTTTTTCAATAAGTATGGCCGCTTCACATACTTCATTGTACCAATTTTCACCGAATTTTCGTATTAAAGGTTCTTTCAAAAATCGGAAAAGAGGCAATCCTTTTTGTCTACCAAGATCAACTGCAGGCTCACAAACAGACCACTTATGATAGTTTACTGCAGTAAACTCTACGTACTCTTTTAGTCTAATTGGGTAAAGATGACAAGAGATTGGCTTTTGAACGTTTATTCGGCCTTCACTATATGCATTATCAATTGCACATTTACATACACCGTTCTCATCAAAATAAGTAAACACGCATTCTCTTCCTTTAATAATAGATGTCACAAGTTCACCATCATAGTCAGTATATGCAATACCCTGCTCATTGATAAGATCTTGAGCAGCAGGTGAAAGATCATCCCAAATTTCAGGAAGAATTTCGTTAATATCCTCAAATTCGTGCTGTTCCAAAGGAGCACCTGATTCCCCGTCCACACAGCATTGTCCTTTGCATTTGCACAAATCGCAAATGAAATGTTCTTTAAATATATCGTCAGATATTATTGTCTGTTGAATTTGTATCATTATAAATATTTTTTGATGTTTGATTATTGTATACCCAAAACAGAGCGATAGTAAGCACCAGACTAACTATGGCAATACCGGTAAAAACAGGAGTAACAGATGTTTCTTCTAAATTTTTATACCATTCTCTGTCACTCCAGAAGAAATTTAATATGATTACGGTTGCGTTATTAAGGAAATGGAATAAAATTGGCGCCCATAAATTTTGAGTGTAATTAAATAGGTAGCCCAGTATTGCTCCTAAAAATAATCTTGGCAAGAAACCATAAAACTGAAAATGAACCAGACTGAAAACTAGAGCAGTCAGCCATATAGAAACATGATCATTTTTTAATTTCTCATATATGAACTGTTGTAAAGCTCCACGAAAAAACAGCTCTTCTGATATTGCAGCAAAACCGGCCACAACAACTAGATTCATAATAAGTGAACCCAACGATTTACCGGACAGCAGCATGTCAGTAGTTTCCAGTGCTGCATCTTCCATTGATCTCATCATTTCTTCAATATTTTTCATGCTCTCCGGTAAAATCATGCCTTTATTCAATTGTGCAAGAAATGAAGCAAAAAAATAAGAGACCATAAAAACAAGAAGCGCAAAAATCATTTTTGATGGTAACTTGCCATCATTAATAATTTTAAGATAATATACAGGTTTATGATTTGTCCAAGCTACTATTAAATATGCTGGCAGGGCAATTGCAAAAACAGATTGCATAATAGTATTAACGTAAATTCCTGAAATTTCGCCATACTCATTAATTCCGGGTATCATTAAAATCAATCCTGCAAATATCCCAGCAATAAAAATCCCAATTAATAGAAATAAAAATAAATAAGCAATTTTAAATATCGGCGAGGCGGATATTAGTAATGGACGCATCCTTATAGTACTTTTGTAGATATTCTTGTATTAATTTACAAAGATAATATAATTACTTTTGTCTGGAGCATAAAATAATTTTTGCAATTCAAAAGAATAACACTAATTTTGCACTCTTATTTAAAAAAATGATTCAAGCGGTTGAATTTAACCGACTTTGAATAAAAAATAATCCATTTCAAATGAAGTCAACACTTAACAAAACCGACGAGGTAAACGGTACAATCCTTATTGAGCTGGAAAAAGCTGATTATCAGGAAAAAGTAGACAAATCGTTAAATCAATTCAGACAAAAAGCTGAAATACCCGGATTCCGTCAGGGAAAAGTACCAAAAAGCGTTATACAAAAGCTTTACGGAAAATCGGTATTGATAGATGAGATCAACAAAATTGTTACAGAAGAGGTAAGTAATTTTGTCCGCGAAAATAAATTAAAAATTTTAGGGGAACCTCTAACTGATATTAGTGAAGATAAGCAAGTTGATCTTGATAAAGATGAAACATTTAAATTCTATTTTAATGTTGGCTTGACTCCTGAATTCGATCTGCCAATTGGTAAAGATACAGAACATATTTACTACAGCGTAGATTTAGAAGAAGATTTACTTGATAAGCAGATTGATTCTTATAAACAGAATTACGGTACTTACCTGAAAATCGAAGAAGAAGCCATTGAAACAGACCTTATAAAAGGAACACTTACAGAGGTAGAAAATGGCGAAGTTAAAGAAGATGGGAAAGTGATAGAAAATGCTATTTTAATGCCTTCATACCTTAAAGATGAAACTGTAAAAAGTGATTTTGTAGGCTCTAAAGTGGGAGATAGTATAATCTTCAATCCTAAAAAAGCTTATGATAATAACGAAGCTGAAGTAGCATCACTTTTACAGACAACAAAAGAAGAAATCAAAGATATTAACCCGGATTTTAAGTTTGATATTAAAGAAGTAACGCGGTATAAAGAGGCTGATTTAAATCAAGAGCTGTTTGACCGTGTTCTAGGTGAAGGAGCGGCTGCTACTGAAGAGGATTTTAGAGAAAAAATAAAAGAAGAACTTGAAAAACAATTCAAACCAAATGCTGATCATCTTTTCATTCATGAAATGAGAGACATCATTGTTGGACAAATCAAAGATGTTAAGTTCCCTGATGAATTTCTCAAACGTTGGCTACTTGAGTCCAGCGAAAACAGGACAGAAGAGCAGATAGAAGAAGATTATCCAAAAATTCTGGAAGATCTAAAGTTCCATATCGTAAAACAGAAGATCATCGAAGACAATGAAATAAAAATTGAATTCAAGGATATTGAAGCGCTTGCTGCTGAAGTTGCAAGAGCTCAGTTTGCTCAATACGGTATGACTAACTTGCCGGCAGATGTTCTTCAAAACTATACCAAGAGTTTACTTGAAAAAGAGGAAAGTATACAAAACCTTTATGAGAAAGCTACAGAAGATAAGGTAATAGATTGGTTGAAAGAAAACATTACTGTAATCGACAAAAAAGTTTCTTCGAAAGAATTCAATGAAATAATGACTGCTCATTCTCATTCTCACAGTGAGCATGATGAAGATAACCATGATCTAGAACATGATCATGAAGAAAGCAGCAAACAATCCGAAGAAAGAACCTCAGAGGAAACAAATCAGTAAAAGGTCAATAAGGACAGAATTATTACTTAATTTTACTGATAATTGTTTATTATGTCAATTATTAAATTTAAATTTGTTTGATTTCTGGCACCTTATTTGCAATAGTTCAACTGATAAACAATGTTGAACAAACAAAATAAAAATTATGCAAGACGATTTTAGAAAATACGCAGTAAAGCATCTGGGAATGAATGGATCCAGACTAGACAGTTACATGAATATAACCAGTCAAGGAGGCTACATATCACCTACCATTATTGAAGAGCGTCAGTTAAATGTTGCTCAAATGGATGTTTTTTCCCGATTGATGATGGATAGAATTATCTTCTTAGGAACGACTATTGATGATTATACTGCAAACGTAATGCAAGCTCAGCTCTTATATCTCGATTCATCTGATCCTGGAAAAGATATTTCAATTTACATAAATTCTCCAGGTGGTTCTGTTTACGCAGGCTTGGGAATTTACGATACAATGCAGTTCATTTCAAGTGATGTGTCAACTATATGTACAGGTATTGCCGCATCAATGGCAGCTGTACTACTTGTTGCAGGTACTGAGAAAAAGAGATTTGCGCTTACACACTCAAGAGTAATGATTCATCAACCTATGGGTGGCGTTCAAGGTCAAGCATCAGATATTGAAATTACAGCTCGTGAAATAGCAAAAATCAAACAGGAGCTTTATACCATTATATCCAAACACTCAGGAAAACCAATCGAAGAAGTGAACCGTGACTCAGATCGTGACTTCTGGATGACTGCTTCTGAAGCTAAGGAATATGGAATGGTTGACGATGTATTAGTCAGAAAATAAATTTCGGAAATTAATATAGTATGGCTAAAAAAGCGAATAGTAGTAACCACTGCAGTTTTTGCGGAAGGAGTGAACAGGAAGTCAACCTGCTTATCTCCGGGATGACTGGTTATATTTGTGATATGTGTACTGAACAAGCGAATGGAATTGTAAATGAGACTTTCAAGAGCAGTGGAAAATCAGATGTTGGTATTACACTTTCATCGCTGCCTAAACCTGCTCAAATAAAAGATTTTCTAGATCAGTACGTAATTAAGCAGGACAGTGCCAAAAGGTTCCTATCAGTAGCTGTATATAACCACTATAAACGCATATTACAGAAAAATGCAAAGGATGATGTTGAGATTGAGAAGTCAAACATCATAATGGTTGGTGCTACAGGAACTGGAAAAACTCTCTTGGCAAGAACAATAGCTAAGATGTTACAAGTACCGTTTACAATTGTGGATGCTACAGTACTTACAGAGGCAGGATACGTTGGAGAAGATATTGAAAGTATTCTTACCAGATTGCTTCAGGTTGCCGACTATGATGTTAATGCCGCAGAAAGAGGAATAGTTTTTATTGATGAGATCGATAAAATAGCTCGTAAGAGTGATAACCCATCAATAACCAGAGATGTAAGTGGAGAAGGTGTACAGCAGGGATTACTTAAACTACTCGAGGGATCTGTAATAAATGTACCTCCTCAAGGTGGCCGTAAGCATCCCGAACAGCGTATGATAGCTGTTAACACCAAAAATATTCTTTTTATATGCGGCGGTGCTTTCGATGGAATTGAGAAAAAAATTGCGAAAAGGCTGAACACACGTGTTGTTGGTTATGCTGCAAGTCAGGAAAAGGCTGAAATTGACAGAGATAATATGCTTAAATATATCACTCCACTGGATTTGAAATCTTTTGGACTTATCCCTGAAATTATTGGACGACTACCAATTCTCACATATCTGGAACCTCTTGACAGGGAAGCTTTACTACGTATATTAGTAGAACCTAAAAATTCAATCATTAAGCAGTATCAAAAATTATTAAGCATGGATGGAGTAACTCTCACTTTCGATAATAATGCTTATGAGTATATTGTTGATAAAGCTATTGAATTTAAGTTAGGAGCTCGTGGACTTCGTTCTATAGTTGAAGCAATAATGATAGATGCGATGTTTACTTTACCTTCAGGGGATAAGAAAAAACTACATGTAACTCGAAAATATGCTATTGAGCAGCTCGAGAATTCAGATGTTCACCATTTGAGAGTAGCATAAGATATAATTTTATCCATAATTCCTTTCAAATAATTTTTTAAGGAATAAGTTAAAAAACGCATGGTTAATCCTGCGTTTTTTTAATGGATATATGTGGATTTATTTGGCATTATATAATTTTTAGACTATCTTAGAAGTGAATTTACAAAACATATCTACAATGTAAATTTTCAACATAAATACTTTATTATTGGATATAAGTAATACTTTTTTATATTTGTGGAGTACTTGTTATTTCAGGTATTAATCCGTGTGATTAGATGAATGAAAAATAAAGAAATAATATATAATGGTTTAAAGAAGTATTTTGGATTCGATACTTTTAAAGGCAATCAAGAGGCCATAATAAACAGCATCTTATCCGGTAAAGATACTTTCGTTTTGATGCCTACAGGTGGTGGAAAATCGTTGTGCTATCAGCTACCAGCACTTTTAATGGAAGGCACAGCTATTATTATTTCACCACTAATTGCACTAATGAAAAATCAAGTTGATGCAATGCGTAGCTATTGTGAGTCTGATGGTATAGCTCACTTCTTAAACTCATCTCTTACAAAAGCAGAGATTGAAGAAGTTAAAAACGATGTCCTTTCAGGTAAAACCAAAATGCTTTATGTTGCACCAGAATCACTCACAAAACAAGATAATATTGAGTTTCTAAGGAGTGTTCAGATATCTTTTTATGCCGTTGATGAAGCACACTGTATATCTGAGTGGGGACATGATTTCCGACCTGAATACAGGAGAATTAAACCTATAATAGGTGAGATATGTCCACGGCCGATAATAGCATTAACTGCAACAGCAACTCCTAAAGTACAACATGATATACAGAAAACACTGGGTATGATTCATGCAGAAGTTTTCAAATCTTCTTTTAATCGCCCAAATTTGTATTATGAAGTAAGGAAAAAAACTGATCAAATTGATAAAGAGATTATAAAATATATACTTTCACAAGGTGAAAAATCGGGTATTGTTTATTGCCTGAGTAGGAAGAAAGTTGATGATTTTGCTGAAATATTACAGGCTAACGATATAAGAGCTTTGCCTTACCACGCAGGCATGGATGCAGCAACACGTACGAATAATCAGGATGCTTTTTTGATGGAAAAAGTTGATGTAATTGTTGCAACCATAGCTTTTGGTATGGGTATTGATAAACCAGACGTACGATATGTTATTCATTATAACATTCCAAAA
This sequence comes from Bacteroidales bacterium UBA4912, assembly GCA_002398875.1. Classification (GTDB taxonomy): domain Bacteria; phylum Bacteroidota; class Bacteroidia; order Bacteroidales; family Dysgonomonadaceae; genus Proteiniphilum. The sequence goes on along the minus strand of DHCC01000026.1, from coordinate 103,947 downwards.
AGCCTCGAAGGTTATTATCAGGAAACAGGACGTGCCGGCAGAGATGGTGGAGAAGGAAAATGTATCGCTTTTTATTCAGAAAAAGATTTACAGAAACTAGAGCGTTTCATGCAAGGTAAGCCTGTATCCGAACAAGAAATAGGTAAGCAACTTTTACTTGAAACAGCTGCTTACGCTGAGACATCAGTTTGTAGAAGAAGAATGCTGCTGCACTATTTCGGTGAAAATTACTACACACCTAATTGCGAAAATTGTGATAATTGTTTAAATCCTAAAATAAAAGTGGAAGCAAAGGAATTACTAATTACTGTTTTAGAAGCTATTACTGCTCTTAAAGAAAAACAAAAAACCGAATATCTCATTGATTTCCTTGTCGGAAAAGAATCATCTGACATTGAAACTTATGGTCACGATCGACTTGAGGAGTTTGGTTCAGGTGAAGATGAAGAAGAGAGTACCTGGGAAGTTGTCATCCGACAAGCATTACTTGATAACTATCTCAAAAAAGAGATCGAGAATTACGGAATTCTCAAAATCACCAAAAAAGGTAAAGACTTCTTAAAGAATCCCATCTCTTTTAAAATCACAAAAATTGATGAGGATGAAGATGATATGTCTGATCTTGAAAGTGAAGATTCAGATATTATTGCTTCTGGAGTAGGAAGTGGTGGAGCAGCAGATCCGGTATTGTTTTCAATGATGAAGGATCTGAGAAAAAAAATATCTAAAAAATTAAATGTCCCTCCTTATGTTATTTTTCAGCCTTCTTCATTGGAGGCTATGGCTACCTCCTATCCTATTACTCTGGAAGAGCTACAAAACATACCGGGTGTAGGTGCCGGAAAAGCCAAACGTTACGGCCAGGAGTTCGTAGATCTTATTAAAATGCATGTGGAGGAAAACGATATCACTCGTCCCGAAGATCTTCGTGTTAAAACTGTTCCAAATAAATCAAAACTAAAGGTATCAATTGTTCAGGCTATAGACCGAAAAGTGGCTCTCGATGACCTAGCAGAATCCAAAGGGATCGATTTCAACGAGATGTTGTCTGAAGTTGAAGCTATCGTTTATTCAGGAACAAAAATTAACATCGATTATTTTCTGAATGAAGTGATGTCACAAGACGTTATAGACGATATCTACGCCTATTTTAAAGAAACTGAAAAAGATGATTTGGAAAAAGCTCAGGAGGAGCTTCCGGAATATGAAGAAACTGAAATAAGATTGGTCAGAATTAAGTTCTTCTCGGAGATGGCAAATTAAAGAAGTTAATGAAATAAACTATTTCACATACCTATCGTTATAAGTAATTGAGGGGTTAATAAATGAATAGTTCTAAATAACACCCTGAAATAAGGAGTTTTATCCAAATGAAATATTTGCAACATATTGATAGTCCCGATGACCTGAAAAAACTTAGTATTGAGCAACTCGAGACGGTTTGTAGAGAGTTAAGGGAGTTTATAATAGAACAACTTTCGCATAACCCTGGTCACTTCGGCTCAAGTCTGGGTACTGTAGAGCTCACAGTAGCACTCCATTATCTGTTTAATACACCATACGATCGCTTGGTATGGGATGTAGGACACCAGGCCTATAGCCATAAAATACTTACCGGACGACGCGATCGTTTTTCTACCAACCGAAAACTTGGTGGACTTTCGGGTTTCACAAATCCTTCAGAAAGTGAATATGATACCTTTATAGCAGGACATGCATCTACCTCTATTTCAGCAGCATTGGGAATGGCGGTGTCAGCATCTTTACGTAAAGAAGATCGTAATATTGTTGCAATTATAGGAGATGGCGCTATGACAGGTGGATTGGCTTATGAGGGTCTTAATAATGTTTGTTCACAACCTAATAATTTGCTTATTATCTTAAATGACAATAATATGTCAATTGATAATAATGTGGGAGCTATGCAGGACTATCTTGTAAAGCTAACCACTTCAGCAAAATATAATCGCTTTCGTAACAACATTTATCAGGGTTTTAAAAGAAGAAACCTCATTTCTGAAAAGGATAAGAATCTTGTGTTACGCTTCAATAATAGTATTAAATCTCTTTTGACCAAAGAGCAAAATATATTCGAAGGCTTTAATTTACGCTATTTTGGTCCGGTTGATGGTCACGATCTCCCCGGTTTAATAAGAATACTCAGGAATATTAAGGATATGCATGGTCCTAGATTATTGCATATTAAAACTATTAAAGGGAAAGGATATGAACCTGCAGAAAAGTCTGCCACTATTTGGCATGCACCTGGACTTTTCAATGTAGAAACCGGAGAGAGAGTTGTTAAAGATGTAAAGAATCAGCCCCCACTATACCAGGATGTTTTTGGACATACACTTGTTGAGATGGCCGAAAAAGATCAGAAAATAGTTGGTGTTACACCTGCTATGCCTACCGGTTGCTCTATGTCATATATGATGGAAAAATTCCCCGAAAGGTCTTTTGATGTTGGTATAGCCGAAGCACATGCAGTAACATTCTCAGCGGGTATGGCTAAAGAAGGACTAATTCCATTCTGCAATATCTACTCATCGTTTATGCAAAGAGCTTATGATCAGGTGATTCACGATGTTGCACTTCAAAAATTAAAGGTAATAATGTGTCTCGATAGGGCAGGTTTGGTTGGTGCTGATGGTCCTACACATCACGGTGTTTTTGATCTTGCTTATATGCGTCCAATACCTAACATGGTAATCTCGGCACCTTATAATGAACACGAACTTCGCAATCTTATGTTCACTGCTGTGTACGGTAACGATGGACCATTCGTAATCCGCTATCCTCGCGGACAGGGTCAACTAATTAATTGGCAAAATGATCCTAAAATACTCCCTATCGGTAAAGGACGTAAGTTAAAGAAGGGTAAAGATATTGCTGTTCTTTCTTTAGGTGTTATTGGTAATAATGCAGCTAAAGCAATTTTAGAAGCTGAAAAACTTGGAATAAGTGTTGCACACTACGATATGGTTTTTCTAAAACCTATTGATGAAGAACTCCTTGATAAAGTAGCCAAAAAGTTCAAACATATCATAACTGTTGAGAATGGTGTTAAAAAGGGAGGTTTGGGAAGTGCAGTACTTGAATTCCTGTCAGAAAAACAGGATACTTATTCAGATGTACATGTACATCGTATTGGAATTGACGATAAGTTTATTACCCATGGATCAGTAACTGAGCTGCAGGATATTGCTGAAATAAGTCCTGAAAGCATTCTTAAGACCATCCTGAATGTATATTTTGATATAACAGGAATTAAACTCCCCTCTGGAGAGCCTGTGATATCATTAAAACACGTGAACTAAATAAATAATCGTTGGAAGTAATTTACAACTATCGATGAAAATTTTAATAGCCGGAGCCGGTGCAGTAGGTACTCACCTTGCCAGACTTCTTGAACAAGAGAATCACGATATTACTCTCATGGACGGCAACAAAGAGCGTCTCACATTAATACGTGACAATTCAGAGATTCTTACATATATGGGTAATTGTACTTCCCTGAAAGACCTGACAGCTGCAGGAGTAGCGAACACGGATCTTTTTATAGGTGTAACGCCGGAGGAGTCTAAAAACATAAATTCCTGTATGCTTGCTTCTAATCTGGGTGCAAAAAAAACACTTGCCCGAATAGATAATCATGAATATTTACTGCCAAAAAACCTTGATTTCTTTGAGAAATTGGGAATTCATTCAATGATATACCCTGAGCTGGTTGCAGCACGTGAGATAGCCATGGCTATAAAGACTCCTTGGACTCGCTTCTGGTGGGAACTATGTAACGGTACCGTAATTCTCATTGGTGCAAAAATCAGACAAAATGCGCCGCTTGTCAACAAGTATCTTCATGAACTTGTACAGCAAAGTAAACAGTTTCACCTTGTAGCAATTAAACGAGGCACTAAAACGATAATTCCTCAGGGTAGTGATCAGATTCTTCCCAATGATATTCTTTATTTTACTACAATCAGAAAACACGTGGATATACTTCCTGAGCTGTTGGGCAAGAAGTCTTTCGAAACTAAACGACTAATGTTTATGGGAGGCAGTCGTATTACAATGCGTACTATACAGCAACTACCGCAAAACATTGATATTAAAATAATAGAACAAGACAGAGAAAGAGCTGAATTTCTAGTAGAAAAATGTCCATCTAATGTCACAGTTTTCGTAGAAGATGCTAGAAATGCAGAGTTCCTTGTACGTGAAGGTATAAGCGATACTGATGCCTTTTTGGCACTTACTTCAAATTCAGAAGCAAATATTCTAGGATGCATGATGGCTAAACAGTATGGCGTTAAAAAAACTGTAGCAGAGATTGAGAATATTGATTATATCTCTATGGCTGAACAGCTTGATATCGGAACAGTCATAAATAAGAAACTTATTGCTGCAGGCAAAATATATGAACTACTACTTAAAGCTGATGCATCAAATATAAAAAGCCTTACCTTTGCAGATGCAAATGTTGGTGAGGTAATTGCCAGACCAAAATCGAAAGTCACTAGGAAACAGATTAAAGACCTTAGACTTCCACCGGATATTACATTCGGAGCACTAATCAGGGATGGTGAACCTATTTTAGTTGATGGTTATACCCAAATAGAACCAAATGACCGTGTTGTTGTTTTCTTCCTGAACAGATCTATTAAAAGCATTGAGAACCTGTTTAATTAGTTGTAGCAAAAAAAATGCAAAGATTTAATTACCGGTTTGTATTAAGCAGTGTAGGAATTGTCTTACTGATTGAGGCCGTGTTCATGCTCTTATCAGCTTTTGTAGGAGAATATTACAATGAAGCAGCAGTAAAAAGTATATACATTTCTTCAATCCTTACTTCATTTTCCGGAGCTGTTTTCATGTTTTTGGGAAGAAAACAACAACAACAAACAGGCAATATCACCAAGCGTGAGGTTTATATAACAGTTACTTCAGTCTGGTTGATGCTTGCCATATACGGCACCTTTCCCTATATCTTGAGTGGTGCTATACCTTCTTTCACAAATGCCTTTTTCGAAAGCATGTGTGGTTTCACAACAACCGGAAGTTCTACTCTTTTCAATATTGAAGCATTCCCAAAATCACTTCATTTCTGGCGAAGTTTCACTCAATGGATAGGGGGAATCGGAATCATAATTTTCGTATTATCATTTATGCCAGTTTTTGGAGGTGTATCAGGGCATTTTTATGAAGCTGAAGCAACAGGAATAGCTGAGGATATTTTTCGTCCCAGAATTAAGGAGATCACTAAAACTATGGCACTTACGTATCTTGGATTCACTATTGTAGGATTCCTGTTTCTCTGGGCCGGTCCAATGGATGCGTTTGATGCTGCCTGTCATACATTCTCGGCAATATCAACGGGTGGATTCTCTACAAAACAATATAGCATAGCATCTTTCAATTCACCTTACGTAGAGTATGTTATAACTATATTAATGTTCCTCGGAGCAACAAATTTTTTGTTAATATCTGCTCTTTTCACTAAATTATCTACTTCTATTTTCAAGAATGAGGAGTTTCGTTGGTACGTTACTCTTATTGCACTTTTTACCATTGGCATATCTGGTGCTTTGCTTGCAACAGAGCAGATGTCAAATATAGAAGAGACGTTCCGAACTGTTCTATTCCAGGTTGTTGCAGCAATAACAACTACAGGATTTGCAACTGTTGATTTTCTTGAATGGGGACCATTCTACTGGTTGCTTTTTTTGGTAATGATACTTTTCTGCGGATGTGAAGGATCAACTTCAGGAGGCATGAAGATTTCTCGTCTTGTAGTACTATTTAAAAACTCACTTTTAGTCTTCAAGAGACAAGTACACCCTGATGCTCTATATCTTGTTAAGATAAACGATAAAGTTATTTCCAATGATGCTATATCGAAAGTTATTGCATTTGTATTTATTTATATTACAGTCGCAATTCTGAGTGCTGTATTATTGAGTCTAACAGGTATGACTTTTGATGAATCAATAAGTGTTGCTCTTTCATCAATAAGCAATTATGGTTTTGGATTAGGCTCCTACGGTCCCAGTGGCACTTATGAGTCTGCAACCATGTTTGCTAAATATTTCCTTACATTTCTTATGCTGGTAGGTCGTCTTGAGATATTTACCGTTCTCTCACTTTTTGTCCCAAGCTTCTGGAAAAGATAAATAAAAGGCCCCTGCTCTAAGCAGAAGCCATAAAAAATTAAAAGATCAATTTACAGTAATATTATCACTGATTTTTAAAGTAGATAATATCATCAATTGCATCAATAGTTATAGGTTTCGATTTATCAACCTTACCTGATAGCAATTCTTTCGAAAGCTGATTCAATACACTACGCTGGATTACCCTTTTAACAGGTCTGGCACCAAATTCAGGATCATATCCAGACTCAGAGATACTTCTTACAGCCTCATCGCTGTATTTCAGCGCAATGCCACTCTCAGCCAATGCCACTTTTACTTTTTCTAGCTGTAGTCTTACAATTTGAGTTATTTCATTCTCCTTAAGTGGAGCAAACATTATTATCTCATCTATACGATTTAGAAACTCCGGACGAATAGTTTTTTTCATCATATCCATTACCAGGTTCTTAGTCTTTTCAATAATCTCATCCCTGTTTTCAGGATTTATTTTCTCAAAATTCTCTCGGATAAGGCTTGACCCCATATTTGAAGTCATTATGATTATCGTATTCTTGAAATTGACCACCCTGCCTTTATTATCGGTTAGCCTACCATCATCAAGCACCTGGAGGAGTATATTAAACACATCCGGATGAGCCTTCTCAATCTCATCAAAAAGAACTACAGAGTACGGTTTTCGACGAATAGCTTCAGTTAGTTGTCCTCCTTCATCATAACCCACATATCCAGGAGGTGCCCCTATCAAACGAGTAGCACTAAATTTTTCCTGATACTCACTCATGTCTATACGAGTCATCATATTTTCATCATCAAACAGATAGTCAGCAAGTGCCTTGGCAAGCTCGGTTTTACCTACTCCAGTAGTTCCCAAGAAGATAAAGGATCCTATCGGACGTTTGGGGTCGCTCAGTCCGGCACGACTACGTCTGACAGCATCTGCAACAGCAGTAATAGCTTCATCCTGTCCAATTACACGCTTATGCAGTTCATCCTCCAGGTTAAGCAATTTCTCACGCTCGCTCTGAAGCATCTTGTTAACCGGAATACCTGTCCACCTTGACACCACATCAGCTATATCCTCTGCATCAACCTCCTCTTTAATCATTGCCCGCCCCCCCTGACGTATGTGAAGCTCTGTCTGCAATGACTCTATATCATTCTCTTTTTCCTTAATCTTTCCATAACGAAGTTCTGCCACTTTACCGTAGTCACCTTCCCTTTCTGCTTTATCTGCTTCAAACTTGGCATCCTCTATTTCAATCTTCGCCTGTTGTATTTTGTTAATCAGCTCTTTCTCTGATTTCCATTTAGCTGAAAACTCTGTTTCCTCTGCCTTGAGTTCTTCAATTTGTCTGGTAAGCAAATCAACCTTAGGTTGATCGTTCTCACGTTTAATTGCCTCACGTTCAATCTCAAGCTGTTTTACCTTTCTCATTATCTCATCCAGTTCCTCTGGAACTGAATCAACTTCCATACGCAGTTTTGCAGCTGCCTCATCCATTAAGTCGATAGCCTTATCAGGCAAAAACCTGTCAGTTATATACCTGCTCGAAAGTTGAACTGAAGCAATAATTGCCTCATCTTTAATCCTTACCTTATGGTGGTTCTCGTAACGCTCCTTCAAACCTCTTAAAATTGATATAGTATCCGTTTCGGAGGGTTCATTTACCATTACTGTTTGAAAACGACGTTCGAGAGCTTTATCCTTTTCAAAATATTTCTGATATTCACTAAGTGTAGTTGCTCCAATTGCCCGAAGTTCACCTCGTGATAATGCCGGCTTCAGGATATTTGCAGCATCCATGGCACCTTCACTTTTACCGGCACCCACGAGGGTATGTATTTCATCGATGAAGAGTATGATCTCACCATCAGACTTAGTCACTTCATTTACAACAGATTTAAGTCGTTCCTCAAACTCACCCTTGTATTTTGCACCTGCTATTAGTGCACCCATATCCAATGAATAAATCTGTTTACTCTTAAGATTTTCAGGCACATCACCACGAACAATACGATAGGCAAGCCCTTCTGCAATAGCGGTCTTACCGGTACCTGGTTCACCAATTAAAATAGGGTTATTTTTAGTACGTCTGCTCAATATTTGCAACACTCTTCTGATCTCTTCATCGCGTCCGATTACAGGATCTAGTTTACCCTCGCGAGCCTTATCAATCAAGTTAACAGCGTACTTTCCAAGAGCCTGATATGTTTCTTCGGCAGTCTGGCTTGTAACCTTCTCACCTTTACGGAGATCCTTAATAGCTGCCTGCAGCTGATTAAGAGAAATCCCGGCATCCTTCATCATCTTTGAAACGCTGTTTTTTTCGTCAAGAATACCAAGCAACAAATGCTCAATAGATACAAACTGATCCTCCATTTTTCCTGCAAAATCAGCAGCCTTCTGGAAAACAGCATTTGTCTCCCTACTAAGCATAGGATCACCGCCTGAAACTCGGGGAAGTGACTGAATTTCAGCTTCCACCACCCTCTCGAGATTCTGACTGTTGACACCAAGTTTATTAAAAAGGAAACTGGTAACATTCTCACCCACAACCATTATCCCTTTAAAAATATGAGCCGGTTCAATCATCTGCTGATTATTGCCCTGAGCAATCTCAATTGCTTTTTGTACAGCCTCTTGCGCCTTTATTGTAAAATTATTAAAATTCATATATTGTGTTTTTTATTGTTTCATATTCTATTTATTGTATTTGCCAGTTATTAAACAAAAGGCATTGTGAATAGTTGAAATTAATATCAGATTCACAACAAGATAAGGTCAAAATCTTTGCCAATCTGAAAAGTATGACTTTTTGTCACCTCCGTACTTGCTTACTTTTCTTACGGAATAATTGCCAAGATAATGTGCGTATTTTCAGTTTTATTTGTTTAAATATTCAATGGAAATATTAGATGTCAATACAAAAACTATATATATTTACAGAGTATCAAGGATTAGCTTATTATTTGTAACTTTACTTTTAATAAAAGATGTCAAAAGAAAAATTTTATACCATACGCGAAGAAAGAGCCAACTACCTGTCTCACGGTTTTGGTCTGTTAATGAGCATTATCTCTACCGGCATCCTGGTAAACAAAGCAGTTATTGCAGGAGACAAATGGGCATTACTGACCTACTCTATGTTTGGTCTTGGAATGATAGTATGTATGGCGTCATCCACAATTTATCACTTTGTTCAGGAACCTCTCAAAAAACAAAGACTACGTCATTTCGACCACGCTTCAATTTATCTTCTGATTGCTGCAAGTTACTCGCCGTTCACACTGATACTTTTACGTAAAATTGAACCAGTGTGGGGGTGGTTGCTTTTTTCACTGGTATGGTTGATTGCAATTGTCGGTATCACTATAAGTTTCAGACCCCTTAAGAAAAACAGTCATATTAAAACAGCCTCTTATGTGCTTATGGGTCTGGTTGTACTAATTGCCTTTAAGCCTCTTATTGAAGTTGCTAATACAAAAAACTCCATAGAGGTCATTTATTGGCTAATTGCAGGAGGATTTTTCTATATTACAGGAGCTATTATTTATGCCACTGCAAAAAGAGAATTTGTACATTCAATATTTCATATTTTTGTCCTTCTTGGTCTCGCCAGTCATATCTATGCTGCATGGCTAATTCCGCTATAAAAACTGTTTTTTGTCCGAATAAATTTCCGTAAAAGGCACATAAATCCCCCATACTTTGCTCTTATATTGCTCTTACCTCGCTCTTATAAAGTCCTTTTAAAGTCCTTTTACAAGAGGAAAATGTAAGTAGCAGATAAGTAACAAACAAAAATGAAGTAATAGCAATGTATATCCTAAGGCATAAAAAAGACGATCTGCGTTTAGTGCAAATCGTCTTTTAAAATTATAATTTATATTTGATTCCTTTTGGTCTAAATCTTATTAATGTTGAATATTTGGTGATTCCAATCCATATCCCTTCTTTTTATCTTCTGCTTTCAATAAGAACGCAAAAATAAGTGCAAGCACTCCAAAAGTAGTAAATATCATCATTGGAAGAGTATAATCATAAGTATTTACCAACATTCCATCTCTCATGGTTTGCCCTGTTATACAATATTTCTCAAGCACCCAACCAATTAATAAAGGTACGCCCATCAATCCCCAATTCTGTACCCAGAAGATCAGGGAATAAGCAGTTCCCAGTCGCTTTTCAGGAACAATCTTGGGTACTGAAGGCCACATTGCTGACGGCACCAGAGAAAAGGCCACACCAAGCAGAACCACCAGTATCATAGCAATAATCCAGCTGTTTAGTCCGGGTACAGAGAACAGAGCATGTACAATAATCAGAAGCACAGAACCAATTATCATAATTGTTGCACCTTTTCCTATTCTGTCGTAAATTCCTCCGAAGAGCGGGGTTAGTAGTATATTTCCAAATGGCAGTAACATAGGAATTAAACCTGCTATATTTTGATCAACACCAAACTTGTTAACCATCAAATCGGTTGCATATTTAAGGAATGGAAAAACAGCTGAGTAAAAGAGCACACACAGTATTGCGATGTACCACCACCCTTTGTTAGTTAATATTTTTCCAATGTCAGATATTTTAAATTCATCTTCAGGATCTGTTTCTTCAACTAAATCGGTTGCTTCTGATGCATCTAGTTTCTTATCCATCACTACATATACTAAAAATGAAATCAGACCGATACAAAGAGCAACAAGTGCAACTAGAACTGGTCGTGATACATCAATAATACCGGTAGCCCTGGCAATTGGAACAGAGAAGCCCAAGGCTAATGCAGTACCAACTCTTGCTAATGCTACCTGCATACCCATTGCAGTAGCCATTTCTTTTCCTTTAAACCATTTTACTATGATTTTGGAAACCGTAATTCCTGAAACTTCAACACCTACGGCAAATACGGCGAAGCCTATACAAGCCCAGAATAATTGTGCTTTTAGTCCGAATAAGATTGTTCCATCTAAAGTATTAGTTGAGATAGCCCAGTATTTTATGGCAGTACCAATTACCATCAAGGCGGTTGCTCCCAGACCTGTAATCCTAATCCCAAGTTTATCCAGAATAATACCCCCGAAAATAAGCATCAAGAGGAATACATTAAACCATCCGTATGAACTTGTGTAGATTCCATAATCAGCACGTGTCCAGGCTAACTGACTTTCCAACAAACCCACCAAAGGTGATAGTACGTCAGATAAAAAATAACCGCACATCATTGTAAACGATACAATAAACAGTGCAGTCCATCTTGCCGCTGCAGAATCTCTGAGCGATTTTCTAAGTGTTTCTACCATTTAAAATATAATTAACTTATTATTCATTTGCGAAAAAGCAAAGATAATTAAAAAGTCATTCTTTATGACTTTTTATTAAAGTTATGTCTTACAATTACAGGGAATTTAATAAAAATAGAAATTATAAAGCTGAAATATGTAACCTGTTGAGATACGATACAGTTTTACGAATCTCTTTGTACATTACAATATCTTCATCTATAAAAGGAACCTCTTTTCGGTACTCTTTAACTACTTTTTCAATGACAGGGGATGATTTTAAAGGGCGTCTAAACTCCAGTGCCTGTGCCGCATTCATTAGTTCAATTGCTAATATTATGTCTAAATTATCCATTACTTTAAGCAATTTAATTGCTGAAGTAGCCCCCATACTTACATGATCTTCCTGGCCATTAGAAGAGACGATAGAGTCAATACTGGCAGGTGTACAGTATATCTTGTTTTGGCTTACAACAGAAGCTGACACATACTGAGGAATCATGAATCCTGAATTAAGTCCCGGATTTGCTACTAAAAATTCAGGCAGACCCCTCTTACCAAGAATCAACTGTGCAACACGTCTTTCAGAAATATTGCCCAGTTCCGCTATTGCAATTGCCAGGAAATCATAAGCAACAGCCAATGGCTGTCCGTGAAAGTTACCTCCTGAGATTATTTTGTCATCGTCAGGAAAAATTGTCGGATTGTCAGTGACAGAATTGATTTCAGTATGGACTACCGACTTTACATAATCAATCGCATCTTTTGTTGCACCGTGTACCTGTGGCACACATCGAAATGAATACGGATCCTGAAGATGCTGTTTTTCTCTTGAAATGATCTCACTTCCTTGCAGAAATCGGCGAATATTCTGACTTGTTTCGAGTTGACCTAAATGTGGTCTTATAAGATGCAATTTCTCTTCAAAAGGTTCAATATGCCCATCGTAAGCATCCAACGACATCGCAGCAATCAAGTCTGCCCGTTTGGATAAACGCTGTGCCTTCATAATTGCATAAACACCGTGAGCTGACATAAACTGAGTACCGTTTAGCAATGCAAGTCCCTCTTTACTTTGCAATTTGATTGGCTCCCAGCCAAATTCATCAAGTACATGTCCAATGTCCTGTTTTTTTCCTTTATAAAAAACATCTCCTACACCGATAAGTGGTAGAAAAAGGTTTGCAAGAGGTGCAAGGTCACCCGAAGCACCAAGTGAACCTTTATCATAAACAATTGGCAGAATATCATTATTAAACAGGTCAAGCATCCTTTGTACAGTTGCCACCTGCACACCACTATAGCCCAGCGACAAAGCATGAGCCTTCAGAATAAACATCAGTTTAACGATTAAAGGTGCAACTTCTTCTCCTACACTACATGCGTGAGATTTTACAAGATTCTCCTGCAAAGTATTAAGATCATCATTAGAAACAGTATGTTCACACAAAGAGCCAAAACCTGTTGTTATTCCATAAATTGGCATCTGCTCCTTTTCCATCTTCCTATCAAGATAGTCGCGACATTTTTGAATTCTTATTTTGGCTTCAGGTGCCAGTTCCACCTTGATATTATTAGATATAATCCATTCAAGATCTTCAATTGTCAGTTCCCCTTGTCCGATTAAGTAGATGTTTTTCATAAATATGTTATTAGTCAGATAGAATTCTTTTCTATCTCGTTACATTTCTCTATCATATAATTAACAAAATCATTATCATTGATATTAACAAGATTTACTCTAACGTTAAGCAGTGCTGCTTTAATTGCTGCCCGGCAAGTCAAAACACCAACCATACCATCTGAAGCAGCGTTTACATTTCCCATCTGAACTGCCTCATCCATAATGGCAATGAGATTGTATGCACGTTGAGCTAATTGCAAAGGAATAATAGATGCAATTTTTGTAGCACTCTGAATTTTCTTTTTTCGTATCAAGATTTCCTCCTCACTTGTATTTGGCATACGGTAAGCGTCCATAACAAGTCGATAAGCAACAGCGTCACGGTCAATATCGTTCATGAAATGAGTTCTGTTTTCCGACATAATTTTAGCTATACTCTTCATTCTGTCTTCTACATCTGCATATTTTTTCCTGCCAATAGTCAGATTAGCAACCATCTCTGTAAGAGCAGTGGAAATAGCTGCAAGAAGTGCAGCAGAACAACCTCCACCAGGTATTGCTTCATTTGATGCAGTCTTCTCGAGAAATTCCTTTAATGTCAAATCCTGTAGTTTCATATTACAAGCTCTCCTTTTTTAATTACATTTTGAACTATATTCATCCCAACATTGTATGGAAGAAATTTATAAGAAGGATATTGGAGTAATATCATATCGGCTTGTTTACCAACATCTATACTACCAATAATATCTGCACGTCCAACTGCGGCTGCACTGTTTATGGTAAATGCTGTTAAAGCTTCTTCCGGTGATAAATTCATATATATACAAGCAAGTGCAAATAGTAAAGGTACTGATGATGAAAATGAACTGCCTGGATTGAGATCTGTTGCCAACGCCACTATACATCCTGCATCAATCATATCGCGCGCACGGGCATACTTTTCTTTCAGAGAAAAAGCAGTCAAAGGTAAAAGTGTTGCAACTACATCTGAATTTGACATATCATGTATTCCTTTGTCAGAAACCTGTAAAAGATGATCAGCTGAAAGACAGTTTAGTTCTGCTGCTAATTCAGCTCCTCCAAGCCGTGTAATTTCATCAGCATGTATTTTCAACTTAAAACCATATTTACTTGCAGCTTTAAGGTATCTTCGTGACTGTTTAATATTAAACACATCCTTCTCACAAAAGATATCAACACATTCTGCCAGTTGTTTTTCTGCAACAATTGGAAACATCTCATTGATATTGAAATCAATAAACTCATCTCCCCTACCTTTCCATTCTTTCGGAATCGCGTGAGCACCCATAAATGTAGGTACAATATCAATCGGATGTACTTTATTAAGATATTGCATTACTCGCAGCTGCTTAAGTTCAGTTTCCCTGTCGAGCCCATAGCCACTTTTTCCTTCTACAGTGGTAATTCCTAAACGCAACATTGCGTCAAGTCGCATTTTACCTGCCTCAATCAACTCATCTTCAGTAGATTCACGTGTCGAGTTAGTAGTATTTACTATCCCTCCGCCACGATTCATGATTTCCATGTAATTTTCACCTCTCATTCTCCATGAGAACTCCTCTTCACGATATCCTCCGAAAACAAAATGTGTATGTGGGTCAACAAAACCCGGCAAAAGTGCTTTTCCTGCAGCATCAATTACAGTATAATCTGACAAATTTATATTAGCTTTTTCACCTTGCTTTAAAATATGAGAAATTACGCCATCTGTGACAATTACTGTTCCATTTTCAATTACGTTAAGATCAGACATGTCTTTGCCGCGCTTTCCTTCAAATCCGCTACAGGTAACTATTTGTGTTGCATCTCTAATTAAAATGTTATTCATCAGAGTCTCTTTTACTTTTTAGTTTAGCTTTCCACTCTCTCCATCCAAGTATTGCAAGTATCAGAAAAACTGTATATTGAACAGAGGTGAAGTATAATCCCTGAGAAGCAAATATTGGAATTGATATTATATCACCAATGATCCAGTACAGCCAGTTTTCCAGTTTTTTTACCGCCATCAAAATTGTAGCTACGAGAAAAAATGCAGTATTGAATGAATCAATCCATGGCAGGTAAGATTGTAAATATTCAACATCGCCTTTATTTACCCAGCGCAAAATAAAGAATACACTAACATATATTAATACAACTGAAACCCAGGATATTATATTTTGTTTGGATGTATTTCGCGTAATTTCTAATTTTTGATTGCCACCTCTCCCCGACCACATATACCAACCGAAAATATTCGAAATCAGATATACTATGTTGATACCGGCATTGGCATAAAGTCGCGCCACAAAACAAATATAAATGTAGATTGACACATTAGCAATACCGAAAGGGAAAACCAATATTTTTTCCTTACGCGCATACCATACGCTAAGTATTCCTAGTAAAACGGCAATCAGCTCTAACCAATTCATATAGTTATTCCATAAGTTTGGCTTCCAAAACCTGGTCGACAGAAAAATTTTCCAACCCCAGATAATAAGCAGCTGAATCTACTAGAGCTTCCAAGGGAACCAGTCCAATCACCTCTCCGCCTATAACGGAAACACCATATCTTTTAGCTTCCATTCTCACCATTTCATGTGCTCGGTAAATTGAAGTTTTAGTATAGTCTGTAAGATTCATTGACACCTGTGTGATGTTTCGGTTCTCAAGCTCAACTCCCATAGCTTTACAGAATCTTAGTCCACCACCAATATGCCTTACTTTTTTGGCAATTGCTGTAGCAATTTCTATATCAGAGGTGCCAAGATTAACGTTGTAAGCTACTAAAGGCATACGTGCTCCAACAGCTACAGCACCTGCAGTGGGGTGTGGCTGCTTTGGACCAAAATCAGGCTTCCATTCAGGAGACAACATTTTTTCTTTCATACCTTCAAATTCACCTTTGCGAACCATAGCCAGATTCTCACGATGAGGGGCAGTTGCAGATTGTTCATATAGGAAAACCGGCAGATTATATTTTTCACCAATTGTTTTACCAACTTCTCTTGAAAGAGCAATAGCTTCATCCATAGTGACATTTTTTATAGGTATAAAGGGTATAACATCAACAGCTCCCATTCTTGGGTGTTGACCACTATGATTATTAAGATTTATAAGTTCAACGGCTATACCTACAGCATCTAAAACAGTTTCCTTCAGAGCTTCAGGTTCGCCCGCTACAGTGATAACCGATCTGTTATGATCTGTATCGCTGCTATAATCCAGTAGTTTTACACCATTTTTTGCACGAAAAGCATCAGTAATCTTTTCTACTATCTGTTTATTACGTCCCTCACTAAAATTTGGAACACATTCAATGATTTTATTCATTAATATTTTAGTTTATTATATTTAGTATTTTGAGCCGTATATTCTTATTAGTTTTATACAGCTTAATTATTCACTTTGTATTGCAATGTAGTAATATTTCATAAAATATCACTTAATATACTATCATCAACCAAAAAGGGTTCAGTTATTTTATATTCATTGTTATGAATTTGATTAAATTTTTTCAATGTATTAATAGCATTAGGATTACGAGCCCATGATCTGCGTGCAACACCACCCATCACATCCCAAAGTATAGCAGAACGGAGGATTTCATCAACTCTTTCACTACCGTCAAGTACCATTCCAAATCCACCATTAATTGCTTTGCCTATACCTACTCCACCGCCATTGTGAAGGGTTACAAGACTCATTCCACGGGCTGCATTTCCTGCAAAGCATTGTACTGCCATATCCGCCATAACATTGCTTCCATCCTTTATATTAGCAGTCTCCCTGAAAGGTGAGTCGGCACCACTTACATCATGATGATCACGTCCAAGCATCACAGGACCGATTTCACCATTTCTGATCATTTCATTGAATCTAAGAGCAATCTTCAGACGTCCTTCTGCATCCTGATATAAAATACGAGCCTGAGTGCCAACAACTAGTCGATTTTGTTCAGCATCTCTAATCCAAAGCCAATTATCTCTGTCCTGCCCGTTTTTTTCAGGATCGATACATTCCATTGCAGCTCTGTCAGTTTTAATCAGATCCTGATGTAATCCACTCAAACAAACCCATCGGAATGGTCCATAACCAAAATCGAAAAGTAGAGGTCCCATAATATCTTCAACATACGAGGGCCAGATAAATCCATCTTTCTCATCAATCCCATTCTTTGAAATATCCTTTACACCTGCATCAAAAACTGCTTTCATGAAAGAGTTACCATAATCAAAAAAATAAGTATTATGGTCGACCAGCTTCTTAATAACATTAAAATGTCGTTTTAAGCTTTTATCCACCAACCTGTGAAAGGCACTCCTGTCTTCATGTAGTAAGCGGGTCCGTTCTTTAAAAGATATGCCTGCAGGACAATATCCTCCGGTATAAGCTTCGTGACAGGAAGTTTGATCAGTCAACAGATCAATATGAATATTTTTTCTTTCAGCATATTCCAGAAGATCAACTATATTCCCATAATATGCTATTGACAAAGGCACCTTTTTATCTAAAGCAGTTTGAGCTAATTTAAAGGCAGTTTCTAAATCCGAAGTAACCCGTTTGATCCATCCTTGTTGGCTTCTTGTTTCTATTCTTGAAGCATCAATTTCAGCAATTATTGAAACAGCTCCTGCTATATCAGCTGCTTTTGACTGAGCTCCGCTCATTCCCCCAAGTCCTGACGATACAAATAATTTACCTCTAAGATCACCGTCGTTTGGTATGCCAAGTTTTAATCTGCCTGCATTGAGTAAAGTATTAAAAGTTCCATGTACAATACCTTGTGGACCAATATACATCCATCCCCCGGCAGTCATTTGCCCGTAATTTGCTACACCCATCTGTGCAGCAATCTCCCAATCATTCTGATTATCAAACATACCCACCATCATTGAGTTAGTGATAATAACTCTTGGAGCATCAGGTTTAGATTTGAATAATCCTAAAGGATGTCCGTTTTCAACTACGAGCGTTTGATATTGAGTCATCTCCTCTAGATATTTTTTAATCAGAAGATACTGCATCCAATTCTGGCAAACCTGGCCTGTTTCACCATAAGTCACAAGTTCATAAGGATAAAGAGCTATGTCAAAACAGAGATTATTATCAATCATTACCTGAAAAGCTTTACCTTCAATACAATTGCCTTTATATTGATCTATCGGTTTAGCATTTAAATTGCCTTTGGGACGGTAACGATAACCATATATTCTGCCTCGTGTCTTTAACTCCTCTAAGAATTCTGGAGCTAATATCGAATGTAGTTCACAGGGGATATACCTTAATGCGTTCTTTAAAGCAATTTCTGTTTGTGTTTTTGACAGCCGGTAACCTCTGTCAGGGGCACGACGTATTCCTTCCTGGAATGCTGGATAAGAAGGTAGTATATTATTTAAAATGATACTCATACGTAATTTTCTTCATGGTTTAGGTGCCACGACAACTTGCTACAAATATAAATATAAATAACTTAACTTTTACAAATAAAATTAGTTTAAAAATGGATGTGTTAAGTTTGCCCTGGACAAAGGACTTGGATTTGTCTTTGCAGCTCATATTAATGCAGATATGGCTGTTAATGTACTAAAATTTTAAAAAGAAAACTTCAAGCCTTCAAAATATTACAGTGAACCGAAGAGTATGTTGTCGATGAGTGTTTTTACAGCAGAAACTGAAGAAGAGGCACTTTATCTTGCAGAACCAACAGTCCTGATGTGGACTATGTTAGGTTCAGACAAAAGATTTAATAAATTTCCTACAATCAAACAGGCTAACGAGTATTCTTATACAACAGATGAATAAATTTGTTATCGGCAATCCGGCTCAGGTTGCGGAAAAGTTGACTGATTGGGATAATAAAACCGGTGTGGGTGAAATTATACTTGTTGACGGATATCACGATATGGAAGCTCGTAAAAAAGGTTATTCATTACTTGCTAAGGTATTTGGATTGAAAGTGTGACTTTTTTTATTTGATGCAAGAAAAAGAAAGCCAATAGCTACTTCATTACTATTTCATAAATGTAAAGAGAATTTTTATATATTTGTGATTAATAATTATTACAAATATTATACTGCATATTATTTCGATTGTAAATAATACAAAAATAAAATTATGAGAAAAATTCATCTAACCCTATTGCTTATTGTTTCATTATCTCTTCTACAGTGTTCAACTTCAAGAGATATCTTTGCACAAACCATTAAACCTGAAGTAAAAAATGTTATTCTTATGATAGGTGATGGGATGGGTGTAAGTCAGGTTTATTCAGGTATCACGGCAAACAACGGTCTTTATCTTGAGAAGTCTGAATTTGTAGGATTCTCCAAAACCTATTCAGCAAGTAATTACATTACAGACTCTGCAGCAGGTGGAACAGCTATTTCTACCGGAACAAAAACAAGAAACGGAGCTATTGGTGTTGATGCAAAGGGTAATGAAGTTAAGACAATACTCGAATATGCTGCAGAGAACGGTTTATCCACTGGTGTTATTGCTAGTTGTGCCATTACACATGCTACACCTGCATCATTTGTTGCTCATCAGCAAAACAGAAATATGCAGGAAGAGATCGCAGTAGATTTCCTTAACTCAGATATCACACTCTTTATTGGAGGGGGTAAAAAATATTTTGCAGATCGCTCCGACAAATCAAACCTATTGGATGATCTAAAAGAAAAGGGTTTTCAGGTAGCCCTTGATATGGAGACAGTAAAAAATACAACTTCCGGAAAATTGGCAGGTCTTGTTGCTGATGAGCATCCTTCAACTTATCCGGAGAGAGGAGAATTTTTGCCTGAAAGTCTGCAAGCAGCTCTAAATATTCTTGATAATAATCCGGAAGGTTTCTTTTTAATGGTAGAAAGCTCACAGATAGACTGGGAAGGTCATGATAATAATACAGCCGGTGTGGTTAATGAGATGCTTGATTTCGATAGAACAATAAAATTAGCCTTTGAATATGCTGATAGAAATCCTGGTACACTTGTTGTGGTTACAGCCGACCACGAAACTGGCGGTATGTCACTAACCGGAGGGAATATAAACACGGGGGATGTAAAAGCAAATTGGGGTACTACTGGTCATACATCAGTTATGGTGCCGGTTTTTTCGTATGGAACAGGCGCTGAAGAATTTGCCGGAATTTATGAAAACACAGATATTTTTAATAAACTATTCAAACTTTATGGTTTTGAAGAATGATGTTTTTAAACTGATTTTCTCTTGTCTTTTAGCCGGACTTTTAATCAAAGCCCCTCAGTGGTTCGGACTGATTGCAGATGGTGATGGGTATTACATGAAAAATGTGAGTATCTCTATTTTCATGGGATTATCTGTTTATATATCTCTTTCAAAAAGTAATATCAAGCGTAAACAACTTGTGATTTCACTTCTGATATTTATACTATCAACAGTATATATAAACTTTTTGCCAAAGCATGAGAATAGTGATTCTGTAACATTAGCATATTTGCATTTGCCACTTATTTTATGGAGTTTGTATGGACTGATTTATATCGGATTTGATACAAAGGATAGTTTAAAAAGAATCGACTACCTCAAATACAATGGGGATTTGGCAATTATTACAGCTGTTATACTTATAGCAGGAGCAGCACTATCGATTTTAACTATCGGTCTGTTTTCTGCTATTGATATGAATATAGAAAACGTATATATGGACAATATTGGCATTATAGGTATAATATCATCTCCTATAGTTGCCACCTATATAATCAGAAACTATCCGCTAGTAACAAATAAAATAGCACCAATTATTGCTAACATATTCAGTCCGCTCGTTTTGGTTATGCTGGTGATTTTTCTGATATTTATAATCCCGGCAGGAAAAGATCCATACAGTGACAGAGATTTTCTCTTGGTATTTAATCTGATGTTATTGGGAGTAATGGCAATTATAGTATTCTCTGTTACAGGAACATCAATAAACAAAAAACAGAACATTAGTGAGTGGACCCTATTCATTCTTGCATTAATAACGCTTATAATTGATCTTGTTGCTCTTTCTGCCATCCTTTACAGATTAGGAGAGTATGGATTTACTCCTAACAGAACAGCAGTTCTGGGTTCAAACATATTAATATTAGGGAATCTGATTACCATAACCGTCAATCTCTACAAAGTAGTAATTAAAAAGCAAGAGATTAAAAAGGTTGAACTTGCAATTGCAAAATATTTGCCGTTATATGCAATTTGGGCTCTTTTAGTTACATTTCTTTTTCCAATATTGTTCAGAATGAGATAAGTTTTAAATTAATATTCAAATACCTATTGAAAAGCGGATAAATAGGGACTTTTAGTATATTATCTTATGTCATTTAGAGAATAATTGAGTAATTTCGTAAAATTAATTTCTATTCGTAAAATAATTTCTTTTGATTTATTATGTACAAAATGCAGAAAAACATTGTTCTTCAATTACTTTTTTTAATACTGCCGCTATCTCTGGCTGCAGGAAACGGATTTGGAGAATCCGTAAAAATTAACAACAACTGGAAATTTACACTTAGTGATGTCCGGAATGGAGAGTCTGTTGATTTTAACGACTCAAGGTGGCAAAACATAAGTTTACCTCATGACTGGAGCGTAAAAGGCCAGTTGAGCCCTACCCTTGCAAGTTGTACCGGTTACCTTCCCGGCGGTATTGGATGGTATCGTAAAACTATAGATATTCCTACAGATAGAGAAGGTGAAAAAGTTTATCTCTATTTCGAAGGAGTATATAATAGAAGTGAGGTATATTTAAATGGTCAATTACTTGGTAAAAGACCCAACGGTTACATTTCCTTTATGTATGATGCAACACCTTATATAAAATATGGTGAAGAGAATGTGATTGCTGTTAGGGTTGATCACAGTCAGTATGCTGACTCGCGCTGGTATACAGGATCGGGAATATACCGTGATGTGTGGATGGTTTATGCTAACCCTGTGCACATAGCACAATGGGGTGTTTATGCATATCCTGAGGAGGTTAGAAATGGGTACAAACTGAATATTGAAGTAAATATCGACAATAATGAAGAGTCTGACGCTAACTTAAGAATAGTGAATGAGCTATATTCACAAGATGGAAAATTAGTAACAAAAGACAGTAAGAAAATCACTGCAAAACCTGGTGATAACAATACGTTATCAACCTCTTTAAATATCAAAAAACCACAACTTTGGTCATTAACTAATCCCAATCTTTACGAACTGAAAACAAAAGTTCTAAAAGATGGTAAGGAGATAGATAAAACTACTACACGCACAGGTTTCCGTTCTTACACTTTTGATCCCAACAAAGGATTTGCTCTTAACGGAGAGTGGATGAAGGTTAAAGGTGTATGTATTCATCATGATGCAGGTGTATTAGGTTCAGCTGTACCTCGTGAGGTTTGGAAAAGAAGACTTCAAACACTTAAAGAGGTAGGTGTTAATGCAATACGCACGAGCCACAACCCACAAGCACATGATTTATACGATTTATGTGATGAGATGGGATTGTTAGTACTCAATGAGATGTATGATGAGTGGGTATTCCCAAAACGTAAATGGATCGAAGGCTGGAATGTTGGTACACCAGGTTTCCAGGGCTCTTATGATATTTTCAAAGAGTGGTCGGAAATTGACTTGGCAGATCTTGTAAAACGCGACAGGAATCATGTTTCTGTATTTGCATGGAGTATTGGTAATGAGGTGGATTATCCGAATGATCCATATTCACACCCAGTACTTGGAGGGGAAAAAGCCGGAGGTTTTACCCAAGCAACTTATGGTGGATATAACCCTGATGCACCTGATGCAATGGAGCTGGGGGTGATTGCAAAACGTCTGGCTGCAGTAGTTAAAGAGTATGATAAGTCACGCCCGGTTACTGCCGGTTTAGCAGGTGTTGCGATGTCAAATGAAACAGAATATCCGGGAGCACTCGATATTGCAGGATATAACTATACTGAGAGCAAATACGATAGTGATCATGCAGCATATCCTGAAAGAGTTATCTATGGTAGTGAAAACAGACATGATATGCCTGCCTGGAAAGCTACAAGGGACAAAGAATTTATATTTGGTCAATTTCTTTGGACTGGTATTGATTACCTCGGCGAATCGGGCAGTTGGCCATCAAGAGGATTCTACTCCGGGCTTCTTGACTTTGGTGGTTTCATAAAACCAAGAGGATACTTCAGACAATCATTGTGGTCTGACAAACCAATGGCATATCTAGGAACATATCCCACACCAGGCAGAGGAAGCCGTAGCCAGTCAAGAGACGTATTTTCACAACATGCAGCTGACGGTAATTATATTGAAAGAGTACCTTCCATGGACGCATGGTCAGTTTGGAACTATGATGAAAACCAGCTAGTAAGGGTTGTCTGTTATACTAATGCTGATAAAGCTAAACTATTACTCAACGGATCTGAAATAGGTGAAGTAAAAGAATATGATGATAATACGGGCATTATTTACTGGGATATCCCTTTTAAAGCGGGGAAACTTGAAGTAGTAGGTATGGACAGTAATAACAATATAGTTTCAGGTTATACTATACAAACGTCCAAACGTCCTTACGCACTAAAAATTATTAGCTCAGATAATATAATAAAGGATAAAGACGGCGTAGCGCATGTAGTTGTACAAGTAGTTGATGAAGATGGTCACCCTGTATTCCTCTCAGACAATGAAGTAACTTGTCAGGTAACAGGACCTGCTAAACTTTTAGGACTTGAAGCTAGCAATAATTCTGATATGAGCGATTATACTGACAACAAACACAGAGTTTATCATGGTCGTATACTTGCATATATTCAATCAACAGGAGAAAGTAATGAAAAAATAAACGTGAGCTTCTCTTCTCCGTGGCTTGAATCAACAGAATTAACTATAGAGACTGCTGATTAAATTCATTAGTTAAAGCAATAAAGTAATATTTATTTTATATTTAAAGTGGTTGTCTTGATTGACCGGACAACCACTTTTTTTTGACCAATCTGTAAAATCACATTATTAAATCTAATATGCTTTAAACCTATTTCCGGACACATTTATCTCCTCGCGATTTGCAAATTAATTCTGATAGTTTACCGAAGTATTGTACTAAAACAAATATCGTACTTCAGTATTAATTGGCGCCTTCTATATTAAAAGAGATTGTATAATTCGTATTTATACCTCTTCAAGCATTAGCATTATTTTGCTTTATTTGTATAATATATTGTAATAAATTCATTGTTACCTTAAGAATTCTTTTTATGAAAATTCTTTAAACAATGAGCATTCTGTTAAAAACCAAGTATTACAAATATATTCAGCATACAAT
>DHCC01000026.1:7935-79379 GCA_002398875.1 Bacteroidales bacterium UBA4912 | reverse complement strand
ACAATCTGGTTGTTGCGCAATACAACATTTATTTTAGTGTTAATTTTTTAATAAATAATAGTGAAAAACAATTTGTAAGTATGTAATCTAAAAACACAAATTTTATGAATGTTATTAAATGTTTACCTATGAAAACCTATCTTTTTGTTTTGGTTTCTTTTATGGTTCTGCCTTTACAGTTCATACAGGCAAAATCAAATGAAATTAACTTAATTCAACAGGATAGAACAGCAAGCTTGAAAGGAAGGGTCACTGATACAGGAGGAGACCCTTTGGCAGGTGCCACTATCCAAATAAAAGGAAGCACAAGAGGGGTTATTGCAGACGTTGACGGGATTTATGCCTTTCCCGAATGCCCTGTTGGAAGTACTCTGGTTGTCTCGTTTATTGGTATGGAAAGTGTAGAGCAGGTATATGCCGGTGAGAGTACTATTAATTTTGTTTTGCAATATCAAGCTGACATACTGGATGAAGTTGAAGTGGTTGCATTTGCAAGGCAAAAGAAAGAGAGTGTATTAGCTTCAATTTCAACTGTTGAACCTGCGGAACTAAAGGTTCCAAGCAGTAACTTAACCACTGCATTTGCTGGAAGAGTAGCAGGATTGATTTCTTATCAAACAACAGGTGAGCCCGGACAAGACAACGCGAGTTTTTTCATTCGTGGAATAACAACGTTTGGAGCTGAAGCGAAAAAAGATCCGCTTATATTGATAGACGGAATTGAGTTAGGTACTGAGGATCTGGCAAGATTAAACACTGATGATATCGCAAGTTTTTCAGTAATGAAAGATGCTACGGCCACATCACTATACGGTGCAAGGGGAGCCAATGGAGTAATTTTAGTAACAACTAAAGAGGGTCGCGAAGGTAAAGTTAAGTTTAATGCAAGAATAGAAAACTCTTTTTCGTCTCCTACAAAAAAAGTAGACATTGCTGACCCGGTTACTTTCATGAGAATGCATAATGAAGCAGTAAAAACCAGAGATCCTCTCGGACTATTATTATATTCAGAGGAGAAAATCACCATGACCGAGCGTGGATTGTATCCTGATATATTCCCTGCCACAGATTGGTATAATTCTATGTTTAATGATGTCATAAGCAATCAGAGGGCTAATTTGAGTGTAAGTGGCGGTGGTTCTGTGGCACGGTATTATGTTGCTGCAAATATTTCAAGGGACCAGGGTAATCTTAAAATTGATAAAAAGAACAATTTTAACTCAAATATCAACTTGATGAAATATAACTTCAGATCGAATGTGAATATTAATCTGACTAAAAGTACTGAGTTGATAGCAAGATTAAGTGCGAATTTTGATGAGTATACAGGACCACTAGACGGAGGAACAGGAATGTACAGGAAAGTTGTTCAGGCTAATCCTGTATTATTCAAACCGTATTATGAACCGGATGAAGAGTATTCTTATGCAAAACATATCTTATTCGGTAACTATGGAAATGCTGGATATATAAATCCTTATGCTGAATCACTGAGGGGTTATAAAGATTACGGAAAGAACACAATGATTGTTTCTTTTGAATTAAAACAAGATTTGAATTCACTTATTGAAGGATTAACGACTAGAGCACTTTTTAATTTTAATCGCTATTCAGAATATGTTGTTACTCGTCAATATAATCCTTTCTATTATAGTATATCCCGATACGATTTACAAAAAAACAGCTATAAATTACAGCGATTAAATCCGACAGAAGGTACAGAATTTATTGATTATTCACCAAGAGACCGGTTTATCAATAACACATTTTATATTGAAGCAGCTGCAGAATATAATCGCAATTTCAACTCACTTCATGATGTAAACGCTCTTTTTGTTTACACCATGCGTGATTATAAGGTTGGCGTAGCCGATAATTTACAGCTCTCATTGCCCGCACGTAATATTGGTCTGGCAGGTCGTGTGGCTTATAATTACGACGTTAGATATTTTGCCGAGTTTAACTTTGGTTACAATGGATCAGAAAGGTTTTCTAAGAATAATAGATGGGGATTTTTCCCTTCTGTTGGTGCTGCCTGGTTATTATCTAATGAAGCATTTTTTGAACCTCTTACAGATGTCATATCTGTATTCAAGTTAAAAGGAACTTATGGTCTTGTAGGTAATGATGCAATAGGCGACTGGCGTGATCGTTTTTACTATTTATCGGAAATTGATATGTATGCCGACAGAGCTGTAAATTGGGGTACTCAGTTAAATTACAACCCTGGCGGAATAAATACTGTACGTTATGCTAATGACAGAATTGGCTGGGAAACTGCATATAAAACTAACATAGGGTTTGAAATGAATACTGTCATGGGTCTTTCTGCCAATGTTGATTTATTTAAAGAAAGACGTAAAAACATTTTGCTGGATAGGGTTATACCAAATACAATGGGTGTAATTCCTGCTGTTAAAGCAAATTTAGGTGAGGCTGAAGGTCAGGGGATTGATATTGAAATGAATTATGAGAAAATTGTTAATCCGGATCTTTGGTTTGTCGGAAGAGGTACTTTCACTTATGCAACAAGTAAGGCGACCAAATGGGAAGAGCCAGACTATAGTGATACACCATGGAGCTCAAAAGTGGGACAATCTTTGGCTCAAAATTGGGGATATATTGCTGAGCGCCTTTTTATTGATGAATATGAAGTTGCAAATTCACCTACTCAGTTTGGAAATTATATGGCCGGTGATATAAAATATAGAGATATAAATAATGATGGGAAAATATCTGAACTAGATAAAGTTCCTATTGGCTTCCCAACAGTTCCTGAAATTAATTATGGTTTTGGTTTAACTGTAGGACATAAAAACATCGATGCCTCATTTTTCTTTCAGGGTTCAGCCCGCCAATCATTCTGGTTAGATCTTTATCGTACAACACCATTTCTGGATTCTGATGACAAAGATGGAAGGCTCGGACAAAATGCCATTCTTAAGGCTTATGCCGATAGTTACTGGTCAGAAACAAACAGAGATCCTTATGCTTTTTGGCCACGTCTTGCCAATTATAGTATTGAAAATAATAATCAAACCAGTACTTGGTTTATGCAGGATGCATCTTTCTTACGTCTGAAATCTGTGGAGCTGGGATATACTTTTCCTGATCACATAAATAAGAGATTGAAAATGTCTAGTTTAAGATTTTATGTAAGTGGAACTAATTTATTCTCTTGGAGTAAATTTAAATTATGGGATCCGGAAATGGCAGGAAACGGACTTGGATATCCCATTCAACGGGTTATTAATGTAGGTTTAAATATTGGATTTTAATATAAGTACGTCATGACAAATAAT
This sequence comes from Bacteroidales bacterium UBA4912, assembly GCA_002398875.1. Lineage (GTDB taxonomy): Bacteria > Bacteroidota > Bacteroidia > Bacteroidales > Dysgonomonadaceae > Proteiniphilum. Next base: position 76,077 of record DHCC01000026.1, on the reverse strand, counting down.
ATTTATAAATATATAATTTGCTGTATAGCTTCAATAGCTTTAATTTCATGTGATTTTCTGGATGTCGTACCTGATAACGTAGCAACTATTGATAATGCATTTTCTGACAGGTACACTACAGAAAAATATCTTGCGACATGCTATTGGGGAATGCCAAAATCAGCTGGATGGAACGAAAACCCAGCGATCTTTGGAGCACTTGAAATGGTATTTAACAAAGAAGGTCGGGGAAGCGGAGGTATGAAATTTGGATTAGGTGAGGATAATCCTACATCAGCACTGATCAACTATTGGGGTGGTACCGGTACAATGATTCGCTCACTATACGCCGGAATCAGAGAATGTAATACTTTTCTTGAAAATGTTGACAGAGTTCAGGACTTGAACAAGTTTGAGAAAGAGAGAATGAAAGCTGAGGTCACATTGATTAAAGCTTATATGCATTTTTATCTTATTTCATATTATGGACCTATTGCTCCATTAAAAGAAAACACTCCTATTAACGAATCAACAATTGGCATCAGAGTTTTCAGAGAGAAAATAGATGATTGTTTTGCATATACTTTAGAGTTGATTGATGAAGTTATAGCCAGTGGTGCTTTACCAAATGTCATAGAAAACAGAACAACAGAACTGGGTCGTTTTACTAATCCGGCTGCATATATGTTGAAAGCAAAAATTTTAACTTACTGGGCAAGCCCGTTGTTTAATGGTAATTCAGATTATAACAGCTTTCTTAACCATGAAGGTGAACCTTTTTTTAATCAAACTTATAATCCACAAAGATGGGTAGATGCTGCAGAGGCTTGTAAGGAAGCTATCGACGTATGTACTTCTGCAGGAATAAGACTATATCAAACTACTGATTTTGTTGCAACTAAATCACAATCAGACACTACGCTTTTGATCAATACATTAAGAAGTGCAGTAACTGAACGCTGGAACAAGGAAATTGTCTGGGGCAATTCATCTTATCCTGTTAACTGGGGATTACAAAGCCCTGCTTTACCTCGTTTAGAACAAGGAACTTCGTCATCATCTTCAGGCAGACTGAGTGTCCCGTTTAGTACAGTAGAAGTTTTTTATTCTAGTAATGGGGTACCAATTGATGAAGATATTAATTATCCTTATTCAACAAGATATAACTTAAGAGTAGGAGACGAAGAACATAAATATTATATACAGAAAGGCGAACAAACTGCGGTTCTCAATTTTGATCGCGAGCCAAGATTTTATTCTACTTTAGGCTTTGACAGAGGTAAATGGTACGGAAACTCCTATAGAAATTATCCGGATAATGATGCTGATGCGCTGTATCCAAGAAATAGGTTTGGGGAATTTTCATCAGTTTTCAATCCTGAAGATTACAATGCAACTGGTTACTGGCCAAAAAAACTGGTGTCAATAAACACTATGTTTAGAGATCCCAATAGTGTAACAACAGAGACCTACCCTTTTCCGGATATGCGTTTTGCTGATCTTCTTTTATTCTATGCTGAAGCACTGAATGAAACTAAAGATGTGCCGGATGCCGAAGTTTACCAATATGTAGATATGATACGTAATCGTGCCGGACTTGAAGGGGTTGTTGAAAGTTGGGAAAAGTATTCTAATCAGCCAGATAAACCAAAAACCAAAGCTGGTATGAGAGATATTATTCGTCAAGAACGAAACATTGAGTTTGCTTGTGAAGGAGTTTATTATTGGGACAGCCATAGATGGAAAACCGCTTTGAGTGAGCAAAACCGACTTATACAAGGATGGAACGTTAATGCATCTGAACTAGAGGAGTATTATATGGTGACTACAATATATACACAAAATTTCACATTTAGAGATTATTTTGCACCAATACCTGACGCAGACATTACCAGAAATCCTCAATTAATACAAAACCCAGGGTGGTAAATTTTTATAATAAAAATATTATGAAGAAATATATTGAATTAATACTAGTCCTTTTGATAGTTTTTGTTTCATGTGACGAAAAACAGCATGTACCAATAACTGCAAGTCTGGGCAAGCCCCAACCTGTTACAGATATCAATATTGAATCTGTTGCAGGAGGCGCTATAGTTTCATACAAAATACCTAATATGGAAGATATATTAGGAGTGAAAGGAATATATACTTTAAGTACCGGAGTTACTTATGAGGCATCGTCATCTTATTATGATAATAAGTTGGAGATACTGGGATTTAACGATACAATTACCCATGAAGTCGAATTGTATACTTATAACCGAGCTCAGGAGCTTTCCGATCCTGTTAAAATATCAATTAAACCTTTAGAATCTGCTTTAAGTAAAGTTGTAAAATCAGTAAATATCATTAGTGATTTTGGAGGGGCTCAGTTTAACTGGGTAAATGAACTCAGAGCACCTCTTACGTTAGAGTTTTTAGCTCAGGATTCTTTGGGAAAATTACAAACTATGCGTATTATAACTTCAGAAGCAGATAGTGCTCGTCAAAGTATTAGAGGTTTTGAGCCGGAACCTCGTGTTTTTGGCGTAATTATCAGAGATTTTTGGGATAATAAATCAGATACAATTTTTCCTGAGGGAGGTTCTATATTGCCAATGTATGAAGAGAAACTTGATAAATCTATTATGAATGTTATGAAACTTGGTAATGATCAAAACTATACAAACTGGGAAGGAATGGATTCATATCTTATTGATGATAATTTTGAGACTTTCGGTCATTCACCAAACTCATCTCTACCGGCTCCATTTACTATAGATCTGGGAGCTGTGGCAAAAATAAGTCGTGTTGTATTATTTCAACGTTATTTCAGTGATCAATACTACAATTGGGGTAACCCAAAGAAAATAAGTATATATGGTAAGGTTACCAAGCCATCACAAAATGGTGATTGGAGCGAATGGACTAAAATAATGGACGGCGAAATTATTAAACCATCAAACTTACCAATTGGAACTATGACAGACGAAGATATGGCAACTGCCGAAAGCGGACATGAGTTTATATTTGAGTTAACACAAGAACCATTGCGATATATTCGTATAGTAATTCATAGCACATGGGGAGGAACAACTTTTACACATCCTGCAGAAGTGGATGTTTATGGTGAAGTAGTACAATAATATTTTATGATTGAAAATTATGAAAATAATTAATAGACTTATACTAATAATAATATCGTTTGTGGTATTATATTCATGTGAGGATTTTATGGATATCCACAAAAAGTATATAGAAGACGGAGAAATTATTTATTCTCAGAAGCCCGATTCTGTATCTTTTATAGCAGGGAAAAACAGGATTTTATTCAGAGGCTGGATGTATAATGGCGTTAATGTCAAAAATTTAAATATACTATGGAATAACGGTAGTGACTCAATTTCCGTTCCTGTATCTTTTAATACAGGTATGGACAGCATTGAAATAATGATTCCGGATATGCCGGAAAAATCTTATACTTTTGATATTTATTCTATTGATAATTTTGGACATAAATCTCTTAAAGTTACAGATTTTGGATCGTCTTATGGCGATTTCTATGCTTCATCATTAATAGATAGAAGAATTAAGAATGTGGACTTGACTGATAAATCAGGAATAATAGAATGGTTTTCGGCTCCTGAGGGCTTAATTTATAATGAAGTTAGATATGAACGATCAGATGGTGAGTTTTCTGTAAAACGAGTGCCTGACTCAATATTTACTACTGTATTAACACCTAGACCTGCATCGAATACTATTCTGGAATACAGATCACTATACATTCCTGAAAGGGAGTCAGTTGATACATTTTATACTGATTGGGTTGACTATATTGATCCTTTCCCTGCAACGTTCTTGTATGATAGGTCTAATTGGTCCATTGCTGATTTTTCTGATGATAAGCCAAGCGATGGTGGTGGAGTTGCAACTTTGATTGATGGTAATTTAGGAACATACTGGCATTCTCAATGGGGACCTGATATACCACTCCCTCACTGGGCAATTATTGATATGGAGTCTCCAAAACAAATTGCTTATTTCGATGTATATCGTCGCTCTGGTAGTACAGATACAAAAACTGTACAATTATTCGTAAGTAATAACAGCGATCCGGATTCAGAAGATTGGGTTGAAATAGGTGAAGGTGTGTACACATCTGGCAATAAGCTTACTATTGAGGCTACAACGGATTTTGCCGGTAGATATTTGAAGATCTATTTACCTGATAGTAATCGTGCGCCGTTTACCGCTGTTGCAGAGATTTATGTTTATGGTATGTAAGAAGCTGTCATAATACAAAAGAACATGAAGGGGGTTTTCACATTACTCCCTTCTGTTTTTTTAATGATTTTACTAAACGATTCAACAAAAGTATGATATAAATTCAATCAGAAGTCCGACATTGGATCATTTATCAGTGCATTTACCAGTCGCTGCAAGTACTGACCGGTTTGTGGATCGTAAATACCAAATCCGGAATTCCATTCCCAATAAGACCAACTAAATTGTTGTTGCTCGAACCAACGGGAAAGAAATTTTGTCCATTTAACACGAGAATCTAAGTCGGCACGTGAGTAGGAACCAAACTCACCCACATGCACAGGGATGTTTTTTTCTTTAGCTACTTTAATTGCAATTTCGAAATCTTCAATAACCGCCCGACGTTCAGATTCAGTATCCTCCCACTTATTTCCAACCCATGATTCAGAGCCTTCAGACCAGCTTGCTCCCTGATGTGTGAAATGAAATGGATTATAGTAATGAATTGTAAGAATAATCTGCGGATCATTGGGAATTTCAAGGTATCTCAGTCCGTTTACCCCACCCCACTCTGCAGTACCAATCAAAACGCAACGCTTGGGATTATTATTACGAATTACTTGCAGTGCTTCTTTAGAATAATCGTTCCATAAACTAGGTGTTAGTTGTCCATGCGGTTCGTTTAAGATTTCAAACAGTACACTATCTGGATAATTTTTAAAGAAACTGCCTATCTGCTCCCATTGTGAAAGAAAGCGAGCTTTTTCTTCTGAAGAGTTAGCCATTAATGCATCATGATGATGCATGTTGATTATGATATGAAGCTTATTCTTAAGTGCCTCATCCACTACTGACTGGATTATGTTAAAGAATTCAGGATAAATAGTGTAAGGTGCTGTTGACATACTCCTATCATCACGCTCCCAACGGATGGGTAAACGAACGTGTGTGAAGCCCAGGTCGGCAATGCTTTTTAGGTCGGCTGCAACATAAGGTGATTGCCACGATTTCATAGCTTCAAAAGTGTTTCCAATATTGATGCCTTTACCAAGTCGTACATTCATATCATGAGCGCTAGCCCATTCGATATTTTCTTTCGATTCTTGATGGTTATCCTTGTCCTTGGCGTCTGATTCGCTAGTAATTTTGTGTTGTACCGACTCATTTGCTGGACAGTTACCGGAAATCATAAATACAAATAAAAACATAATAATAAATGGTAATTGTTTCATATTGTTCGATTTATAATATTAAAATATATAAGCTCGAGTTTTAAAAGTTTGTACAGATTAACTCTACCTTAAGCATAACTCCCGATTAGACGAGGTACTTAAAATATTACTTTTATTTAACAAAGATAGCAAAAATTAGCAATAGGAATTGTAACAATCAAAAAATCAATTAGTCTTACTTAATTAAAGTCTGGTATATTTTGATTTTATCAGTTGTCATATAATTTCTTGAAACAAGATGCTCATAATAAGAGTAATTTTATAAAGAGATTAAAGATCAATTGTATTTTTTGTTTTTTGAATATGTTTCTTTATATCTTTGGGATTGTAAATTTTTGCCCCTGTGGCTATTTCTAAAATGTGAACAATAACTAAATCCTTGATAAGAAAATTACAAAACGAATATAGTTTATCATGGAAATTAACATAGAAACAATAAGCGCCATTGCTCTTGGTATTGGATTGAGTGCCAGTGCCGGATTCAGAGTTTTTATCCCGTTACTCATATCAAGTATAGCTTCCCATTTTGGTATTTTGGAATTAGGTGAAAATTTTGAATGGATGGGCTCCGTTCCAGCACTGATTTGCTTCGGTGTTGCAGCAATAGTAGAAGTTTTAGCATATTATATTCCATTCGTTGATAATTTGGTTGACAGCATCGCTACTCCTCTCTCAGTGGGTGCAGGTACATTGTTGATGACTTCAGTATTCCCTGTAGAAAATGAATGGATGAAATGGATATTGGGTTTTATTGTTGGAGGTGGAGCAGCAGCTACTATACAAAGCGGCACTGCCATTACCAGACTAATGTCATCTAAATTTACTGCAGGAACAGGTAATCCCATAGTTTCTACAAGTGAAGGAGTAGCAGCTACAGGAATTTCAATTTTATCACTAATTACACCTATATTCGTAGGAATTATTTTAATAGTATTTATAGTTATAATTCTTCGTGTAGTTTACAGGAAACTCCTAAAAAAAAAGAAACAAGAACTTTAATCATGTAATTTTTTGTTGACCTCATCTTTATTAAAATATTCAGGATCGAAATCTTCATCTAGCCAATCTTTATAGTTCTCATAATACTTATGTTCAGGGTTTTTTAATATTGCCATAATTTCATTATATCCATGTATTCCTCCACAATCTTCAGGTGGACAACTCATTTTACCATCAACACAAAAAGGATATATAATTTTAGGGTCAACTTCTACTAACTCTTCAAGAAAAATATCATGTTCCCATCTATCTCCAAAATCATATTGATAAGTAATTTTGTCATTTTTTTTTGTTAGCAGATCAGATACTTTTAAACCCTTATAATCTATTTTATTTCTCTCATCCCAAAAAACATCTCCTTCCGTTTTCAAAATGTAATATGTGTTGTCCTTCTCGAATTGATGAAGATGTGAATTTTTCCATCCCATAGATATCTGTATTACTTCATGCAAGTCATATAGTGGAAAGTCTGAAGGAATTAAAATTCTTCTCCAGATCTTTGGTTTACTACCTCTGAGCACAATTTGAATCTGATAAATTTGATCTTTCATACCGGTATGAATTAAATGGTTGAGTATTGGCAATAAGTCTACAACTTTTCAGTAACTTACAAAAATTAAGTACATATTACTATAAAACAACATAGACATTAAATTAGTTTTAAAACTTTTATTTAGTCTCTTCGAAAATATTGCTATAGAAGTAGTAACAAAAAATATAACCAAATTAATATTTTTGAACGTCATCTTGAAGTTTATAATTTGGTGATTTATACAACAAACACAGTATAGATTTATTGAATTTTGTTTATTAATATTACAGTATCATAACACACGATAATTCTGTTATATCATTATGTTTTTATTATGTTTGCACTAGTAATTGAAATATTTTTCTTTTATCATTATATTTATTAAATCAAATGACAAACGATTACTTACTCGAGATATGCGCAAATTCAGTTAAGAGCTGTATTGAAGCGCAAAAAGGTGGAGCCTATCGTGTAGAGTTGTGTGCTGGAATTCCAGAAGGTGGAACTACTCCATCTTATGGTGATATAGTATTGGCACGTGAACTTTTGAAAATTAAACTTAATGTAATAATTCGCCCTCGTGGGGGTGATTTTCTCTACAATGATCTTGAACACAAAATAATGCTAAAAGATATTGAAAATGCTGGCAGATTAGGTGTTGATGGAGTTGTTATTGGCTGCCTGAATCCCGAGGGCGATATTGATATGAAAAGAAACAAGGAGCTAATTGATGCTGCCGGAGATATGAGCATTACATTTCACAGAGCTTTTGATATGTGCAGGGACCCTTATGATGCTCTTGAAAAAATTATTGAACTTGGTTGTGACCGTATATTGACATCAGGTCAACAACCAAAGGCAGTTGAGGGTATAAATCTTCTTAAAGAACTGGTTGAAAGAGCCGGTGATCGTATCATAATAATGCCTGGTAGTGGCGTAAATGCAGATAACATTTTGCACCTTGCCCGTGAAACAGGTGCAATTGAGTTTCATCTTTCGGCAAGAGAGCCCATAGAAAGTGGAATGTTGTATCGCAATCCCAATTTAAAAATGGGAGGAACATCGATAGTAATCAATGAATTTGAAGAGCTTGTAACAAGCTCAGAAAAAGTAAGAAACACTATCCAAGCGCTTAAAAATTAACAATTTGTACAATTCTTAAATTATAGATAAAATGCAAATGTTTAAACAATTATTTTTCTTATTGCTTTTAGGTTTTATCACTTCATGCAGTATGGGAGGACGAAATACTTCTAAAGCAGATTATGATGTAGTACCTCTTCCAAAAGAGATAACTCAGGAAACCGGAGAAGCTTTCTCACTAACCTCAGCCACTAAGATAATTTACCCTGAGGGGAATGATAAAATGAAGCGTAATGCTGAGTTTTTGGCAGAATACATTAATATTGCTACAGGTTTAAAAACCTCTGTAAGTACCGAATCTTTGGTAGAGAATGCAATTATACTCGCAACCGGACTTGACAGTGATAATTTGGAAGCATATAATATTAATGTAAACAGTAAAACAATAACCATTACAGGTGCGACTGAAGCAGGTGTATTTTATGGCATTCAAACATTAAGAAAAGCTACCCCGATTGAAAAGGCTGGAACTGTACAATACTCAGCAGTAAATATAAACGATGAGCCCAGGTTTGGATACAGAGGAATGAGTCTTGATGTCGCACGCCATTTCCAGCCGGTTGATTTTGTTAAAAAATATATTGATATGCTTGCACTTCACAATGTCAATCGTTTCCATTGGCATCTTACTGAGGATCAGGGTTGGAGAATAGAAATTGATTCATATCCAAAACTTACTGAAATTGGCTCTATGAGGAGCGAAACAGTTATTGGTCGTAATTCAGGTGAATATGATGGCATACCACACGGAGGCTACTACACAAAAGAAGAGCTTAGGGATGTTGTAGAATATGCAAAAGAGAGATATATAACAGTTATACCTGAAGTAGACCTTCCGGGACACATGCTTGCAGCTCTGACTGCATACCCAGAACTTGGTTGTACAGGAGGACCTTATAAAGTTGTAGGTGAATGGGGTGTTTTCGATGATATTCTGTGTGCCGGAAAAGAGGAGACTTTTACTTTTCTTGAAGCAGTACTAACTGAAGTGATGGAGATCTTCCCTTCAGAATATATACATATAGGTGGTGATGAAGCTCCTAAAACAAGATGGGAAGAGTGTCCACATTGTCAGGCTCGTATTAAAGAACTGGGATTAACAGACAAGAATGGACATAAAGCCGAACATTACCTTCAAAGTTATGTAACTGCCCGAGTTGAAAAGTTTCTTAATAGCCACGGCAGAAGAATTATTGGTTGGGATGAGATACTTGAAGGTGAGCTTGCTCCAAATGCAACAGTAATGTCATGGCGAGGTATGGATGGCGGAATTCAGGCTGCCAGAATGGGACACGATGTGATTATGACGCCTACAACTTATGCATATTTCGACTATTATCAAGCACAGAATACTGATGAGGAACCTTTAGGTATCGGAGGTTTTCTTCCACTTGAACAGGTATATAGTTTTGAACCCGCTCCTGATATCTTAACAGATGATGAAAAGAAACATATTCTTGGACCCCAGGCTAACTTGTGGACTGAGTATATCAAAGAACCCTGGCATGTTGAATATATGGTCCTTCCCAGGCTGGCAGCAATGAGTGAAGTTCAGTGGATGCAACCCGAGAATAAAAATTATGAGAATTTTCTTGAAAGATTGCCTCGACTAATAAAACATTACGATAAATTGGATTATACCTACGCAACACATGTATTTGATGTTCAAGGAAAGTTCACTCCGAATTTCGAAACAAACAGTCTTGATGTACACTTTTCAACAATTGATGATGCAGATGTTTTTTATTCACTAGACGGCAGTGAACCCTCTGAGTCTTCTATCAAATATGAAGGAGAGTTTTCAATAAATGAAGATTCCGAAATAAGTGCAGTTGCCATACGCGACGGTGTTAAGAGCAAGATTTTGAAGGAAGTAGTTAAAGTCAACAAAGCAACTTACAAACCAGTTGAGTTACTTACCACACCAGCTCGCAGTTATGAATATTCGGGTGCAGATATGCTGGTTGACGGACTAACCGGAAAAAACACCAATTACCGTACCGGCAGATGGATTGGATTTCAAGGAGAAGATCTGGTTGCAGTAATTGACATGCAGCAGCCAACAGAAATCAGTTCAGTTGGAATAAATAATTCAGTAGTTACAGGCGATTGGATATTTGATACTTCCGAAATAATTATAGAGTCTTCCGATGATAAAAACAGTTTCACAACTGTAATCTCTGAGAAAATCACAGATGAAAGGAATGAACATTGGGCTGAAATATCCACTCACAATATCACTTTTGAGCCTGTTACAGCTCGTTACTATAAGATAACAATCAAACACTCAGTAATGCCTGAATGGCATCCAGGAAGCGGCAGGAATGCTTTTATCTTTGTAGATGAGATAAGCTTAAACTAAGCCTTCATTGAAGTAATTCACAAAGAAAGCGCTTGATCCTTATTGGTTCAGGCGCTTTCTTTTTTTTTCTATATTCTGTTTATTATTCAGATCTGATTATTTTTTATAGAACAGAATAGATGTTTAGATATATATTTTTTGAGACTTTTTCAACAAGGACATAATTGTCCCCTAAATATGCACTTTATTTTTGCAATGAGTACAATAGTTGAATTTCTTCAGCCCATAGCAACTCATCAGGTGTTTCAAGAATTAAAGGCAAATTATCCATGCGGGGATCATTCATAATAAAAGTGAACAAATCCATATTCATTAATCCCTTGCCCAAACTATCGTGACGGTCAACTCTTGATGCAAGTTCTTTTTTTGAATCATTTATATGCATTCCCTTCAGATAAGAGAAACCTATAATTTCATCAAATTTCTGAAACGTTTCATCATAAGTTTCACGTGTTCTTATTTCATACCCTGCTGCCAAAGTATGAGCTGTATCCAAACACACACCTACTCTGCTTTTATCTTCAACCTTATCAATAATATAAGCAAGCTGTTCGAAAGTATGACCCAGGTTGGTACCCTGCCCTGCCGTGTTTTCAAGAACAGCACAAACACCTGTTGTTCTGTCCAGAGCCATATTAATAGATTCAGCTATCCTATCAAGACACTCTTCCACTGATATCTCGTTAAGATGACTACCCGGATGAAAATTCAGTCTGTCTATACCTAACTGCTCACAGCGCTGCATCTCATCAAAAAATGCCTCACGTGACTTCTTAACACCTTCATCTGTTGGGTTACCTAAATTGATAAGATAACTGCTATGAGGAAGGATATTACTTGCAGAATAACCAAACTCTTCACAACGTGTCTTGAAATTAATAATGTTTTCCTCTTTATAAGGTGAAGCAAACCACTGACGCTGATTTTTTGTAAAAAAAGCAAATGCTTTAGCTCCAATATTATTTGCATTAACAGGTGCATTTTCCACTCCACCTGATGCACTTACGTGGGCTCCTACAAACTTCATTATATTGAAATAATTATAACTGAAAAATTATTTAATCCCCTTGGGAAAAGTTATTAAGAAATACAATCCTCCATCAGGACGGTTTTTTGCTATTATGCTGCCTTTATGAAATAATACAGCATTCTTAACAATAGACAAGCCTAGTCCTGATCCGCCACTATTGCGTGTTCGACCTTCATTAATACGATAGAAACGCTCGAATATACGCGTAAGATGCTTCTCCTCAATTCCTACTCCTGTATCGTAATACTCAAAGTAAAAAGCATCATCATTTTCGCTGTAACAACGTACAACTATATCAATGTTATCACCTCCGTAAGAAATAGAATTCTCTGTAAGATTCCTAAAAATAGAATATAGCAGTGTTCGACTGCCATTAATTACTACGCTATCAGCAACATCAATTAAAAAATTATCCAGCTTATCTTTTAGTTGTACTGAAAGATCTGATTTCAACTCAGTTAAAAGTTCTTTGATATTTACAGACTCCAGTTCAAATCTATCAGCAGCCTCTTCAATTTTTGTCAGCATACTTATATCCTGAATAAGCTCTGAGAGACGAATTGTTTGAACATAAGCCCTGTCAAGGAAATTCTGAATTCTTCCATTTTCCTCATCTTCACTATTTTTATAAAGACTCAGAATTGTTTCCAGATAACCTCTTATGCTGGTAACAGGTGTTCTCAGCTCATGAGCAATATTATTAGTCATTTCCTGTTTCAGCAGACGTGTTTTCTCAGATTTAGTAATATCACTGATATATAGCTCAAAATTGTTGTCATCAAAAATTAGAACCCTCACATTAAACTGTCTTCCACTCTTATCGAACCGTTTTGAATACATATTACTTTTACGGTTCTCCTGATCAAGGAAGTCTACAAAATCTGCAAATAAAGTTTCAGAAAACAATTGCTCCACTTCAAGAGTCGGCTTATCAAGAATTATGTTTAGATACTGTAGAAAATGCGAGTTGGTATAAATCTTTTTCCTGTCTTCTGAAAATATTGCAATTCCCTCTTCTGATAACTGAAAATGCTGCAGCAATTTCTCCCTTTCTGTTGCAAGTTTTAATCTATTTTCCTGTAATAGACTGTAATTCTCTACAATATCAGCACTGACCTCTCCTACTTCATCATCTGTAAATTCAAAGTCTTCCGGAATTGGCTTACCTTTTTTAAGACTTAAAGAAAATTCTCTCAGTTCACGAATAGATTTTGTAAATCTATTAGTAAAATAGAGCATCATCAACACACAGACAATAAAAAAAAGTAGAATAAAATAGACAAAACTGTTTTCTGAATTTATAAACGATTGAAGTTGCATATCGTAGGGCAGCGCCATACGTATAAAAACACCCTCATCATACTTCTTGGCATAATATAAATACTTGATATCATTGCTGTCGGACAGACGAATATTAGACCCCTCACCAAAAGTAATAGTCTTCTGTATCTCAGGTCTGTTAAGATGATTCTCCATTGTTTGCTCATCCAGCAGATTGTCAAAAACAACTTTTCCCTGCCAATCAATAATTGTCAAACGCAGCTCTGGTTGCATATAACGTAATTGCTGATTAACTAAATCAGCATCAACCTCAAAGAATATATTGTTACTTTTCAGGAATTTGTAAATAATATCAGCATTATTTTCAAGAGTACGTTCCAAACTGTTGGTACGTTCTTTTTTTATCTGATTTTGTTCAAAAAGTATTATACCAACTGTGAAAACAGCGATGATAATTGAAAAATAGACTATAATATGTCTCTTGAAAGATATTTTCCTTTTCATTTTTTTATTCATTTTCACTATTATCATTTAAATTAAGATAATAGCCAAATCCAGAGCGATTTACGATTACATTTGCATAATCACCTAATTTCTTTCTTAATCTGGTAATATGTACGTCAACTGTTCTGTCCAGTACATATTCATTATCACCCCAAACACTGCTAAGTATTTCAGCTCTCGTCAAAACTTTTGGCGAAGCCTGAGCCAGCAAAGATAATATTTCAAATTCTTTTTTCGTTAGGGAAACTTCATTATCATCGATTGTAACACTATTTGTTGTTATATCAATCTTCAAACCATCATGTTTCCACTTTGTGTCGGCCGGTTGGATTATAAGTGAAGTTCTCTTTATCAGTGCTCTTACACGTGCAAGTACTTCCTTTACTGAGAAAGGTTTAGCTATATAATCATCACCGCCAAGCGAGAAACCTGTTAAAACATCGTTTTCAGTATTCTTTGCAGTCAGAAAAATTATTGGTACATAATTCTCATTTTTTCTAAGCATTTCAGCCATCTTGAAACCGGAAATACCATCCATCATTACATCAAGAATAATCAATTGATGAACGTCTGTCAACATTTCCATCGCTTCTTCACCTGAATTAGCGACATCCACTATATAACCTTCATTTTCAAGGTTAAACTGAAGAATATCGCAAATATCCTTCTCATCGTCCACAACTAAAATTCTCTCTTTCATGATATAAATAATTTATCTTACTTTATTTATTTTCCGAGGGATTATTGACTCTTACTATTTTATCATGTCGTATATCTTTACCTTCGATAAGATAAACAGCCGATTCGGCGATATCAACTGCTTTATCGCCTATACGTTCGAGATAATATGAGATACTGTTTAGATTCATAATGTTTACAAGCGTTTGTTTATCCAAAAGCTTATTACTGAACTCCTCTGCAAGCTTACGCTCTATCTTTCGTTCCAGTTTATCAACTTTATCATCCATTAATATAGTATCATAAGCCATCTCATTACTCAACCCGGAGTAAGCAAAAACTGCTTTTCTCAGCATTTTATCAGTTTGAGTAAACATTTTATCCACTGGTTTTCTATAATCTTCAAATCCCGGAATAGTGAAATCAATTTCTTTTAGTGATAAGCTGATATTCTCAATCAGGTCTCCTACCCGCTCAATTGATATGATCATATCATGATAAGACATAAGCCTGCGCAAATCAGAAGCTCTTGGCGTAAAAAGCATTATTGCATTAATAACCTTTTCTCTAATAGTCAGATCCAGAGAATTAATAATCTTCTCATTTCTTTTTAATAGTTCCAATATATCAGGATTGTGATTATCCTGAAGTAGTTCTGCAGCCTTTATCATTTGCGTGAGAACCACCTCAGACAGCAGCTGAAAATCACTGTGTAACTGGTCCAGATACTTATCTTTTATACCTCTAACCGGAGATTCGGATTTATATTCGTTCTGCACATCCATCTTTATTGATTTAAATTATATTTATTACACTTCTACTTTACAACTATAAATGTTAACTAATTTGCGGCTAACCAAATACACCTGTCAAATACTCTTCCGTACGTTTATTTTTTGGCTTAGTGAACATTTGTGTTGTATTACCATGTTCAACCAGTTCTCCAAGATACATAAACATAGAGTTGTCAGAAATTCTGGCAGCTTGTGACATGTTGTGCGTCACAACAATGATAGTAAATTTATCCTTTAATTCCAACAGCAGCTCCTCTATTTTGTTGGTAGATATCGGATCCAGTGCCGAAGTAGGTTCATCCATCAATAATATCTCCGGCTTAAGCGCAAGAGTTCGTGCAATACATAGTCGCTGTTGCTGTCCTCCTGAAAGAAACGAACCTCTTTTGCTCATTACATCTTTCACTTCATCCCACAAAGCCACACTCTGAAGACTTTGCTCCACAATCTCATCTTTTTCTTTTTTATTCAATCTTATTCCATTGAGTTTATAACCTGCCAGCACATTCTCATAAATGCTCATAGTAGGAAAAGGATTAGGTTGCTGAAATACCATACCTGCCATACGGCGGACTTCCATAGAATTCATATCAAATATATTATTCCCTTTAAGTGTAATCTCTCCCGTAGTTTTAATATTTGTATAGAGATCATGCATGCGGTTTATCGCACGCAGTAACGTACTCTTTCCACATCCGGAAGGTCCCATAATTGCAGTAATAGTATTAGGATAAATATCCGTGGTTACATTTTTTACAGCATAGGTGTCCGGTGCATAAGACACAGAGACATCTTTCATTTGAAGTACAGGTTTCATCCCGTTCGTAATTTTTATACTTTCCATTTGCGTGCTACAATTTTAGCTATCCAGTTCAATAGGAATATGACAATTAATAATAATAGTGAAGAGGACCAAACAAGTTCAACCAGGTTAGGATCGTTATAAAAATCCCATATCAACAATGGCAGTGCACTGGTAGGTTCCATTACATCCCAGTTAACCACCGAAGCACCTAATGCAGTAAGCATCAGAGGCGCTGTTTCTCCCATAACTCGTGATATTGCAAGGAGTATCCCCGTAAAAATACCCCCGAACCCCGAAGGTAATAATATATTAAAAACAACACTTGTATAAGAAGATCCTAATGCCAGTCCAGCCTCTTTATACGAAGCCGGCAACATTTTCAAAGTTTCTTCAGTAGATCTTACAATCATCGGCAACATCATCATTGTCAAAGCTACACTACCGGCCAGAGCCGAGTAACCTCCCAAAGGTTTCACAACCCAGGCGTAGGCTATAATACCAATAACAATTGATGGCATTCCCTGAAGTAAATCCGTTAGATAACTTACCAAACCTGCAAACTTTTTATCTCGGTTCTCTGACAAATAAATTCCTATAAAAAGTCCAATCGGGACTGAAAATAATATTGCTAATCCAACAATTAATATAGAACCTGTAATACCATTTAAAATACCTCCCGGAATAGGGTCTCCATTCATGTTTGCAATTAATGCATCCATAGAAGATGGAGTTACTTCTGTGAACAGGTTTATATTAAAATTCTTGTATCCCTTAGAAACTACATCCCACAAAATTAGGAAAAGAGGAATCATTGCTAAAAATGAAAATAGACATACAAGAATATATATCAGCTTGTTTTTTCCGTTTCTGGAATCTATCGATGTTTTTATATTTAAACTCATATACTTGCTACTTTTTTCATTACAAGTTTTGCAATCATATTGATAAGTGCAGTTATAACAAATAATAGAAGTCCGATTGCGATAAGTGAACTAAGTTTTAATCCGTCTGCTTCGCCAAACTGATTAGCAATTACACTCGCCATGGTATTACCTGTGTCACGCAAACCTTTTGGAATTCTGTCTGTATTACCTATAAGCATTGTAACAGCCATTGTTTCACCAAGTGCACGTCCCAATGCTAAAATATACGATGCTACAATACCTGATCTTGCTGTAGGCAAACTGATGTTCTGTATTACCTCAAATTGTGTGGCACCAAGACTATAAGCACCCTCCTTCAGTTTATTTGGAACCATAGAAATAAACTCAGTACTAAGTGATGATGCGTAAGGAATAATCATTATAGCTAAAACTATAGAAGACAGGAAAATACCAAATCCCTGTGCATTTATTCCCAAATCAATTATTAATGGACGTACAGCATAAAATCCCCATAGTCCGTAAACTATTGATGGTATACCTGCCAATAAATCTACTATTGATCTCACAAAAGATGAAATTCTCTTACCTTTGAAGTATTCACCATTAAAAAGCGCTACAGACAAAGAGAAGGGAACACATAGAAACAGAGCAAAAAATGCAGTATATAATGTCCCGACTATAAATGATAAAGCACCATACTCTTCAGTTGCAGGTCTCGGATCCCACTCCGGATTAGCAATAAAACCCCAGATACCATATTCCTGAAATGCTTCAGTTGACCTGCTTACCAGTGCAAAAATTATACCTGCAGTCAAAAGCAGTATAATAAGTGCTGCAAAAAATAGTAAAAAGCGGAATATTTTGTCTTTCATTTCACTTTGTTGTTCTGTCAATTTTGTGGAGTAATCGATAATCCTCCATAATTTATCTGTTTTATTAGTCTGCTGTTTATTTCAAGTGCCTGCTCAGATAAAGGAGCATAGTTTATTTGAGCTGCTACTTTTTGTCCTTCAGGACTGATTACGTACTCTAATAACTCCACAATATCCTGAGCCTCTTCAAGGGTACGGTTGTCATAGGCCTGATCCTTGTATACCAGAATCCAGGTAAAAAGACTTATTGGATATGCGTTTGGGTCATCTGAATCAGTTATAGTTGCTCTCATATCATCTGGTAGTGTAACATTTGCAGCAGCAGAAATCGTTTCCAATGTAGCATCCACGTAATTCCCTGCTCTATTTTTCAATTTTGCTGTAGGCAATCTTAGAGTAAGTGCATACTCCGAACCAATATACCCTATTGCACCCTCAGTTTGTTGTACTATTCCTGCTACTCCGGGATTACCTTTTGCAGCTATACCTGCCGGCCACTTAAGTGATTTACCTTTTCCCATTATACGGTTCCACTCCTGGCTCACGACTGACAGGTATTCTGAAAAGTTAAATGTAGTCCCGCTTCCATCAGACCTGTAAACAGGTGTTATATCAAGATCTGGAAGTTTTATATCAGGATTTTCAGCAACAATACGCTGATCGTTCCATTTCTCAATTTTACCAAGATATATATCCGAAATAAGCTGACCGGTCAGTCTTAAACTATCTACACCCTCAAGTGTATAAGCCATAACAACTCCGCCCATGCAAGTTGCAATATGAATTACCTCACCATTCATCGACTCAATTTCTTTTTCATTAAGAAAAGCATCGCTGGCACCAAAATCCACTGAATGATCACGTAAACTTCTTATACCACCCCCACTTCCAATTGCTCCATAATTAACGGTTTTATCTTCATTATACCGCATAAAGTCTCTAAAAACTATATTATAATATGGGTAGGGAAATGTTGCACCGGCGCCGGATATGGTACTTTGTGAACTACTTCCCCCTGTAGTGCCTGAGTTATTATTGCATGACTGTAACAATAACGGGAAGAGTAAAAACAGAAATAATCTCCTCATTAATAATAAACCTAAAATATCATGTTTCAAAGCTTGTCCACAAAAGTACAATTTGTAAGTTAAATTCCTATTACAAAAATGTTACATATTTGTTAAGTTTCCCCGTTATTTTATTCAAGGATAAGTCTAATAGATTTATCTATATTATTTTTAATATTTATTAGCAATTAAATAATAATAATATATGATAAAAAATAATCTATATACAAAAAATGTTTATTTTTGTATCACTGTCATTTTTATATGACACCTTAATTGTGGAGCCGTTCGAATTGTGAAATTTGGACGGCTTAATTTATACATATTTTTCGTATCTAAAAATATAACACTGGTTTAAAAAACAAGTTCAACAAGTTTTGTTAAATCAATATTTCAATTATGAAAAATACTCCTCGTACAAAACTCAATACACTCTTATTTAATATTTTAACTTGTATTTAATTACTTTTATTTACTCATGAAAATAATTGGAATATTTTCAAAAAACACCTTATTCTGCTTAGAATGTTAATACCACTAAAGTCTTACATCGAATAATCTTAGAAAATATGCTGGAAAAATTGTATTTTTGTACACGAAAGCCAATTGCTTTCTGTGTAGCTTAGGAAACCACATAAAAACAAAGTTTAATGAAGGATTATTCAAAAGAAGATGCACTAGTACTATTTTCTGGGGGTCAAGACTCTACCACATGCCTCTATTGGGCTAAACAGTATTTCAGAAATGTGCACGCACTCTGTTTCTCTTACGGACAGAGACACTCTCAAGAGGTAGAAAATGCTGAAAGAATTGCTAAAATATCAAATACATCTTTTCGGGTACTTGATACAGGTGTAATTTCACACTTAGCACCAAACTCTTTAACTACTCTCTCTATGATTATGGATAGTGAAAAACCGGCAGACTCATATCCTAATACTTTTGTGCCCGGCAGGAATTTACTATTTCTTACTTATGCTGCAACAATAGCTTATTCACAAGATATACGTCATATTGTTACAGGTGTATCAGAGGCTGATTACAGTGGCTACCCTGATTGTAGGGACACATTTATACGTTCGGCTAATGCTACTCTTAATCTTGCTATGGATAAACAGTTTGTCATACACACCCCACTTATGTGGCGAAATAAAAAAGAGGTATGGCAACTGGCTGATGAGATTGGTGTATTTGAGATTGTAAAAAACGAAACTCTCACCTGCTACAACGGCATACTGGCAGAGGGATGTGGCCATTGCCCTTCATGTGTACTGCGCAACAAAGGACTTAAGGAATATCTTGATGAGCGTTAAATAACAAATCAACTTAACAATAAATTATGGAAATAAAAGGATTAAGCCATCTGGGTGGCAAAACTGAATATAAAGATAATTATGCCCCTGAAATGCTGGAAGCATTTGAAAATAAACATCAGGGAAATGATTACTGGGTGACTTTCGATTGCCCGGAATTCACTAGTCTCTGTCCAATCACCGGTCAGCCTGATTTTGCCACCATACGCATAGATTACATACCTGATATCAGGATGGTAGAAAGCAAAAGTCTGAAATTATATCTCTTTAGCTTCAGAAATCATGGAGCATTTCACGAAGACTGTGTTAATATAATTATGAAGGATCTTATTAAGCTAATGGATCCCAAATACATAGAAGTCACAGGAATATTTACACCTCGCGGAGGTATAAGCATTAATCCTTATGCCAATTGGGGGCGAGAAGGTACAAAATATCAAAAACTGGCTGAAGAGCGTCTATTTTCTCACTCTTTCCCATTATAAATTAGTTTTATTAATCCGAAATTACTTGTCTGCAGCAGGTTCGTAAAATCGAACCCAGTCAATATAAAAATCTACCGGTAAAACTTCCGGATCAGTATCCTTGTTCAGACGAAGTCCCATAAACAGGTCGAAATCCAAATCATTATAAGGAAATTGCCCCGGTATATCTGTAGGTATACGGGGGTATTTTTTTGTACGGCTGCCGTCAACATAAAACACCAGACTATCGGGGTATTTCTCTACACCATAAATATGATATTCACTTGGATTAACACTAACCAACGCACTCGATGGCGGGTTGTCAGGCATGCCCTCTGTAGTAGTATATTCAGAAGTTACCGATTGATAAATGAATTTATCAGCACCATATTGCTCAATAATATCTATAACAATATTATCATTAGTGTTATTTGGTACTAATGCAATATAAGGTGTAACTCCTGAGGTTGGATTTATACGAGCTCTCACTTCTATTCTTGTAGTTTCGCCTGCCTTAAAAGCCTTTGTATTGATTCCCCCTGTTAAGAATGGTAGTTTTGGATTGCCCTCAGGATCTACTATTCCTTTTAGTACAATATTACCTTCATTTATTTCATAAACTAGCTCACTGTCACTCATATACCTGTACATGTGAGGTTTACTTCTAAGAGTTTTAGTCCATTTTGCCTCTTCAGGCATTTTATTAAAATTATCCTCCCGAGTTAGTGACCACCCTAGCCTAAATGACTCATCTTCATTATATTGCTGAAAACATGAACTCAGTAGAACTACTGATATAACCACAAAAAATAAAACTGTATATCTCTTCATATTCTAAACTTGATTGCTTTTTGTTTCAGGAATTTGATACAAAACAATTTAAATTGAACTGCAAAAGTAAGCATAATACATTACACAAATTCCCAATCTGTTTCAATTTGTGTTAATCATTCGAAAAGCTACAAAAGGAAAACTTTTTTATTAACTTTGCGCCTTATTTATTACATTATGCCAGACATTTCAACGCGTGGCTATCAAATGCCCGCCTCACCTATACGAAAATTAGCGCCACTCTCGGATGCAGCAAAAGCTGAAGGAGTAAAGGTGTATCATCTGAATATCGGACAGCCCGATTTGCCTTCTCCTGTAACAGCACTGCAAGCAATCCGTTCTATTGATCGCACTACACTGGAATACAGTCCAAGCGACGGATACCTGTTCTACAGAGAAAATCTGGTTGAGTATTACAAAAAGTTCGATATCAACTTAAAAGCGAACGAAATCATTATAACTGCGGGTGGTTCTGAAGCCGTTTTATACGCGTTTATGGCATGCCTTAATCCGGGAGACGAAATTATTGTACCAGAACCGGCTTATGCCAATTATATGGCTTTTGCAATTTCTGCGGGAGCAGTCATTAGGACCATCCCTTCCAATATGGAATCAAATTTCGCACTTCCTGCTATTGAGGAGTTCGAAAAACTTATCAATGAACGTACAAAAGGCATACTTATCTGTAATCCAAATAACCCTACCGGTTATGTTTATACTCCACAGGAAATGGAAAAGATAAGACTGCTCGTTAAGAAATATAATTTATATTTGTTTTCTGATGAGGTTTACAGGGAGTTCATCTATAATGATACCCCTTACGTATCAGCATGTCATCTGGAAGATGTGGAAGAGAATGTAGTTCTTATCGACTCAGTTTCAAAACGATACAGTGAATGTGGAATCAGAATTGGTGCATTGATCACTAAAAACAAGAAGGTTCACGACACAGTAATGAAGTTTTGCCAGGCCCGACTCAGTCCGCCACTAATTGGTCAGATTGCAGCAAATGCTTCTCTCAGCGAAGACAGCAGTTATATGCAACGCAATTTTGAAGAATATAAAAGTCGACGCGATTTCCTTATCGACCGACTTAACAAAATCCCGGGTGTCTATTCACCTATGCCTCAAGGTGCTTTTTACACTCTGGCAAGGCTCCCTATTGATGATGCTGATAAGTTTTGCGCATGGTGTCTGTCGGACTTCCGCTACGAAGGGCAGACTATCTTTATGGCTCCTGCTACAGGTTTCTATGTAACACCGGGGTTGGGAACAAATGAAGTCAGAATTGCTTATGTACTTAATATTGAAGATCTTGATAAAGCACTAACGGTACTAGAGAAGGCTCTGGAAGAGTATAAGAGAGTGCGAGAAATGTAAACATGAACTCGGAACTTTTCATAGCAAGAAGAATTTATAAGGGAGAAAAGAAAAACGACAAACAGGTATCATCTCCCGCAATAAAGATTGCAATTGCGGGTATTGCACTCGGACTTGCCGTAATGATTGTGGCTGTATGCATAATTGTTGGCTTCAAAAAAGAAATCCGGGCAAAAGTTATCGGTTTTGGTTCCCACATTCAAATAACTGCTTTTGAAAGTAATGTATCTTACGAACACACTCCTATTTCAATATCCGATTCACTTATTAATAAACTTAACTCAAATCCCGAGATCAGTCACATCCAGGAATTTATAACTAAGCCCGGAATTATAAAAACCGATGAGGATTTTATGGGTGTTGTATTAAAAGGAGTTTCTGAAAGTTATAAATGGGACTTCTTCAAAACTAACCTTCTTGAAGGGGATGTCATCAATGCAGATGATACAACATCAGCCAACCAGGCAATTATATCAAAAAATATTGCTGATAAGCTTCAGTTAAAAACGGGAGATAAATTTACCTGTTACTTTGTTCAGGAACCTGTTCGTGCCCGCCGTTTCGATATTACAGGTATATATGAGACCAACTTTGAAGATTACGATCAACTGTTTATTCTAACAGAAAAGGATATTCTTGGTAATCTTAACGAGTGGGATGACGATATGGCAAGCGGCATTGAGGTGCTGGTTAATGATTACGACAATCTGGATTTAATTACTCAGGATCTCTTTTTTGATATGGCATCATATAAAGACCGATTGGGTAATTCGCTATATACCAGATCTATTAAAGATATCAACCCAATGATTTTCAACTGGCTCGAACTATTGAATATGAACGTGTGGGTAATAATTATTTTAATGCTAATAGTATCAGGATTCACAATGATATCCGGTCTTCTCATTATTATTCTGGAAAGAACCAATATGATCGGCATACTGAAATCAATGGGTGCCAGAGATTTCAGTATACGCAAAGTATTTCTTTATCTATCAGCATTTCTTATTGGAAGAGGTATGCTTTGGGGAAATGTAATTGCATTGGTATTCTGCTTTATACAGGATCAATTCAAGATATTAATACTAGACCCATCAACCTATTATCTCTCTGCTGTACCTGTAGACTTAAATCTGTTGTACATTTTACTTCTTAATGCAGGCACACTTTTAGTATCCTTGCTAATGATGATTGGCCCGTCTTATCTAGTAGCCAGAATTACTCCCTCAAAATCGATAATGTTCGAGTAGAATATTTATTTCACGTACACACTATCCGAATTCATCTCTGAATTGTTTGATTCAAGATAAATCCAGAAATGAGTGTCTGCAGGAACCCATCCTTTAGGAAGTTCAACTGCTGCTTCACCTGCTGAGCGCCGCACAACACTGTTGAGTTTTGTTGTCTCTTTTAATTCTTCATTTAAACAGATGATTTTGATTTTGTCTTTACCATTAGCGTACTTTGAATCAGAACTGATTTCGGGATTCCAGGTGAATCTCACCAGCCGTGAATTCTCATGAATTCTAACAGCAATATCTGCCGGCAACTGAACATCTCCTTCTGCAATTTTTATCTTACTGTAATCTAAGGTAAAATTCGGGTACTTACCTTCTATTGCTTTATGATAAGCCCTGCTGATCTGTTTTCTATAGGTCCTGCTATCTCCTCTAAAACCGATTTTTATAGCTTCGTTAAGGGGTGACAGACCTTTGTTTACCAATGAAAATTTCATTCTGTGTGCCAGTTGTTTTGGCGTTTTGGGATCGCGTGCTTTAGTAATTGACCTAACTACCTGAGTACCAAATTTTGTTTCATAGATGCTTACAGGTCCAACCTTTCCCGATATTATCCCTGTAATTTTTATTCGTGCCATATAATTTAAGTATTTAATCTTTACAATATTAATGATTTTTGGTATCATATCAAAGTAAATCCGGTACTACTTTAACCAAAGATCGCTTATACATAGCTTATATACAGATAAGCTATATATAAGTGACCTATAAGTGATCTATGGGCAAAGTATTTGTTTATTCTTTTTGATGTATTAAGAAACCAGTTAAATCATTGGTTAATGTTATATTTGTACAACATTGTATGCGCCCTGGATTATGCAAGCATGCTCAATTTTCTTGACTGCTTTCATAATATTTGCGTTAAGAACATTAAACTATGAGGATTCTACACACGGGAGACTGGCATTTGGGTAAACGACTGGAAGATTTTTCGCGTCTTGAAGAACAACAGGTTGTAATGAATGAAATTTGTGAAATAGCTGATCGCGAACAGGCTGATATTGTACTTGTTTCAGGTGATATTTATGACACTTTCAATCCTCCGACAGAGGCGGTTGACCTGTTATACAAAACTTTGAAAAAGCTTACGAATGGGGGGCTTCGAGCGGTTATAGCAATTGCAGGTAATCACGACTCACCTGACAGAATAGAGGCTCCCGATCCGCTTGCACGGGAATGTGGAATCATCTTTGCCGGTTATCCGAATACTTTGGTTCCGATTTTTGAACTGGAAACGGGTTTAAAGGTAACACAGTCTGAGGAGGGTTTTATAGAATTGATGCTTCCCGTGAAGGATTTTCCTGCTAGGATTATTCTTACTCCTTATGCTAATGAATTCAGACTGAAACAGTTTCTTGATGCGGAGGATAGTGATTCTGAACTTCGGAAAGTGCTGCAAAATCATTGGCAAAACCTGGCTGATAGATATTGTGACAACAGGGGCGTTAATATTCTTGTCTCTCATCTTTTTATGATTAAAAAAGACGGGCCTGTGCCTGAGGAACCTGAGGATGAAAAACCTATATTGCACGTGGGTGGTGCTCAGGCAATATTTACTGAAAATATTCCTGCACAGATTCAATACACTGCACTGGGACACCTTCACAGAATGCAAGAAGTGAATGATTCAATATCGCCTGTTTATTATAGCGGTAGTCCTATTTCTTATAGCTTTTCAGAAGCAAATCAGAAAAAGTATGTATTACTTGTAGATGTGGAACCGGGAGAAAAAGCTGATGTAAAGAAGGTTGAATTGCATAATGTGAGACCACTTTTGAGAAAACGTGCCAATGGTATTGAAGAGGCTGTAGAATGGCTTACTGAAAATCAAGAGGCATTGGTGGAACTGACATTAGTAACGAATACTTTTATAACTCCTCTGGAAAGAAGAAAGCTGAATAGTGCTCATCATGGTATTGTAACAATCATACCGGAGGTTATTAATCATGATCTGAGGGTTGAAAACAGACAGAAACAGATAGATCTTAACAGAAGAATGGAGTCACTATTCAGTGATTATTTTACTCACGAAAATGGACAGGAACCGAGTGATGATATAATGAATATTTTCAGAGAGATTCTTGCAGAGGAGGATGAAGAATGATACCTATAGAACTGACAATTGAAGGATTATACTCATATCAGAAAAGACAGACAATAGATTTCAGGAAACTTACTGATGCGGGGCTGTTTGGCATATTTGGTTCGGTTGGAAGCGGTAAATCATCTATTCTGGAAGCAATAACTTATGCCATTTATGGTAAGACCGATAAGCTGAATATTTCGGGGGACAATCGTTATTATAACATGATGAACCTTAAATCCAACGAGTTATTCATCGATTTTATTTTTGAAACAGGGAAAGATCAGACTGCTTACCGGGCAATGGTAAGGGGCAAACGAAACAGTAAACGTTTTGAGGAAGTAAAAACACTGGAACATACTGCCTACAGGAAAGTAGATAATCAATGGATTCCAATTGAAGTAGGTGAGCTGGAAAATGCGATAGGGCTGAATTTTGTCAATTTTAAACGTACAATAATAATACCTCAGGGTCAGTTCCAGGAATTTCTTCAACTGGGAAACAAAGACAGAACTACAATGATGAAGGAGCTGTTCAACCTTCAGAAGTTTGAGTTTTATTACAAGGTGGTTTCTCTTGACAACAAAAACAATGATAAGAAAAACAATATAAATGGCCAGCTTCAGCAACTGGGTTTACTTGATCCTGAGCAGATTAACATTTACAGCCTACAACTTTCAGATCTTGATAAAAGTATTAAAGAGCTAAACATAAAAATAACAGGACTTCAAATGGAAGAGGAAAAGCTAAGAAGTTTTAAGGATCTGATTATTAAGAGAGACGAAGCTGAGACAATACTGAATGGTTTGGTTCGGAAAGCACCTGAATTTATTCAGCTGAAAAAAAATATTGAGAGGTATGAACTGTGCGTATTGAGTTTTAAGCATCTGCTCGACTCATTAAAAGAACAGAGGAACAGGGTTCAGCTTCGCAGTAATCAGATTGAATCGGATAATAAAAATCTTAATTCTCATAACGAAATTATAGATAAGCTGGAAAAAGATTTAGAAGAGCTTAAACCACAATATGACAAGCGTGAGGAATTAAAAAGAAAAGCTGATGAACTGAACACAGTATTAAAAGTAAAAAAACTTGACGACGCTGTTGTTGAAAATACATCAAGAGTTGAAAAGGGAACTGAGTACTGGAATAATACTAACCTGATTGTTGCAGATTTAAAAAAAGAAAGGGAAAAGATTGAGAGTAGTCTGAGCGAGTTAAGAAAAAATATGCCCGATGTCACTCTGTTAAATAAAATCCGGAGCTGGTACAATGAAAAGAATACAATTGAACGGCAGATATCGGAAATCGACAGAGATTCAGAAAAGTATAAAAGGAAGGCAAATGAGCTAATCAGTCAAAAAGACATTCTTGTTAAAGAGCCAATACTGAATGGTGCAATTAAACCGGAAATGAGCTTTAGTGAGTGTAATCAACTTCTTGAGATATCTGCTGCTGACATTAAAAAAAGACAGAATGGGCTGATTGAGCATGAGAGCCACATTTTAGTTAAGGCGCGATTGGAAGCTTATGCAGAAAATCTGGAGGAGAACATGCCCTGCCCTCTCTGCGGATCTTTACATCATCCCCAAATTTTTAAGAGTGAGGATATAAAAGAACTTTTGGAGGGTATTAAAAAAGAAAAGTTTGCGTTAGAAAAAGATTTACAGGCAATTTCTTCAATCAGCAGGCAGATCAGTCTGATTGAAGTTAGTCACAAAGAAACGGTTAATAATCTTGGAGAACTTAGTAAATCTAAAGATTCGCTTCTCAATAATTTATCTGATCATTTGAAACTTTTTACCTGGGATAAGTTTAAGCAAGTGGAAGAGCTTGATTCTGCTTTTAGTGAGGTGGAGCATATACAGGCGCAAATTAAATCTTATGAGTTGGAATTACAGGAGGCAGTAAAAGAACTAAACAAACAGGAGAAGACTCTTGAGCTTGCCAGAATAAAGCTTGAAGGGCTTAAAAACTCACTTACAATCAATAAAACAGAACTGAACACTTTGATACAGCAATTGAGAATAATCAATTACGATGACTATAAAGTGAACACTGAGAGTGTTATTAATGATGAAAGAACCGGGTTAATTAATGAATATGAGCGTATTGAAAATTCTTTTGTACGTTACAATAAACAACTTCAAGAAGAGAAAAAGCTTAGGGACATATTAAAAGGTAGAATTGAAACTAATATTTCTGAACTGGACAAAGAACAGTCTGCGATAAAACATCTTGAAAGAAATATTGAATCAGAGTTGGCAAAATCAGACTTTAAATCTATTGATGAGGTAAAATCAATTCTATCTGATTCGATCAACATTCAGCAGGAGAAAAAAAGAGTTGAGGAGTTCAACAACAATCTGCTGAAATGCAGGTCTGCTTATGAACAACTTCAGAATCAGGTTGGTGAGCGTTACTACGATAAAGAAGGTCATGATAAACTAATCAGTGAAATTAAGCTGTTCAGCGAACAACTTGCTACACTAAACAAAGAGCAGGTTGAGATAACATTGAATTTGAGAGTTTTGCAGAAAAATCTGGAGACTCAGGCTGCTTTACGTAAAGAACTTAAAGAGGTTGAAATGAGAGCAGAGAATCTGAAGACTATGAAAAGTCTGTTTAAGGCCAGTGGTTTTGTGAACTATATCTCATCTGTATATTTACAAAACCTGTGTAATGCAGCCAACGACAGATTCTTTCAGTTGACCAGACAAAATTTGAGTCTGGAGATCACTCCCGATAATAACTTCCAAATACGCGACTTTATGAATGGCGGAAAAGAGAGAAGCGTAAAAACACTTTCAGGAGGACAGACTTTCCAAGCTTCTTTATCTCTGGCACTTGCACTTGCTGATAATATACAGAAAATCACACAATCAAATCAAAACTTCTTCTTTTTAGATGAAGGTTTCGGTTCACTTGATAAGGAGTCGCTGAGCGTTGTTTTTGACACCCTTAAAACATTACGTAAAGAGAATCGTATTGTTGGTGTAATATCTCATGTGGAAGAAATGCAGCAGGAAATAGAGGTTCATCTTCGCATCGAAAACGACTCTGAGCGTGGAAGTATAGTACACTACAGCTGGAAAGAATAGCACTAAAACTGTATCACAATAAAACAAATAGTATAAATATTTGTTGTTTATATATCCGTTTTAAAAATCATTAAGGAGTATAAATATTTAGATGATACAGAAAATACTTGTCGCAAACCGCGGTGAAATTGCCGTACGTGTTATGCGAACTTGCAAAGAGATGGGCATACAGACTGTTGCCGTTTATTCAGAAGTTGACAGGACTTCAAGGCATGTTACATACGCTGATGAAGCCGTAAAAATAGGATTGGCATCTGCAAGTGACAGCTATCTGAATGTTGATAAAATCATTGATGCTGCAAAGACGTTTAAGGTTGATGCTATTCATCCGGGTTATGGATTTCTTAGTGAGAATGCCACATTTGCCCGCCGCTGTAAAGAGGAGGGCATTATTTTTATAGGGCCCTCTGCTGAAAGTATAGAGGCAATGGGTGATAAGATCTCCGCCCGCAAGAAAATGATTGAGGCAAAAGTACCAGTAGTGCCAGGCACGTCGGAAGACCTGAAACCGAAAGACCTGTTTAAGGTGTGCCGCAAAATTGGACTGCCGGTTATAATTAAAGCAACTGCAGGCGGAGGTGGTAAAGGAATGCGACTTGTTTACGAAGAGAAGCATTTGCAAGAGGCTTATGATGCTGCTAAATCTGAAGCTATGGCATCATTTGGTAACGATTCGGTTTATATTGAGAAATATATAGAATCCCCACACCATGTAGAGATACAGTTTTTGGGTGATACTCATGGCAATGTTGTGCATCTGTTTGACCGTGAATGCTCTGTACAGCGTCGTCATCAGAAGATTATCGAGGAAAGTCCTTCTCCTTTTATCGATAATAAAACTCGTCTTGCAATGGGAGCCATTGCTGTAAAAGCAGCTAAATCGATCAATTATGTTGGTGCAGGAACTATTGAGTTTCTTGTAGATAATGATATGAACTTTTATTTTCTCGAGATGAATACCCGGTTACAGGTTGAACATCCTATAACGGAGGAAGTACTTGGTGTTGATATCGTAAAAGAGCAGATAAATATTGCTAACGGAAGGAAACTAAGCTTCAGACAGAGTCAGCTGCATCAGCGCGGTCATGCAATTGAGTGCAGGATTTATGCAGAGGATACAGAAAACAATTTTGCACCTGCGCCCGGAGTTATTCATTCAATTCAGACACCCAAAGGTTTAGGTGTACGTATTGACACACATATCTATACCGGTTATGAGATATCTATCTATTATGATTCAATGATAAGTAAGCTTATCGTATGGGCAACAAATCGTGACGTAGCATTGGAACGTATGCGCAGGGTTTTGTACGAATATAAGATTACAGGAGTGAAAACAAATATAGATTATCTCCGGCGTATTATGGACAACCGTGAATTTGTTCAAGGCAATTATACCACTCATTTCATTGATGACAACGCAAATAAACTACAAAAAGGTAATGAACTAGAGGATGAAATTGAAGATATTGCAATCATTGCAGCCTATATTGACTATGTTGTAAATAGTAATGATTCTCAATCTACGATAGCAGACAATCAACCCATAAACAGATGGCGTGCATTTGGTAAACAAAAAGGAGTTTTAAGAATATGAGAGCAAAGATAGACAACAGAATTCGAGATGTTGAGATGATATCGAAAGATGGAAACAAAGTTGAGATTTCTGTGGATGGAAAAATATATGATATTGATGTGGTGATGTCAGAGAGCGGTTTTTGTTCTATTATTTATGAAGGACGTTCTTATAACGCTGAATCTGTGAGGCATTCAGAAGGTAAATATTCAATTACGACTAATTTCCGTCATTTTGATATTGAACTTTCTAATCCACAGAAAAAATACCTTAGAGGTCGACAGTCATCTGTTGATGAAATTCAGGAAACAATAATTTCACCTATGCCCGGCAAAGTAATTAAAATATTGGTAACTGAGGATATGGAAGTCAAACAGGGTGATCCACTGATAGTTGTAGAGGCAATGAAGATGCAGAGCACATATAGCGCCGCTCAGGATGCAATTGTGGAAAAGATCCATATTGAAGAGGGAGATTCAGTTCTCCGTGATCAGTTGCTCATTACTTTTAAAACCAATTAATAAGAGTTATAATGACTTTAGACGAAATATATAAAAGCTTTAAAGAGAAAGACAGAGCTGCTGAATTGGGAGGTGGCGAAAAGGCTATAGCTAAACAGAAAAAAGCCGGTAAACAAACGGCAAGAGAGAGAATCAAAATGCTCTTGGATGATGACACATTTGTTGAGACAGATAAGTTCGTACTGCATGACTCACACAACTACAATATGCAGGAAAATCGGGTCCTTGGCGACGGTGTTGTAACCGGTTATGGAAAAATTGAAGGACGACTTGTTTACGTTTATGCTTACGATTTTACTGTTTACGGTGGATCTCTTTCGCGCACTAATGCTAATAAAATTGTAAAAATTCAGAAGTTGGCACTCAAAAACGGTGCTCCGATCATTGCGTTGAATGACTCCGGTGGTGCCAGAATTCAAGAAGGAGTAATGGCACTTAGCGGATACTCCGAAATATTTAATAATAATGTGAAGTCATCAGGTGTAATACCTCAGATTTCAGCGATACTGGGACCATGCGCAGGTGGTGCTTGTTATTCACCTGCTCTTACCGACTTCATCTTTATGGTTAGAGACGAAAGTTATATGTTTGTTACCGGTCCTGATGTTGTAAAAACAGTTACTCACGAAGAGTTAACTAAAGAAGAGCTTGGTGGCGCTTCTGTCCATTCTTCCAAGAGTGGTGTTGCTCATTTTGTTGGTAATGATGAAGAAGAAACACTTATGATGATCAGGGAGTTAATCAGTTTTCTTCCTTCAAACAACATGGAAGATCCTCCTCTGACAACTACAAAAGACACTGTTAATCGTAAGACACAGAATATACAGAAGCTTATTCCGCAAGATTCCAATATTCCTTATGATATGAAAAAATTGATCGAAGAAGTGGTTGACGAGAACTATTTCTTTGAAATAATGCCGCAATATGCACAGAATGTTGTGATTGGCTACGCAAGAATGGGAGGAAAACCTGTTGGCATTGTTGCTAATCAACCAGCTTATCTGGCGGGCGTTCTTGATATTGATGCCTCTGATAAGGCGGCCAGATTTATTCGTTTTTGTGATTGTTTTGATATTCCAATAATTACTTTTGTTGATGTACCCGGATTTTTACCGGGAAGGGATCAGGAACATAACGGCATAATTCGACATGGCGCCAAAATCATGTATGCGTATGTTGAGGCAACTGTTCCAAAGATAACGCTTATAACACGTAAAGCTTACGGTGGTGCTTATGTTGTGATGTCATCAAAAGAATCAGGTGCTGATTTGAATCTTGCCTACCCCAATGCAGAGATAGCAGTTATGGGTGCAGAAGGTGCAGTAAACATTCTTTACCGGTCTTCTGTAGGTGATGAGCGACAGAATGCAATAAATGAATATAGTGAACTGTTCTCAAACCCCTACAGGGCTGCTGAAAAAGGTTATATCGATGAAATCATACTACCTGAAGACACTAGATTAAAGCTAATTCAGGGGTTAGAGATGACTGCAAACAAGACCGAAAGTAATCCTCCTAAAAAACATGGAAATCCCCCATCTTAGTTTTTAATGTTTTATAAGTTGGAAAACATACACTATTTTTGACTTGTCAATATTAGATATAAACTAAGTTAATTGTGGTAGAATGATTTATCATTTTATCACAATTAAATTTTTTTCTAACAACATTTAATTTAAAACACATAGAGTAAATATTTAGTGACATGAATATCAATTGGGTAGTTTTAATTATTGGAGGAATATTTGAATCCTTGTTTGCCATGAGTCTTGGAAAAATGCAGCAAACCACCGGAAAAGAAATGCTATGGTGGTTTGTTTCCTTTATGGTTTGTGTTGGGTTAAGTATGTTCTTACTTTACAAATCAATGGGTGGTCCCCATCCAATTTCTACTGGTACCGCCTATGCGGTCTGGGCAGGAATTGGAGCTGTTGGAACAGTAGTTCTTGGAATTTTATTTTTTAAAGAACCAGTTACCTTCTGGAGAATATTTTTTCTTAGCACACTCATTATTTCAATTATTGGTTTACAATTTACTTCATCGCTGGCTGAACAATAATTTCCCAATTAAGGATAAAAACTATAAGTTTAGGAACAGATAAGAATTTTAATCAAATAAATAGATTAAAATCTCAATAGAATATAGCTTGTAATAAGGATTTAAGGGGAATGTTGGTAACTTGTTGATATGTTGTCGAAAACCTGTTCGTAAGTTGTTTATAAATACATGTAAAAATATTTGCATATTTTTTGATATAAACTTTATATTTGCAATGAACAAAAACGATAGACAGATCGTTTTATAATTAGAAGAAATAGGAGTTCTTTGACATTTTGCACATGATAATAAGATTTTTATTCTAGAGGTGAATGAAATTGCTTGTTCAACCTCCAATGTTTATGACAAATAAAATTTAATTGTTTAATTTAGATGAACTGAATGAAAAATCTTTAGCAATTGAGAATTTGTAACTGCAGTTGTTTTCAGTTTAAGATTCACTATAAGATTTAAAAAGTTTTGTTTTACATCAATAAACAGAAGCAGCTGATTGTAAATTCTTTTTTAGTAATTCGAAAGATTGATTTTTTTACTACATCGCTTACTACCATTAGTGGTTAAAAACGACGGTAAGAAATTCAAAAGCTGAGTACAATATTACATTCGTATTATTTATTCTGCTTCACAATTCGGAAAAATTAGTATCAAACGATTCAATGTTATCGAGCCGAATGATATATAAGACTTCTCAGGACTATTTAATCAATTTAAAACATTGATCAAGAAGTTATTTGAAGTATCCGCATTCTGAAGTATTCGCTCATAGGGAAGAAATGAACCTCAAAGTTCAATTTTCTATCTCAATGTTTTTTGAAATGACTACTAAAGTATTGAATACATCTTCATCATTTGCGCTGAAATGTGCATAACGATGAGAACTCCTACCCTATAACTAAAAGCCCCTATAGAACGGGGCTTTTTTTATTTAATTTAGCGTCAGTATCAGCTGATTGTCAGTTGCCATTTTACGTATATTTAAAATTGCATATCTCATCCTACCAAGTGCTGTATTTATGCTGACTCCGGTAATTTCTGCAATCTCCTTAAAGCTTAGATCCTTATAGTAACGCATTTCTAATACTTCACGCTGTGATTCAGGTAGAAAGCAGATGAGTCTTTTAACATCATCTAAAACTTGTGTTTTTATCATTTGTGTTTCAATAGTGTCCTCGCATAAAGAAGGATTATTAAAAAGGTCAGCTTCATACTCATCGTTTGAGATAATATTCTCGTTCTTTTTTTGACGGAAATGATCGATAATCAGGTTGTGAGCAATTCGCATTACCCATGCTTTGAATTTACCTGATTCAATATATTTTCCTTGTTTAATTGTAACAATAGCTTTAATGAAGGTATCCTGAAAAATATCTTCTGCTAAACCATTATCTCTGATTGTGTAAAGAATATAATTATAAACTGATTGTTTATGTCTGTCAAGGAGGGTGTTAAACGCTGAATCATTGCCCTTCGCATAAGAAACAACTAATTCCTCATCGGACATTGTAAATAAAATATCCATGCTTTACTTATTAAATTGTTATGTAAATTTAAATGAGTAAAGAGGACTTATAGGCAACTGTTTTTAGCGTTTATTATTTGTCTGTAACAAAGAAAAACAAAATATACACAAATGCCAAAAAATGAAAGAATTATTTGTAAAAAAGGATTATAAAAATAAGGGAGCAATTGTATAGTTGCCCCCTTTAAAAGTATCTTTGATTCAATTTATTTTACTTCAGCTATATCAGCAGGTTTGTAATAAGCCATATCCTCTATTCTGGATTCAGTTACAAAATTGTAGTTTTTGATTATCTCAATTTGTCCGTAATGAATGTAAACCTCTGCACTGCGACGGAAAAGTTCCTGGTTTTTGTTTGCATCCTGTAGCAGAAGATGTCCTGATACAATATGTGCAGCACTGTCTACAAGTCTGCGTGCATGAAAATCTAAATACTCTTCATCTTTGGGTGAAGTAACTATGGCAACTAACTGCTCGTACATCTGTGTCATTTCTGATAGAGTTCGCTTCAGCGGTTCAAGCTCAGGAACTACATGTAGAGCTTCATATTCTTTTATACGTTGCAGATAGGTGCCTGTTGTGACATGACGAATAGCAGCAATAACCTGAAGTTGAGTTGTTCCTTCATAAATGTTGGTTATACGTGCATCACGATAAAGTCTTTCGCACTTATAATCTTTCATATATCCTGACCCGCCATGAATCTGAATTGCATCATAAGCATTCTGATTAGCATACTCACTGCTCATTCCTTTACCTAGCGGGGTAAATGCATCTGCGAGACGAGAATAGTATTTCAATTCAGTCCTTTCTTCCGGAGTTAGCTTACGTTCTTTGCTAATATCCTCAAGCGTTTTATACATATCTACAAAACGACTTGTTTCGTATAGTAATGTACGTGAAGCATCTGTCTTAGCACGCATATTTGCAAGCATTTCATATACCGCCGGGAAGTTTATGATAGCTTTACCGAACTGACGACGCTCAAGCGCGTAATTGTAAGCCTCACGAGTAGCTGCCTCTGAAATACCAACTGATTGAGCCATAATTCCTAGACGTGCACCATTCATTAATGACATCACATAACGGATGAGTCCTAATCTTCTGCTGCCAACAAGTTCCGCCTTCGCATTCTTAAATACAAGTTCACAGGTTGGTGCACCTTTGATACCCATCTTATTTTCTATTCTGCGAACATTAACACCTCCGCTGTTTTTATCATATACAAACATAGATAATCCACGTGCATCTTTTGTACCTTCTTCAGAACGGGCAAGCACAAGGTGTATGTCAGCATCACCATTAGTAATAAATCGTTTAACTCCGTTTAAATACCACTGATTTTCTTTTTCGTTGTAAGTTGCTTTCAACATCACAGCCTGCAAATCAGACCCGGCATCGGGTTCTGTTAAGTCCATTGACATTGTTTCACCTTTTACTACTCGAGTTATGTATTTATCCTTTTGAGCTTCATCACCAAATTCGTAAATAGTTTCTCCACAGTCCTGCAACATCCATATATTTTGAAAGCTTGCATCTGCACGACTCACAATATCTGCACTCATCATGTAGGGTACCATTGGGAAATTAAGACCTCCGTATTTACGTCCAAAACGCATTCCCATAAGTTCTGCTTTATTGAGTACATCAAGATTTTCCTGAGTATTAGGTGCATAAGTTACCCGGCCATTCGAAACGGTTGGACCGCTATGATCTACCTCCTCGGCATTGGGATCTATTACTTCTCCACATATTTCTCCGACTACTTCAAGTACTTTATCATAACTATCCATAGCGTCTTCAAAGTCGATTGGAGCATGATCATAAGTTTCACTTTCGGTGTAATTTCTCTCCTTTAGTTCCACAATTCTCTTCATAAGCGGATGTTGAAGATAATGACGGAATTGCGGTGTATCAGTATAAAAGTTTGCCATATATTTTTTTCTATGTTCTGTTTCTTAATTCTAAGCTAAGATATCTATCTTTTTACTTAGTGTTTTTCTTGTAATATTTTATCATCTTAGGTATAACATTCTCAACTTCACCTGTTATAACATAATCTGCTATGGAATTTATTGGTGCAGCAGGATCATTATTTATAGATATAATGATGGAACTCTCTTGCATTCCGGCAATATGCTGTATCTGTCCTGAAATACCGCATGCTATATATACCTTTGGACGAACTGTGACTCCTGTCTGACCTATCTGACGCTCGTGTTCAGTGTACCCTGCATCTACTGCAGCTCTAGAGGCACCTACTTCAGCGCCGAGGAGATCTGCTAGTTTATAAAGGAGTTCGAAGTTTTCTTTTGATCCAACTCCATAACCACCGGAAACAATTATAGGCGAGTTCTTGATGTTAACTTTAGACTTTTCGATGTGACGGTCGATTATAGAAACTATAAAATCTTCTTCATTTACGTAGTCGTTCACATCATGTACAATAGCTTCACCTTTGTAGTAGGGATCGAAAATCTCTTTTTTCATAACCCCCTCTCTTACAGTTGCCATTTGAGGGCGATGATCGGGGTTTACAATGTTTGCTACAATATTTCCCCCAAATGCCGGACGTATCTGATAAAGTAGATTTTCGTACACTTTACCCTCTTTCTTGTTTTCATGGCTGCCAATTTCAAGTGAAGTACAATCGGCAGTTAACCCGCTGCCCAATGAAGATGATACTCGTGGACCTAAATCTCTACCTATTATAGTGGCACCCAACAGACAAATCTGTGGTTTTTCTTCTTTAAAAAGTTTCACCAATATTGATGTATGTGGTAAAGTTGTATAAGGCAAAAGGCGCTTGTCCTCGAAAATATGAAGTACGTCTACACCATAAGGAAAGACCTGCTCTTCCACTTTGCCCAGGTTGACTCCTGCCGCAATTGCTTCTAACTTGCATCCAAGCTGATTTGCAAGTGATCTACCTTTGGTTAGCAGTTCTTGGCTGACTTCAGCTACAACACCATCCTCAATTTCTAAATATACAAATAAGTTATCCATTCTTACTTCTTCTACTGTTTTTTGGTTTTCTAATTAAAAACTACTGATTGATCAACCTATAGTGTGATTTTCTATAAGCTCTTTCATAAGTTCATCTATTTCTATATCGCTGTCGGATATGTGCTTGCTTTCTTTAGTTTGAAAAACAACATTCTCAGTCTTTTTCACTTTTGTGGGTGAGCCTGAAAGTCCACACAAAAGGGGATCAGCTGCAACGTCTGCTACACTCCATTCGGTTAAATTAAGAAACGGACGACTGTCATATATATCGATATAATCGAGATTTTCGACCTGTCGCTCTGTAACTGTCTTTGCGTGTTTATATTTAAGCAAAAGCTTAGCATTGCGAGGTCTGCAGGAACGTGCGGAACCATTTACAGTGATAAGAACAGGCAGAGGACTTTCTACGACCTCTACACCATTGTCAAGCCTGCGCTTAATTCTCACGCTGTTTTTATCAATCTTTTCAATATGCTCAGCATAAGTGATTTGAGGGATCCCAAGTTTCTCAGCAACTTGCGGACCTACCTGAGCAGTATCACCGTCAATTGCCTGTCGTCCTGAAAATATAAAATCAAATTCCCCAATTTTGCGGATTGCCATCGATAACGCATAAGAAGTAGCCAAAGTGTCGGCACCTGCAAAAGCTCTGTCAGTTAGTAAAACTCCATCATCAGCTCCGCGAAATAAGCCCTCTCGCAAAATTTCAGCTGCTCGACCCGGTCCCATTGTAAGGATAGTGATTTTTGATCCAGGGAAACGATCTTTTACTTCAAGCGCTTGTTCTAGTGCATTAAGATCTTCAGGATTAAAAATTGCTGGCAATGCAGCTCTGTTCACTGTACCGTCGGCTTTCATAGCATCCTTCCCAACGTTGCGGGTGTCGGGAACTTGCTTAGCCAATACAATAATGTTAAATGCCATGTTCAAATTTTGTTTCTATTATAAGTTTTTCAGAAAAGCACAAATATACAAAAAACACTTTTCATAAGAATCTTTTCTTAATATAAAACAGTTAAAGTTAAACCAAAACACATAAATAAACATCAAACTATAAAACAAAGACTTTTTGTCAATCAATAAATAGTTTCAAAAACTTTTACCACAGTAATTATGTTAATTAAAAGTGATATATTTGTTGCATTCTTTTTAAACTTAGCTGATCAACAGAATATATGAAAAAGTTTGCTCTTCACTTTTTAATTACTTTAACAGGAATTTTATCAATTAGCTGTTCCGGTTTGAAATATATGACCGTAGAAACACGCGAACCTGCTCAAGTAACACTCCCTGTGGATGTTATGAGAATCACAATTGTAAACAATGTCGTTCAACAACCGGATGATATTGGACATTATTTAACACAATTGGGCCGTTCAGGGACAGAAAGAGCAAAGGCATCATCTGATAGTATCGCAATTTATTATACAGAAGCACTTACTCAATTTCTGAACGAAGAGGATTATTTTCAACAGGTTACATTCTACAATAAGCCATTGAGGGAAGATTCCGATTTTTTTAGAGAACAAGCTCTTTCACCTGAGAAAATGAATGATATTAGAAAAGAAACAAATGCTGATGCAGTCATATCTCTTGATAAGCTTATTGTTGAAACTGATAAAAGAGAACATTTTAGGCAACAGGGGTATACGTATAGCGATATGACGGGTAAAATTCAATCAGTAATACGTGCTTATCTACCAACAATGGATGGCAAAATTCCTACTGTTCAATACACTGACAGCCTGCACTGGGAAGGTTTTGACATTCAAGACAATTTGGCGTATTCAGAAATGATGCTCCCCTCAAGTGAAGAAGCTATGAAAATATTAGCAGTACGCGCTGCCGAGAAAATGACCAATGTATTTGCTCCTCACTGGGAAATGCAGGACAGATGGTATTATACAATGCCAAATACACTTATGCGTGAAGGAGAAAATTTTGCCAAAGGGGCTGATTGGGAAAATGCCATAAATAAATGGGAATTATTTTATAATTCACAATCAAACAAAACTTCTAAAGCTAAAGCTGCAAGTAATATTGCTCTTGCCTATGAAATGTCGGATGATATGGATAAAGCATTTGAATGGGCAAAGAAAGCAAATGATCTTTTTAATGAATCAACATCTCCTAATTCACTCGAACGAAAAAGGTCACAGTTGTATATGAACGAAATTGAAAGAAGACGAAGTACAACAAACAGTATTGATATGTCTAAAGATTAAGAACTCCATACAAAAAAACGTTAATGGTTTACTGCTTATCATATTTTAGGTTAAATTAAGGCTGTTAGAAAAAAAATAAGTGAAGTTTTTATGTGGTTAGAAAAAAAGTAGTACCTTTGTCTCTGAATCTGCGACAGTAAATTTTACTCATACTACTGTTAATTATTTACAAATTCATTCAAAAACTCAATTATATTCTCCGGACTTTTTAAGTTTTTATGGAAAAGATACCTCCATAATTATTTCCGGATATAATTCGAACATATCATTTATTCAATAACCATAACGAATTTCAATTAATCTACATGGCTTATAACATTATTGAGCTTAATGAAAAGCTTACAACAGAATTACGGGTTCTTGCAAAAGAGATGGGAATAAGACGACCTGATGCATATAAGAAAGAAGAACTCATTTATAAAATTCTTGATGAGCAAGCAATTGCTGAAACAAAAAAACTGAGCTCTGACAGTGGTACCAGACAAGGCTTTAAAGGTAAAAATACTACAAGCAACAACTTAAAGAACCAAAAAAATAAAGATAGTAAGTCTTCTTCTAAGCCTGTTGATACAAAAAAAACAGAGACTAATAAGGCTGAACAGATAAAACAGGAATCCAAAAAAGTTGAACCTAAGAGAGAGGATTCTAAAAATAGAGATCAAGCTAAAAGTCAGAATCAAGCAAATCCTGTTTCAACTAAACCCGAAAAGAAAGATATTCAGCAGAATGTAAAAAACTCTGCCCAAAAAGCTACAATTCCTGTAGATGAAAAAACATTTGAGAAAACTCCTGAAAAATTAACTCCAGAAGTAAAAAAAACATCATTTGTTTCAACTCAGGAAAATAATAACAATATAAAAGATAACAATAAGGATACTCCTTTACAAAAATCAACAGGTAAGCCAATTCAGCTGGTGTTCAGATCTTCAAAACACCGCAACGAAGAGAAAAAGAATTTACCTACTCCTGAAACATTACCACCTGTAGTAGCTGAAGATACTCTGGATGAAGCATCAGACAAAGTTAAAAATGTAGTTCTCCCCGTAACCGAAAAGATGTCGCTACAAGATCTTATAACGCCATCACCACTACAATCAAAACCTCAGCCACAAACGCCACAGAGCAAAGGGCAATCACCAAATCAGGTTCAGAAACAGAAAGAAAAGGACAAAGAACCTGTATATGATTTTGATGGTATTTTAAATGCTTCAGGTGTACTTGAAATTATGCCTGACGGTTATGGATTTTTACGTTCATCAGATTATAATTATATGTCATCTCCTGATGATATTTATGTTTCACAATCGCAAATTCGACTTTTTGGACTAAACACAGGTGATGTAGTGGAAGGACCAATACGTCCTCCTAAAGAAGGAGAAAAGTTCTTCCCGCTCGTAAAAGTTGATCGTCTTAATGGAAGAAATCCAGACGCAGTACGTGATCGTGTACCATTTGATCATTTAAAACCATTATTTCCTGATCAGAAATTCAATTTGACAAAAGGACATAATGACAATCTTTCATGTAGAGTAGTAGACATGTTTACTCCAATTGGTAAAGGACAACGCGGATTGATAGTTGCACAACCGAAAACAGGTAAAACAGTACTTCTGAAAGATATTGCCAATGCAATTGCAGACAACCATCCGGAAGTATATATGATTATACTACTTATAGATGAGAGACCGGAAGAAGTAACTGATATGGAGCGCA
Source organism: Bacteroidales bacterium UBA4912 (assembly GCA_002398875.1). Lineage (GTDB taxonomy): Bacteria > Bacteroidota > Bacteroidia > Bacteroidales > Dysgonomonadaceae > Proteiniphilum. Next base: position 34,578 of record DHCC01000026.1, on the reverse strand, counting down.
GCGTGAATGCTGAAGTTATTGCTTCTACATTTGATGAACCTGCCGACCATCACGTAAAAATTGCTGAAATAGTACTTAATAAAGCCCGCAGACTTGTAGAGTGTGGACACGATGTAGTAATTCTCTTAGATTCCATTACTCGACTGGCCAGAGCGTATAATACAGTACAACCAGCTTCAGGTAAAGTTCTTTCGGGTGGTGTAGATGCCAATGCACTCCATAAACCTAAACGCTTCTTTGGAGCTGCCAGAAACATTGAAAATGGTGGTTCTCTCACAATAATTGCAACTGCCCTAACAGATACAGGTTCTAAAATGGATGATGTTATTTTTGAAGAATTCAAAGGAACAGGCAACATGGAGCTTCAGCTTGACAGGAAATTATCTAACAAACGAATATTCCCCTCAGTCGACATTATCGCTTCAAGTACTAGACGCGACGATCTACTTCTTTCGGAAGAAACACTCAACCGAATGTGGGTACTACGTAATTTCCTTGCTGACATGAACTCAGTTGAAGCAATGGAATTTTTACTAAACCGATTAAGACGCACATCAAGTAATGAGGAATTTTTAATTTCTATGAATGATTAATTTTTCACTCTTAGATAATTATAAACATTAATAAAATGATAACGCGGTGAAACTATAAAAGTCACCGCGTTATCTTTTTACCCAAATCGCTGTCCAACAAAACATTGTTTAAGTTACTGTAATCTTAAAAAAGATTTTCAACATATTTACTACAGATACAATAACTACACCCAAATATATTCAGGATATTGTACATCTTCAAGAAATAATGCATTACCAGGTGCAGAATCCCCTGCAACTTGTCTGTTTTTAGCATCTATTATTCTACGAAGCCCCCTTTCGTCAAGTCGTCCCCTACCTGCTTCCAATAATGTCCCAACAATTGCCCTAACCATATTTCGCAAGAAACGATCTGCTTTGATTTTAAAAACATACATATTACCCTCACGCTCCCAACCGGCAAATTCAATTTTACAAATATTTGTCTTTACATCAGTATGAAGTTTGCTGAAACTACTAAAATCTTCAGTTTCAATTAACAACGGACAAAGAGCATTCATCTTATCGATATCAGGTATAAAACTAACCCTATTAGTCAGTTCATTAAGAAAAGGGTTTTTATCAGTAGTTACATAATATTTGTAAGTTCTGGATATTGCACTGAATCGTGCATGCGCATCAGGTTTTACTTTTTTAATTGATTTTATGGCAATATCTTTAGGAAGGAGACTGTTTAATTTAAAAACGAGATCCTCATTCGAGAAAGACTCATCATACCAATCAAAATGAGCAACCATTTTACAAGCATGAACACCTGCATCAGTTCTGCCGGCACCAACAATATCCACTTCAGAACGAAGTATCAAAGAGATTGCTTCCTGCAATTTTTGCTGTATGCTTATACCATTTGGTTGAATTTGCCAACCAACATAGTTCTTTCCGTTATATGAAAGTGTTATAAAGTAACGCGGCATTTAATTGAGGTGTATTATCCGTTTATCTCTCTCAAACGAATTTTAGTAAGTACCTGTTTTGTATTTAGTGGAAAATCCCCATCCATCATCCAAGTATAATAGCTAGGTTCATTTTTTAACACTTCTGAGACAGAACGCCCTCTGTGTTTTCCAAAATTAAACACTTCAACGCCTGCATCATTAAAAATAATGCGACCTGCCAAATCAACATTATTATTAAAACTGGAATATTCTTTTGATAGAGAATCTACATTATTTTGAAGATCAGGGTAACGATCAAGTTGAGATTTCAGAACCTCATAGGTTGCCATTACATCTGCTTCCGCTGAATGAGCATTCTCCAGCTGCCGGTTGCAATAAAATGAATAGGCTGCCTCTAGAGTACGCTGCTCCTTTCTGTGAAATATAATCTGAACATCCACAAATTTACGTTTGTCAGTATCGAAATCTACTCCTGCTCGAAGGAACTCCTCCGCAAGCATAGGAACATCAAAACGGCTTGAATTAAATCCTGCCATATCACATCCCTCAAGCATTTCTGAAAGAGATTTAGCGATTTGTTTGAATGTAGGACAATCTTTTACATCATCATCAGTAATACCGTGAATTGCAGTAGACTCCGGTGGTATAGGTCTCTCCGGATTAATACGTCTTGTTTTTATCTCTTCTTTTCCGTTAGGGGTCACTTTTAACAGTGAGATCTCAATGATACGATCATGAGTTATATTGATCCCGGTAGTTTCTAAATCAAAAAAAACTAACGGGTTCTTCAGTTTTAAATCCATTTTAACGATTTGATTATTTAATCATTCAACATCATAGGCATCAACAAGGTGAGCATATCTTCATTCTCCTCTTGTTCTACAGGTAATATAAGACCTGCTCTTGAAGGATCAGACAATTCTATTCTGATGTCAGCACTAGGTATATTATCTAAAATTTCAATCAGGAAAGCTGCCTTAAAACCAATATTCATAACATTTCCTGAGTAAGAACAAATAATCGTTTCCTCTGCAGCAGTAAGAAAATCAATATCCTGAGCAGTAATTACTATCTTCTCCTCAGATAATTGCAGTTTAACCAAGCCTATAGATGGATTAGAGAAGACAGACACCCTCTTCAATGCGTTTAACAGTGTCAACCTGTCCAGTGTAACTGTGTTTGTGTTATTTTGAGGAATTACAGAATTATAATTGGGATACCTTCCTTCAACAAAACGACAGATCATTTTATATGCACTCATTGTGATATATGCATTGTTCTCATCGAAATTTATTGTCACTATACCTGTTTCTTTTGGTAAAAGAGACTTCAAAAGGTTAGCCGGTTTCTTAGGTAAAATAAAAGATGATCTTCCCTCTCCTTTAGCTTCAGTTGTGGTAACTCGAACTAGTTTATGGCCGTCAGATGCAACAAAAGTCAGATCGTCAGCTGTTATATCAAAATAAATACCATTCATAACAGGACGCAACTCATCATCAGCAGTTGCAAATACAGTCCGGTTAATACCTGACGCCAACATATCAGCTTCTATTGTAAGACTCATTGCAGTGTCTTCCTTCAAAGGTTTGGGTTCCGGATATTCATCTCCTTTTAGACCTACAAAATTATATTTCCCGTTATGGTAATAAATAAAAACCTCGAGAGTTTCATCGTTGATATCGAAAGTTAATGGCTGATCAGGAAGTTCACGTAAGGGGTCAAGAAGATTCTTGGCATTGATTGCAAGACTTCCCTCTCCTTCTGCACTATTCACCTCGATCCATGTCTCCAATCTAGTTTCACTATCAGCAGCTGTCAAAGTAAGTCTGTTACCCTTTAACTCCAGTTTAAAGCAATCCAGAATGGGTAATGTACTTTTAGAGTTGATAACTCTACTTATTGCCTGCAGATGATTCAACATCGTGGCACTTGATGCTATAAATTTCATGACGGTATGTTTTTTTAATTCTTTAGCAAATATATGAAATTATCTTGGAGCTTCGATTGTTTTAGTAATTTCTTTTTAAAGGACATCTTGTTTTTACACTTAATCATAATTTGTATCATGAGTAATATTTTTTTTGATACTCTGGTTGTTTCTAGGGTGATGCTCTATAATTTCCTGTCGTAAAAATGTCCTGTCTATTTGTGTATAAATCTCCGTAGTAGTTATTTTTTCATGACCTAGCATTTCCTGTATAACCCTAATATTCGCGCCACGCTCCAGAAGATGTGTAGCAAATGAATGGCGAAAAACATGGGGACTAACTTCTTTTTTTATTCCAGCTTCTTCAGCGTACTGCTTTATAAAATGGAATACTGTAATACGCGATAATGCCTTACCACGACGTGAACTAATGAAAACAATATCCTCATTACCCTTTTTGACATTAATTTGTTTTCTGTAATCCAACCAGTTACTAATCTTTTGTGTTGCAATTTCAGAAATTGGAACAAGTCGCTGTTTATTTCCTTTACCGGATACACGAATAAACCCTTCATCAAAATACAAATCTGAAAAACGAAGATTAGTTAACTCAGAAACTCGTAAGCCACAACTATAAAGAGTTTCAATTATTGCATAATTACGCGTACCCTCTAAAGTTGAAACATCTATTACAGATAGGATCTGATCAATTTCTTCAATTGCTAAAACAACAGGAAGTTTTATATTGCTTTTAGGTGACTCCAGCAAATCTGTCGGATTATCTTCTCTGTATTGGTCCAGTAGAAGAAAATGGAAAAATGATTTTAGTGTAGATATTACTCTTGATATTGATCGAGGAGTTAGGCTACTATCATATAAACCAGCAAGAAACTCCTCAAGATCTGAAGTCTTGATTAACCTGAGCAACAACTGTTTATCTTCTATAAATACCAACAATTTATTTAGATCACGCATATAGGATTCAATCGTGTTTTTAGATAAACCTCTTTCCAATAATAAATATCTTTTATATTTATCTATAACATTTCCCTGAACCATATCACTCATTATTTAAAACACGCTTCAGCTCTGAACCTTCATCAATACTTTTTTTAATATACTTCATCAAGAATTCTTTATCTTCTTCGTCAGGTTTAATGTTTATCTCAAGTTGTTCAAAGATTCCTACAACTCTCTCATTTCCAATCATACGAAACAAAGGGAGCATTTTATGAGATATTTTCCCGGCTGCTGCGATATCATCTTTTGCAAAAGCTTCTTTCAACATCATTTCGCTCTCTTTAGTCTCTTTGATAAACGATTTCAGTATTTCGACCGATGCAACAGTATCCTCTTTTACATATTCGAAAAGAGCACTAACACCTTTAGGTTTAATGTTTTCATTAACAATATCTGTTTTATTTTCAATTTCATAAGTCTGAGTACTACCTCCGTTACAATTCATATATTTAGCTATCATTTCAAAAAGCTGATCTGAAGTAAATGGCTTAAAAAGGAAGTCTGTAAAACCTGAAGATAGAAATTCGGATTTGTAAATATCAGATCTCGCAGAAAGTGCCACAATCGGAACATTTTTATTTTTTTTGTCTTCAAGTTGACTTATACTTTCAACTAAATCGAAACCTGATTTCCCTCCTAATTGAATGTCAATAAACAATATATCAAACTTATTACTCTGTAAAAGTGGTAAAACATTATCCGGGTTTGCTTCTGTAACACAGCCAATTTTCCTTTTTAAAGCAATCTCCGACATCATCTTTAGCTGAACAGGGTCGTCATCTACATAAAGCATATTAACACCTTCCAAATCCTTAACGTGAGTAATATCATCTGATATTTCAGAATAATCATCCGTGACCACAGTCAACGGAATTTCAACAACAAATTCAGAGCCCTCACCTTTAGCTGAAATTAAATGTATATCTCCATTTAACTCCTTAACAAAACCCTTTGTAATTAGAAGTCCCAGACCACTACTATATTTATGTTCACCACTTTCTGAATTATTACTCACTTGCATGAACTCATCGAAAATAGTTGCCTGATCTTCAATATCAATACCCTCTCCTGTATCAGTTACACTGAAAATTAAAATATTTCCGGCATCTCTAATTTTTGTAGCTACGTTGATTACTATTCCTCCTTCTGAGGTGTATTTTATTGCATTGGAAATAAGATTATTCATAATCTGTTTTATGACATAGGGATCTTCATAGCAATACATATTTTTAGAAACCTCATTGTATACTCTATATTCTAGTCCTTTTTTCTTTGCAAGTGGGCTAAAACTGTTTGCTGACTCTTCAATAAGAGTATGAATATTACAAACAGTTTTTTGTAGAAGCCAACTTCCTTTATCCAGTTTGTGATAGTCGAGAAGTTTGGACACCAACTGCATAACATGATCAGCCGATATTTTCATACTATGCAGATACGATTCATTATTATTACAATTATTCTCCTCGTTCATTAGTTCAATAAAACCCAATATAGAACCTGTCGGTGCTTTAATATCATGAGATATCGCCAGCATCAGTTTTTCTCGATTATTCAGTAAATCCATAATGCGTTTGTTAGACAATTCTAATTGTCTGCGATAACGTTGACTTTTATTAATATCAATCAAAAAGAGAACAGCAAAAAATATAGCTATAATTATAGAAATAAGGGACACCAATAACATGGTATTTTGCGATCTGGTAAGTGTGTGCTCTCTATCAATGATTAACTGGAATGATTTTCTTATTTCCTCCTGCTCAATATTTTTCAACATATCATCTATACGAGCAGTAAGCATCCTGTTGGTTTGACTCATCTCCTCTTGTCTATGAAGTAATGCAGTCTGAAGTTCTCTTTGTTTACTCAAATCAAGTCTTTCTGAATAACGCACTTTATTTACAATTGTATCCACTATCAACCTAAATTCATTTTCAGATACAACAGACCTGTTTTCAATTACAATAGTTGAGTCAGGATTTGCTATAAAGACATCACGCACTCGATCAAAAAAACCTTTACGTTCTCCTGTAATTATGCTAGTATCACTCTGATTTTTGTTTGGATTATTTAAGTTCTTTCTTTGAAGATAGTCACTTATTTCTCTGTTAAGCTCTCTTGGAACATATCTGATATCTGACTCTCTTATGATTTCCGGAGACTGACTTACTGAATCAAGCAGCAATGCAATGTCATACAAATTCGAGCTTTTATTTTTCATTAGTATACTTATGCTGTCAAGTTTCAATTTTCTTGTGACATCTTCAGATATTTCGCTTAATCTTTTCAGGTTTTCATTAACCTTCGGAATAACAGAATCATACGTGACATAATACTGCCTTGCACTTTCAGCTGTTAACATATTTTGTTCACTTTCTACTTCATAGAGGAGCGATAAGATATTTCCAACAATCATTAATTCGGACATATCTTCTCTTCTGATTTTCTTGTTGGAAAAATCCACTAAATTGTTATAAAGTGCAATCATCCCAATTATCATAACTAAAACAACAAGGAGATATCCCAAAATAACACCAATCTTAATTTTTGATGCTCCTCTTTTTTTCATACCTGTTATCCGAACTAGAAACAATTACACTATTATCTTATACAACTTTATTTTATTGTATAATGTCTTTCTATCAATATTCAAAATTGACGCAGCCATAGTTTTATTACCTTTTGCCAAATCAAGAGCTTGGCAGATTTTCTCTTTCTCGTAGTTCTCTTTTCTAAGGCTCTGCAAACTACTCTTATCTACATGTAAATTCTCATTTTTGATTTTAACTGTCCCGAAAAGTTCATCTGCAATATCAGCAGTTATTACATCTCCTTCAGTAAGCAAAGCCGCTTTAATAATACAGTTTTTTATCTCCTGTATGTTACCTGGCCAGTCATATCCTATTAGCAGATTTAGCATAACAGGATCAATACTTGAAATTTCTTTGTTTAAGGTAAAATTAGCAAATCTCAGGAAATAGTTTGAAAAGAATATAATCTGCTCCTCCAGACCTTTCAGTAACGGTAAGATCACACAATCATCTCTTAGCAGGTTAAATAGTTTAGGAATAAGTATACCTTGTAATTCCTCAAGACTTGCCTCTGAACTAAGTATAACCTGTGTGAAATCTTCATCTTTATTCTGTCTGGTTATAATTTTAAGCAAATCATCTTGCATGAATTTGTTGAGCTGATCAATTTCCTTAATGTAGAAAAGTCCTCCTTTTGCTTTCTGAAATTTTTCCAGTAAAACAGACTTACCATATCCATTTCCACTAATGCCACCACGCCCGCCTATGATATCGTTGACATCCAATAGCACAAGAGGCTTGGATCGGTGAATTCCTTTTTCATAAATATATTTAACGGCTGCGTCTTTTCCGGTTCCTCTGTCTCCAATTATTAGCCGATGAGTATTATTTTCTGCGATACTCTTCAACTGTTTAAATAATAGTTTGTATTCTTTCCCCGGAGGAGTAACAAAATCATTTGCAAAACGACTGTTTCTTCTTGTGTTTTCCTGTAGTTCGAAAGCTTCATCAATTTTACTGAATAGTTTTTCAGGGTCGATTGGTTTTGAAATATAGTCTGAAGCTCCTGATTTCATCGCCACTACAGCAGACTCTATGTCTGCATATCCGGTCATAAGTATTACAAGCGTGTCCGGATCGTAAGTATTCACCCACTTTAAAAATGCAAAACCATCTATATCCGGCATCTTTATATCACATAGAATCAAATCATAGGGAGCCTCCCTAACCATTTCTTTTGCATCTTTAGCGTGTAAGGCTGTATCTACAATGAAATCCTTCTTCACCAGCCATGACTTCAACATCAGACAAACGGTCTGATTATCATCTACTACAAGTATTGTTTTGTTCATTTCTAAAAAGACTCATGTTAATCACCTTCCTTTTCTTTATCGAGTTCTATCGGTAAAACAAATGAAGAATATAACAAAAAAACTGCTCCCGAAATCATTAATAATACCCATTCAGTCCTGTTTTTAAACATCAGATATGTAGCAGCAATCATTAACACACATGATAAAATCTGCAGATTAAAAAGTCTTTTTCCTCTAATACTCTTACCAGTATAAGGACTAGTTACAGTAATCACAGAAAACAGTACAACCGAAAAAGCCATAATCCATGGTGCTACAGCCGGATAAAACATGTATAACGAGGCTGATAGTAGTATTAAAATACCTGAAATCTTATATAAAATATTTTTCATAAATTCACTAAAGCTGCTAATATTCTTTAATTCTCCGACGATTAATTGTAAAAAAAGTACCCTTTTTAGTTTTCTTCTATTATGAATATTTCTTCATTTTCTTTTTTCATATAATAATTTTCGCGGGCAAATTTTTCCAGGTCTCCTTTATTTGACTTTAGTTCGTCTAATTTTTCTTTGTCTGCTTCCGATTGTTTTTGATAAAATTCGATCTGTGCCTCCAGTTCTTTTATCTGCGACTCATGTTTTACTCTTTTTGGGATACTATTATCGCTAAAAAAAAACAGCATCACAATAAGCACAATAAGAATAACAATCTGGGTAACGGTTAACCCAGCTACTCTTTTTGTCCCTAATTTCTTAATATTATCTTTCATTCCGAGCTTGTTCGCTGAAGATTTAATATATAAAACAAAAATAGATTTTATTTTCTGTTTTTGCTAATCAATTTGTGATAATTATCTAAAAATTCAATGAAACAGTTTAGGCTGTTTGGACAATAAAAAGTATCTTTACAGGCTGGTTGAGAACTTTAACCTGCAAATGTTTTATTATATATTCAAATTAAGCATGAGAAAAGTTTATTTAATTGTTTTTCTGGTTTCATTTACTACTACCTTAACATTTCCTTGTACTAATTTATTGGTTGGAAAAAAAGCATCAACTGACGGATCTACTATAATATCCTATGCAGCAGACTCTTATGGGTTATTTGGAGAGTTATATCACTGGCCTGCCAAAAATTATCAGCCGGGTGAAATGCTCAAAGTATATGAATGGGACAGTGGAAAATATCTTGGTGAAATACCACAAGTACTGCAGACATACAATGTAATTGGTAACATGAACGAACATCAGCTAGCTATTGGTGAAACAACTTTTGGAGGCAGAAGTGAATTAAGTGACTCAACCGGAATTATGGATTATGGCAGTCTTATATATATAACTCTTCAGCGTGCCACTAACGCCAGAGAAGCTATTAAAGTTATGACTGACCTAGTTAATAAACATGGATATTACAGCTCTGGAGAATCCTTTTCTATTGCTGATCCCAACGAGGTTTGGGTGATGGAAATGATTGGAAAAGGAACGGGAAATAAAGGGGCCGTATGGGTTGCAGTAAAAATTCCGGACGACTGCGTATCGGCTCATGCCAATCAAGCACGTATTCAACAATTCCCACTAGATGATCCGGAAAATTGTCTTTATTCACCAGACGTAATTTCTTTTGCCAGAGATATGGGATACTTCAAAGGAAAAGATGCTGATTTTAGTTTTGCAAAAGCGTATGCACCTCTCGATTTTGGTGCATTAAGATTTTGTGAAGCACGTGTTTGGTCGTTTTTTAATAATGTAAACAAGGATATGGGTAAATATGTAACTTATGCTCAGGGAAAGACAACAGACCCTATGCCTTTATATATTAAACCAGACAGAAAATTAAGTGCACAAGATATTCAGAACTATATGCGTGATCATTATGAAGGTACTGAACTTGATTGGCGTTATGATGTGGGAGCAGGTCCTTTTAACTCTCCATACCGCTGGTCTCCGCTTACATACGAAGTTGATTCAGCAGAATACTGTAACGAACGACCAATTGCAACTCAACAAACTGCATTTTCTTTTGTAGCACAAATGCGTTCATGGTTGCCTGACGAGATTGGAGGTATTCTTTGGTTTGGACTAGATGATGCTGCACAAACAGTTTACTACCCATTCTACTGTGGTCACAATGAAGTTCCTCATGAAATGGAGATCGGAAATGGAGATTTACTTACATTATCATGGACATCTGCTTTCTGGATACATAACTGGGTGTCAAATATGGTTTACACGCGCTACAGCGATATGAGTGGGGATATGAAAAAAGTACAAACTTCTCTGGAAGGCAGATTCTTGACCTCACAGCCTCAAATAGAAGAAAAAGCTTCAGAAATTTATAAACAATCTAATCAGAAAGCTGTTTTATACCTGACTAAATACACTAATAATCTTGTAAATGAAGGCGTATCTGAATGGAAAAAACTCGGCGAATACCTTATGGTTAAATATATTGATGGTGTCATTAAGCAAGAGGAAAACGGACAATTTAAGAGAAATCCTTATGGACAACCAGCCAATCCTTTACGTCCGGGCTATTCAAACGAATATTACCAAAAAATAATCGATCAAACAGGTGATAAATTCAAAGTTCACACTGTTGAATAAAAGATGATACATAATACATAAAACATAATACAATTTATTTATGGAAGATGAAATATTATTAACTCAAGTCACGGATAAAGCTAATTCGTGGATAGAGGGTGAATATGATGTTGTAACTAAGAATGAGGTGCAGCAGTTACTTGACAATGAAGACAAGAATCCTCTTATTGATGCTTTCTATAAAGATCTTGAATTTGGAACAGGTGGCTTGCGTGGTATAATGGGAGCAGGAAGCAACAGAATGAACATATACACTGTTGGATCAGCTACTCAAGGACTTACAAATTACCTACAGAAAGAGTTTGCAAATCTTGATCAAATCAAAGTTGTTGTTGGTCACGACTGCCGCAATAACAGCCGCAAATTTGCCGAGGTGACAGCAGATATTTTTAGTGCTAACGGAATTAAGGTTTATCTATTTGAAAACCTTCGCCCCACCCCTCTAATTTCTTATGCAATACGAAAACTGGGTTGCCAGAGTGGTATCATGATTACCGCCTCTCATAATCCAAAAGAGTATAATGGATATAAGGCTTACTGGAATGATGGTGCACAAGTACTTGCACCACATGACAGGAATATTATTGCTGAAGTAAACCGAATTAAATCAAATAGTGAAGTAAAATTTAAAGGAGATAAAAATCTGATTGAGATAATCGGGAAAGATATGGACAATGCATTCATTGAAGAAATTATAAAGCTTGTACTTTCACCCGAATCAATTAAGAGGTTTAATGACATTAAAATAGTTTATACACCTATTCATGGCACTGGGGGTACTCTTGTACCGGATGCACTAAAAGCTGTTGGTTTTACCAATATTATCCATGTTCCTGAGCAGGATGTAATAAGCGGCGATTTCCCTACAGTTGTTTCACCTAACCCGGAAGAGCCAGCTGCCCTCGATCTTGCAATTAAAAAAGCAATTGAAACTGACGCCGATCTTGTAATGGCTACCGACCCTGACGGTGATCGTATAGGTACTGCTATTAGGGATGACAAAGGCGAATTTATTCTTGTAAACGGTAACCAAACTTTACTGCTATGTCTATATTATCTTATGACCAGACGCGAAGAACTGGGACTTCTAACAGGTAAAGATTTTGTTGTTAAAACAATTGTTTCTACTGAAGTAGCCAAAAAAATTGCTAAGAGCAAAGGTATTGAAATATATGACAGTTATACAGGTTTCAAATGGATTGCCGAAATTATTCGGAAGAATGAAGGAATAAAAAAATATATCGGTGGTGGAGAAGAGAGTTATGGATTTCTTGCCGGCGATTATGTTCGTGATAAGGATGCTGTTTCTGCTTGTACATTATTTGCAGAGATAGCAGCATGGGCAAGAGATAATGGAAAAACTCTGTATGAACTGTTACAAGATATTTATCTCGAGTACGGATATTCAAAAGAAGTAGGTATATCACTTGTCCGAAAAGGTAAAGAGGGAGCCGAAGAGATTGAAGCTATGATGAGAAATTACAGATCTAATCCACTTACTTCTCTGGGCGGTTCTCCTGTTACACTGATTAAAGATTTTGGGAAACTGGAAGCATTTGATTATATTCGTAATGAACAAAATGCTCTCGAAATGCCCACTACATCAAATGTAATTCAGTATTTCACAGAAGACGACACAAAGATGTCAATACGACCTTCCGGCACTGAGCCAAAAATTAAATTCTATATTGAGGTTAAGGAACTAGCTAAGTCCAGGGAAGAACTTGCTGAAGCTGAAATAAAAGCTTATGAAAAAATAAACAGGATAAGAGAGGAATTAGGTATATGAAAAGAAAACTAACAATTGCACTTGTAGCACACGATCATAGAAAAGCAGATATGGTTGACTGGGTTGTTTTCAACTCCGACTTCCTGTCTCATCACCACCTTGTTTGTACCGGAACAACAGGCACACTTGTACGGGATGCATTAAACAATGAGGGTGTTAATCCTGAATTTACAATTATGAACTCCGGCCCTATGGGAGGTGATGCTGAAATAGCAGCTATGGTAGTGCGCAAAGAGATTGATCTTGCTGTATTTCTAATAGATGATCTAAATGCACAACCTCATGAAGCTGATATTATGATGCTGCTTCGTCAGTGCAGAGTCCACAATGTACCTATTGCCTGTAACAGATTTAGTGCCGACCTTATGATTACAAGCTCTCTGTGGGATGATAATGATTATGTTCCATCACCTCCAAGATACGAGAAGTTCAACAGAGAAGATTATCTTTTTTAGTCACTGATATTATAAAATCATAGTAAATTAAAAAACCCCTCAACAGCAGAGTAAGTGCTTTTGAGGGGTTATTTTTTGCTAATAAATTAAAGTAGCCAAATACTAATTTACCAGATTCAACTCTTTTACAATATGAGGCGCATCCATAACCTTATCCAGCATATATAAAACATATAAAATATCTACACTAATCATACGCTGCATCTCAGGCTCGAATAATATATCTCCGCTAAGTGATTCCCAGTTTCCGTCAAAAGCAAGGCCGATAAGTTCACCGTTTCCGTTAATAACCGGACTTCCCGAATTCCCTCCTGTAATATCATTTGTTGACAGGAAGTTAACTCTCATCTCACCATTTTCATCAGCATATCTGCCGAAATCACCTGAACGAATATCGTCAAGAATATAATCCTGAACGTTAAACTCGGGATCTCCCGGCTTTTGTTTTTCCATTACACCCCTGGTTGTTGAGTAATAATCATACCATACCGCATCACGTGGCTGATAACCTTTTACAGTTCCGTAGCTCAAACGCTGTGTGAAATTAGCATCAGGATAGAACGCCTTATCCGAATCCATTTCAATTAAAGCTGCCATAAACTCACGTTCTCCTTGAAGCATCATTTCATAAGCCGACATCATCTTACCTGACAATTCATAACCCATATCGGCTGTAGAGAGCGCAAGCTCCATAGCAGGATCTTGGGTAAGAATCTTAGTATCTGCCGTCTGCAGCAAAACAAGTAATTCATCGAGAGAGGTAAATTGAGTGTTTTCAAACAGCCAATCAGAATATCTTTCATAATCTCCGCCAAAAAGAGTATCAATCTTTTGGTATATATCAGGATGATATTCTTCAGGCACTCTTTCGGCATAAAGTTTCATCAGTGCAGGCAACACCTTTTTATCCAGTTCCGGTTCGTAATTTTTATACGACTCAATTAATCTGTCATTTATAAAATCTTGTTTATCTTGTTCAGTACCTTCTGTATCAAATTGTAAAATTGTATTAGCAAATCTGATAAGCTCAACACCGTTATTGAAAGTTTCAAGAAAATATGTTGTATATTTGGCCATCTCTCCCGAACCTGTATATGCCTCTTTCAGAGTATTCAGAGTATTGCCATATTTCGCTTTATTGGCAGGTTTACTATTAATCCACTCCTGCAGTCTTTTTTCGATCACTTCTTTCCTGTCTATCACGCCAAGATTGGCTATAGCTTCATTCATACCCATCGAATTTTTCCAATAATTAGAACTGCCTGCATATTTATTTGCATACTTAATTCTGATGGTGTCATTTTGAGTCATAGCATCCCACCAAATATCCTGCTTTACACCTCTTACTTCAACTCGTGGTTTATTTTCCGATTCCACTCTTTGTCTTATTCCCCATGAAGACATATAGCGCTGAGTGCTGCCGGGATAGCCAACTGTCATCGAATAATCACCCTCCTTAACACCTGTCAAAGATACCGGAACCACATATTTCGGTTTATATGGTCGGTTTGTCTCACTATAGTTTGCCGGTTTATTATTCTCATCTGCATAAACCCTGAAAACTGAAAAGTCACCTGTATGACGTGGCCACATCCAGTTGTCAGTGTCACCGCCAAACTTTCCTACTGACTGTGGAGGTGCAGCTACAAAACGGACATCACGGAAAACATCATAAAGAGCCAGATAAAATCTGTTTCCTGAATAAAATGGCACAACACGAGCGTTAGTAAACGGATCGTTTTCATACACTTTAGTCAACTCATTAGAAAGAGAATCAATTGCCAGTTGTCTCTGAACCTCACTTAAAACTGAAGGCAGATAAGGCACAATTTTGTCTGTCACCTCTTCCATAGATCTCAAAAAGGAAACTGTTAACCTGTCAGCGTAAAGCTCATCTGCCTGATTATTTGCCACGAAACCATTCTTAAGATAGTCATGTTCAACAGCACTCAGTCGCTGAATTGCACCAAAGCCGCAATGATGGTTTGTAAATATCAGCCCTTGTTCAGAGACTGCAACACCAGTACACCCACCACCAAAAATAACAACTGCATCCTTTAACGATGGATTTGTCTCATTATAGAGTTGATCAATGGGTAAAGTAAATCCCATCTCCTGCATTCGCGCAACACTCTGACTGTTTAACTCCTTGAGAAGCCACATCCCTTCTTCGGCATTAGCAACAAAAGTCAAACAAAATATCACTGTCGATAAAAAAAATTTTCTCATAATAAATAGATAATTCTTTATTTTATATTCTTAATTTATATGTTTTTAGTTAAAATCATAACACATAACACCCTGTCAATGTGCTGATTTAACACCTGTAGTTTCTTTCTTATTAAAATATTTACCGATGACAGGCCAGCTGCTTAATGGCAACTCTTTTTTTATTACTACAAGCAAATAGATAAATATTGAAACAGCACTTATCAATAATCTAATCCACATGTTATCAATAAATTTGTATGAGAGTGTAATTCCGACAAACAGTATTATTGAGAGTATAAAAAAATAACCGGCTGATTTTAAATTATATGGGATCGGATAGTTTTTCTGTCCCATAACATAAGAAATTACCATCATTATTAGATTTGCAAAAAAAGATGCCCAGGCACATGCCAAATAGCTGTATTTTGGGATTAAGAGTACATTAATTGCAATTGTTATAACAAAACCAAATATAGAAATATATGCACCCCATTTTGTCTGGTCTGTTAGCTTATACCACAAAGAGAGATTGAAATAAACTCCAAAAAACAATTCTCCCAAAAGTACTATAGGTACCACTTTCAATCCCACATGATACTCCTTAGGAAGAAGAAATTTAATAATATCGATAAATCCTGTTGTCGTCAAGAAGATAAGCAGACCGAATATTATAAAGTATTTTGTTGCGTCGCTAAACGACTGCCGTTCATCGGGGTTGCCCTT
Source organism: Bacteroidales bacterium UBA4912 (assembly GCA_002398875.1). Taxonomy (GTDB): domain Bacteria; phylum Bacteroidota; class Bacteroidia; order Bacteroidales; family Dysgonomonadaceae; genus Proteiniphilum. Next base: position 18,520 of record DHCC01000026.1, on the reverse strand, counting down.
ACTTCTTGCAAAGATAAACGGTTCAAAAGCATATCTAAACGCTTGTGTAAACATTACCATTATTACAGCAATCTTGAAGTTCTGACCATATATCCCCAACTCCGTAAAAGCGTTTGCTTTGTCAGGATACAACCAGGGAAAAACTATCTTATCAACCGTCTGATTCAATATCCCTGCAATTCCTAATATCAGTATGGGTAAAGAATACTTTAGCATCTGACGTAAAAGCTGTTTATCAAAACTGAACTTAATCCTCAATTCCGGTGACACCATCAAAAACTGTAATATAGAAGCCGTAAGATTTGAAATAAGTATGTAATCTACCCCATTATTTATATCGAACCACGAAAAAGTACCAGGAAATTTAGTCTGCAACCACGGGCAGGCAAGAAAAAAGAATAAATTGAAAAGTATTGTCAGAACAACATTTATAATCTTTATAGACGCAAAACGAATGGGTCTGTTCTTAAATCTTAGTTTGGCAAAAGGGATAGTTCCAATAACATCAACGCAAAGAATGATTATCAATAAAAGCAGCCAATGCGGCCTCATTGCTGTTCCACCTAAAGCAATAGCTATCGGCTTAAGGAAAACCAGCGATAAAAGAAAGAAAATCAGAGTGGTAGATAATATACTAATAAACGTAGTTGAAAAAACCTTATCCGGATCTTTCTCTTTATTGGCAAACCTAAAGAAGCCTGTCTCCATTCCATAAGTAAGAATCACCTGAAGCAATGCCACCCAGGCATAAAAGTTGGTCAGTACACCTATATCGGAAATTCTTGGCAATGCAAATGCCCAGTAAAGTGACAGGAGCCAGCTGAGAAGTTTAGGCAGAACACTGCCAACACCATAGAAGATGGTTTCTTTAGCCAAATTTTTCATTCCACCTGCCATAAATAACAAATTATTCTGAGATTTGAAGATTGATAGTCATATATGCATGCAAAAATACAATATTTCCTCTAAGACATCACCTGAAAGGAAGTCAATTATTTATCTTTAAGAGGAATGATTGTCAAATTATCAAAAAAACCCTTTACTTTGTAAGTTGAAACAGATAATTATTACACATGGCACAACAAGAAGAGGTATTTAAAAAAATAATATCGCATTGTAAAGAGTATGGGTTTGTATTCCCCTCAAGTGAAATTTACGATGGTTTAAGCGCTGTATATGACTACGGTCAGAATGGTGTTGAACTAAAAAATAATCTAAAAAAATATTGGTGGGACAGCATGGTATTGCTGCATGAGAATGTTGTTGGAATTGATTCTGCAATTTTCATGCACCCTACTATTTGGAAAGCATCCGGACATGTGGATGCCTTTAATGATCCGCTTATAGACAATAAGGACAGCAAGAAACGCTATCGTGCGGATGTGCTGATTGAAGATCATCTTGCAAAGCTGGATGATAAGATTGATAAAGAGGTTCAGAAAGCTTCAAAACGTTTTGGTGATTCTTTTGATGAAAAGATGTATCGGGAAACAAATCCTCGTGTACTCGAAAATCAGCAAAAACGTGACGAAATTCACACACGATTTGCAAAAGCGCTGAATGACAATAATCTTGAAGAGCTGCGTCAGGTAATTATAGACTGTGAAATAGCATGCCCCGTAAGTGGCACAAGAAACTGGACAGAAGTCAGACAGTTCAACCTGATGTTTTCTACTGAAATGGGAGCAACATCTGATGGAGCAATGAAAGTTTATCTTCGTCCCGAATCTGCTCAGGGTATTTTTGTTAATTTCCTGAATGTTCAAAAAACAGGACGCATGAAGGTACCTTTTGGTATAGCCCAGATTGGTAAAGCATTCCGTAACGAGATTGTAGCACGTCAGTTTATTTTCCGTATGCGTGAATTTGAACAGATGGAGATGCAGTTCTTCGTTGTTCCCGGAGAGGAATTAGAGTGGTTTGAACACTGGAAAAAACTAAGAATGGAGTGGCATCAGGCACTTGGATTCGGGGCTGATAAATATCGCTTTCATGATCACGATAAGCTGGCACACTATGCTAATGCGGCTACAGACATTGAATTCGAAATGCCTTTTGGTTTCAAAGAGGTAGAGGGAATTCACTCACGTACTGATTTCGATCTTAGTCAGCATGAGAAATTCTCTGGCAAAAAAATGCAGTACTTTGATCCGGAACTGAACAAATCATACACTCCTTACGTAGTGGAGACTTCTATTGGTGTTGACCGTATGTTCCTGTCAATTCTGGTCGGTTCATATTGCGAAGAGACACTCGAAAATGGTGAAACTCGTGTACTACTAAGACTTCCGGCTGAACTGGCACCCGTGAAACTAGCTATACTACCGTTAGTTAGAAAAGATGGACTGCCCGAAAAAGCCCGAAAAATTATGGATGATCTGAAGTTTAGCTTTACTTGTCAATACGATGAGAAAGACAGTATCGGTAAACGTTATCGTCGTCATGATGCCATTGGTACGCCATTCTGTGCTACAATCGACCATCAGACACTTGAAGATAACACTGTTACTGTGCGTTACCGCGACTCAATGGAACAGGAAAGAGTTGCTATCGATTCACTTCAGCGCTTAATTGCTGAAAAGACCGATATGAAGAATCTGTTGAAAAAACTTTCTATTTAAAGCACTAAAACCACAACAATGAAGCTAAAACTATCAATTTTTCTGAGCTTGTTCGCATTCATACTGTTTTCATCATGTGATAAAGAAGAAACATTTGACGACCGCTGGAAACTGGACAACGAAGCTCAATTCGCCAAAATTGCCTCCAGTTCAGATTACAATAAGCTAGACTCCTATTCCGGAAACGGGTATATAATGTATAAGGTTATTGAGTCAGGAAGTGGAACCAATTATCCTTATTTTACAGATAGAGTAAAGGTCAGATATACAGGGTGGTACAAACAAATTTGGGAAAATCCCGACACATACAAAGATGATAAAGGTAACGTTATTAAAAATAAGCTCTACTTTGATTCTACATCTAAAAATTATGATACTTTCTCAACAGAAGATATCCCAAGGACTTTTAATGTAAGCGGTGTTGTGGATGGTTTTTCTACTGCACTCCAGCGTATGGTAGTTGGTGACAAATGGGAGATATGGATACCTTGGAAGCTTGGGTACGGAACAACAGGGTCAGGTGATATACCCGCATATACCACACTTGTATTTGAGATAGAGCTGGTTGAAATTGTGGATTAATTCTGATAAAAAAAGGAAACTATATTAGAAGTTTCCTTTTTTTATTTAATTTCAGGAGTATATTATCTTATTACTCAGTTTGATCTACAAGCTCAGTAAAAACTTTTCAATAATTGTTCTTACCTGAGAATGTGTGCCATTGAACTTATTTACCATTACTGCAAAGGCATATTTTTTATCACCATCCAAAAGATATCCTGCATAACACTGTACACCGCCAATAGTGCCACTCTTGGCAACAATCTTACCTGCATATTTCGTATTAAGCATAAAATTCCTAAGGGTACCCTCTTGACCTGCCTTTGGTAATGAGCTGATAAAAGCATCACTGTATCTGCTGTCATTATACATATAGGTCAGCATATCTGTAAGAAATTGCGGACTAACTGCATTTTGTGGTGCAAGACCGCTGCCATCGTGCATTTTCAATGAAGAGTTATCAACACCTCTTTTTTTCCAGAATTCTCCTGTATATTCGATACCTGCTTCAAGAGCATTATCATAAATATTACTCTTATCATTTCTGCCAACTGTACGAATCAAATGCTCAGCAAAATGATTGTTACTTTCTACATTGATTTCTCTTACTATTTCTTTTAGTGGTCGTGATAATTGTGTGAAAACAGACTGACCAACTTTGTAAACAGATTGTGTCCGTAAAGGACTGCACTGTCCTAAAAGATAATCCTCTCTAGCTGTTTCTACTTTTCCAATTTTATAACCATCTTTTCTAAGATGACTGGCTAAAGTCTCACCCAAAAGTAAGCCCGGATCGGGAATATCGCCTTTTATACTAAACGATGATCTTCCACCCGGAATATCTCCTCTTACAGCTCTATCGTACGAAAATGGAACACCGTAGATATATCCGTTATCACGACCGGTATTATTAAGTGAGAGCTCATTACGAAAATTAAGTCCTTTAATTTCGGGAACTGTTCTGATGATAACGGGGCAACTATTTTTGTCGGTTGTATTGAAATACAATCGGTAACTATTGTCGAATATACTTATCCCGTAAGAACCGGATGCATAATAATTACCTAGATCGATCCATGTCCATTCCGGAGAAACCCCTTCGTACCCAAACAGATTATCAACCACATATATAGAATAATCTCTGTTTTTTGAGAGTGATTTATTTAGCAACTGTACACTATTTACAAAGAAGGCGTCTGGATTTTCTTTAAAGACCTCACTACCTAATGTTGGGTCGCCCGACCCTATCACTAAAATTCGTGAAGGATCATTGGTATCAAATGCAACCTCTGTTCTGTATCTGAAATTATCACCCAAAGTCTCTATCGCAGTGGCAGTTGTAATCAATTTTTGCACCGATGCCGGAGTAAGAGATTTCTCAGCATCATAAGATACAACATTCTTTCCTGTTGAAATATCCACCACAGAGATACCCACGGATGCATGTTTCAGTAAGGGATTGTTAATCATTTGTTGCACTCCCGGTTGCGAAAATACAAGAAAGTTTACTAAAATGAATATTGCTGTATGTATTGTTTTTAACATGATCAGTATCTTATTAGTGTTTATGCTCTAGCTTTATGCTGTTAATAATAACAAATATAACAAATAAAAATTGATATATAAATAGTCATACTTTGACATTACTAAATACCAACTTGGTTCTTACATACTCCTTACATCCTACTAATTTATATAAGCAATATTAGGAGTTGGTTAGGAGTTTGTAGGGAGTTTGTTAGAAACAGATCAGAGCAAAATACTACTTTTAGAAGTTTTATCAGAGATAAAAAACCCCGTATAATTATATATACAGGGCCGAAAATAATTAACTTTTCTTATGATTAAAATTTGTATCCTATAGATAGATATGCATTCATGTTTTTCACATTACCTAAGTCAGCTTCCATAAAATCAACATTCAAAATATCCACAAGACCCATATCCCAGCCTAAATCGAGAAGTATGGCTCCAAACTCAGCACCTACACCTATTCCTAAACCGGCATCAAATCTTTCAAATATGCCTTCATCACCAAAAGTATCCATATTGATTCCATTTGTGATTTTACCTCCTATACCATAAGCTATATAAGGGCCACCATGAAATACAACGCGGGTTCCGGGAGAAACATCAAGTTTATAAGCATAGTGAACAGGCAATTGCAAATACATTGAGTTAACTGTTAATTCAGACTCCTCATCGTCTCCTTTATAACCTTTTGTCGTAAAGAAAATTCCTGTTTGAATTGCTGAATTGAAAGAAAATTCATAATCTGCCAAAATACCGGCATGAAAACCTATTTTTGCACTATTACCTGTTACGTCACTTCCATAAATATTTGACAAATTGATACCTCCTTTGACACCCAAATTTACTTGCGCACTAACAGCTGTTGCTGCAACAAAAATTACAAGAACAAGGAACAATTTTTTTGCTGTCATAATCAATAAAATTTAAATAAATTAAATAACCACTGCAATACTTTATCTTTGTTATAACAAATTTATTAATTTATTGTTGTCTTCATTATTAATCTATTACAGTATTTTTTTTGAAATAAAAAAAGCCCTGCAGAGAAAACTATGCAGAGCTTATACAGGAATAATTTATTACATTTAAAATTTATATCCTACAGAAAGGTATGCGTTTTGATTCTTGATATTACCATTATCGGCGTTTGAAATGTTTACTAAACCCATATCCCAGCCCAAATCGACTAGTATAGGTCCGAATTCAGCTCCAACACCTAAACCCAGTCCGGTATCGAATCTTTTAAGTGGTGCATTGTCTCCAAACAGATCTCCGTCAATTGCTCCATCCCAATTTCCAAGTGATCCGCTAGCTTTCCATTTACCTCCTACACCATAAGCAGCATAAGGACCGGCGTGAAATACAATACGGGATCCCGGTGTAACATCAAGTTTATAAGCATAATGAATGGGTAGCTGAAGATACATTGGGTTGCTTGATATTTCGCCTGTTGCTTCTCCAAAGGAACTATCGTATTTAGCTCCTTTTGTTGTAAAAAACAATCCTGTTTGAATTGCTGAGTTGTAAGAAAAGTCGATATCAGCAAGTAAACCTACATTGAAACCGATTTTGACATTTTCATTATCCAGCTCTTCACCATAGAAATTGGACATGTTTACGCCACCTTTAACACCTAAACTCACCTGTGCGCTTACGGCTGTAGCTACAGCAAACATTGCAAGTACCAGGAATAATCTGATTTTCTTCATAATTAAAATAGTTAGTTAATTTAGTTAGTTTGTTCATTTGAAGATTTAGTCTTCAAAAACATCTATAAAACGCCTGCAAAGGTTTTTTGTTCGAAATGACTTTTAGAATATGTTTAAACACAGCCAACTTTTAGACTAAAAGATATTGAGAATATTTTAACATTCAGCTGTAAAACACAATATTACAAATATATGAGTTCAAATTCAGGAGAGGTGAAAATTTCATTTGCCATCTTCATTATTTGTGAAGATGTGACATCGTTTATTTTTGAAAAAAGAACATCCAGAGGTGTATAGCTATTATGATGAAGAAAGCTTTTAGCCATGGAAAGTGCACTGTTTTCATTGTTTTCTGCTGCAATTCCTAGTTGTCCCATCAACTGACGTTTGGCAACAGATAGTTGCATTGGAGTTAGTTCTTTCTCCATCAATCTTTTCAGCTCTTTATTAATTAACCTTTCACACTTGTCCCTTAGACTAGGGTCACAGGCATAGTAAATCGACAAAAAACCTGTATCAGTGTACAGGGTATGGTTAGATTCTATATTGTAAACAAGACCGTTTTTCTCCCTTAAAGAACTGTTTAGTCTGCTGTTCATACTTCCTCCTCCCAGAATACTGTTTAGAAGATATAAAACATATCTTTGCGGATGATACATATTCAGAGTGTTCCATCCTATTATCACATGTGACTGGGTAGTATTTTTCTGAAGTACCTTTGACAAAGGATTTAGTTTAATAGGAGAGATACGTTCTTTGGTTTCGATACTTGTAATTTCGGTAGTTTCATGCTTGATATTAAAGTGCTTCTCTGCTTGGCGAACAACCTTTTCAAACGGAGTTTTTCCAAATGAGAAGAGTACCATTTTATCCAAATGATACTGCCGATTCACAAACCTGCGGGTATTATCCGTATTGAAACTGTTTAATGTATCAGGTTCACCTAAAATATAATGCCCTAAATCATGCCCTTCAAACATGAGATTTTCGAAATCATCATATATCAAGTCGGCAGGAGAATCATCATAAGAATGTATTTCATCAAGGATGACATCCCGTTCTCTTTTAATCTGATTTTGAGAAAATTCTGAATTGAAAATTATATCACTTAGCAATTCTACTGCACGAGGAAAATACTCCTGCAGAAATGTAGCATAAATATATGTCTCCTCCTTAGTTGTATAAGCATTGAGATCCCCGCCCACATTTTCCATCCTATTCATAATATGGTGAGCTTTACGATGTTTAGTGCCCTTAAACAACATGTGCTCAACAAAATGAGCCATACCAAACTCAGTAGGGTACTCGTCACGTGTACCCGTATTTACAACAATACCGCAGTATGATATTTCTGATGGAAATTGGCGGTGTATGATTCGTAGTCCGTTATCTAATGTATGGCAGTATATATTCTTCATTTAACAATCAGTCCTTACTCTCTAGTTCCTATCAATAGTCTTATAATTCAAATAATACTTTCTCAGATCTTCGGGAAATTTTTCAATGGAATATCTGAGCATTGTTCGCGGCATTTGGGCTGCATACTCATCGAGAAAAAATGTGAGAACAGCCTCATCTCTTTTTCCGACCTCACGTAACATCCATCCACAAGCTTTATGTATAAGATCATGTTGATGTGTGAGGAACTTTTCCGATAACTTTAAAATATCATTGAAATCATTATTGCGGATAAAGGTTAATGTTGATACTACTGCAATGCGCTGATCCCAAAGAAGCTCACTATCTGCAAGTTGATATATAAGTGAACGATCTGTTCTGTTTTTAAGCCATTCGCCAACTATCTTGTAAGATGATGCATCAACAAGATCCCAATTGTTTACTCGGTAAGTATGTGCAAGATAGAAATTTAATATCTCATTCCGATCGATTTCATTAGCTTTTTTAAATTGATCAGTAAGTATAAAAACTGCACACAATCTGCATTCATGCATTTCATCATCCAGTAATTTCTTATTTTCCTTTAGTGATAAACCTTGATACTGCTTTGCTACACTTCGTGTTTCGGGTACTGTACATCCAATAAATTTATCGCCATAACCGTACTGACCTTTGGCAGTTTTAAAGAAATATGAAGAATGATGAGCTTTCTCAGGATTACCAAGAGTAATAAGCTTGTTTTTAATTTCTTGTGCAGACATTAAAATAAAATTTCTAAATTACAGTTTTTGTAAATATGATTATTTTGATTTCAAATAAAACTTCAATTTACACGCGAAACGGGGTAAGTTCCCTCATAAAAACCTACAATATTCTGAACCATCTCTTCAGACATTGCAATTCTGTCTTCTACTGTTTTTGTTCCTGCATGTGGTGCCAATAGAACGTTATCCAGCACCAGCAGTTCGGGCAATATGTGAGGTTCATTATCATAAACATCAAGTCCCGCAGCCCATATTCTGCCATCCTTTAATGCTTTTGCCATTGCTTTCTCATCTACTAAATCGCCACGTGCTGTGTTGATAAATATTGCAGTAGGTTTCATCATATTAAACTCTTTTTCTCCTATCAAGTGATAAGTTTCAGGAGTTGAAGGAGCATTAAGAGATATATAATCAGCTGTTTTCAGTAACTCTTCCTTTGAAACATAACGTGCGTTGTATTGATTCTCTATGCTTTCTGCCAATCGGTTTCGGTTATTATAAATAATATGCATTCCAGAGGCAACAGCACGCCTTGCCAATGATTGCCCTATGCGTCCCATACCTATAATTCCCAAAGTTTTACCATAAACAGACAAACCGCTTTCTGAATATACTCCCCAACTAACTCCTTCAGGTGTACGCAGTTTTCGATCATAATACCCTACCCTGCGAGCGGCACCAAGAAGTAGTGCAAAGGCAAACTCGGCTGTTGGTTCTGTTGTAGTATTGGGAATGTTTGTTACAGCGATTCCTTTTTGAGTAGCGTACTCCACATCAATATTATTAAATCCTACTCCGAAATTAGAGATTAGTTCCAGTTTAGTACCTCTGTCCATTATTTCCTTATCAGTATAAAAGCTGAAATTAGGAACGAACACCTCATATTCAGGAATCAATTCTAATATTTCCTCTTTTGTAAAATAGGATTTGTCTTTAGGAAGTGTAATCTCATAATTCTCATTAAATGCTGTGAGTCCTTCAGGTTTTAAGCGATATGCAATCAACACTTTCTTCATATTGAAATAAAATTTATAGGGAAAAGTTAGTTAACCTTGTTAAAGGGAAAACAAAAAAACGAGCCGTCTGACTCGTTTCTTTGCTCTTCCTCTTGGACTTGAACCAAGGACCCTCTGATTAACAGTCAGATGCTCTAACCGACTGAGCTAAGGAAGAATATTTCACCTTTTAATACTTTATCTTATCAGCCTTCTGCTCTTCCTCTTGGACTTGAACCAAGGACCCTCTGATTAACAGTCAGATGCTCTAACCGACTGAGCTAAGGAAGAATGTTTGCTTTTCGAAAAAGTGTTGCAAAAGTAGTACAATTTTCCGAATCTAGCAACAGTTATCACGAAAATTTGACTTTAAATATTTATTTGCCAAAACTCCATAAAATTCAAGTAATATAATTTTACTGAGGATTGAAGATAATCAACTCTTTAATAGTTACAGGACCCAATAATCCTGACGGCATGATATTCCAGATATCAAATTGAGAAGGCTCGTAAGTGATACTTACAAAGTTGATCTCATGAAAAATACGCCACTCAACACCCTTCCTGTCGTAATCAGCAATACGGTTGGCAGGCAGGTTTGTTACCTCTATTTCTATTATATTCTCTCCATCCTGCAGCAAATCGCCAATTTTTGTTTCAAAAGGAACAGCGTAAAGTGTGCCTGCATCTTTGCCGTTGATCTTTACTTTAGCACTCTCCCTAACATCGCCCAGAGAGAGGAGATATTCTGAATCGGGATTCTTACTGAACTGAAAAGTTTTTCTATATAAACCGGTACCCCTGTTAACTTTAAGACTGTCATTATCAATATCTGTCCAGGAAGCAAGCGTATCAACAGTGTAGCTCTCTTCAATAACCGGATCGCTATCGATAAATGATAGTTCCCAGTTGTTACTCAAATCAACTGTTTCGGTAGACGGTGAATAATATTTCCAACCCTCTGCTTTAATATCATTGAAGAAGGTTTTTAAGATTACAGATTC
>DHCC01000026.1:7352-7685 GCA_002398875.1 Bacteroidales bacterium UBA4912 | reverse complement strand
CCTTTTTCTCCTGTCATTGGATCAAAAATCATTGCGCTCTTAGCATTTACTCCCAGGCCTACCCATCCATCCACAGGATTATTGCTAAGCATAGACATGAAGTATATATGTCCATTTTCATGTTTTCTTCTTACCATTTGACCTCCTAATTCAGATACAAACAGCTCCTTGTCATACTTCCATAATTCCAGTATATCACTATAATTGCTGCCGGTTATTACAGCACCTTTGCCAAGTTCAATTCTTGTTACATCATCAAATGTGGATACTTTCGGGAAATCAGACATAACTAAGTTGAACTGTTCTCTTCGTTTATCCAGATCATAAAGTCCG
>DHCC01000026.1:0-7191 GCA_002398875.1 Bacteroidales bacterium UBA4912 | reverse complement strand
GCACATCAGAAGGGTACTGATCAACAAATATCACAGTTGCGCCCTGTTCGGTTAATTTCCTTATCTGCTCCATTGTTTCAAGAGGGATGTTTTTCACTGCAGGCATGATTAGAGCTTTATACGTTGCTCCACCTTCAGTTTTAATTAACCCGTTTTCTAATGTAGTAGTTAACATGAATCGATCAGAAATATAATCCAGATCATATCCGTTTTTCATAATCATATCTACTGCATCACAAAAATCCGGTAATCTTTCGCGCATACCATGGATGGCAAAAGTGGTAAAATAATTTCCACGCTGTTCTTCCCAGATATCATAAATAGGCAGGTAAAGCAAGAAGTCATTGTCAGATTTTCCACTCTGTAAAAACGATTGTACACGTGTTATATAGCTAAAGAAAGCAGGTGCATCTTTCCAAATCGTGTTTGTGGGTGACATATCTACTGATGCGTAGAATTTCCAACCGGGCCATTTTGCATCTTCCGGTGAATAGGTTGAGCCATGAAAGAATACTCTATTAACACCTGAGGCGAACATCTGATCTATTTCTGGTTTAGCTTGTGAAAGTGAAGTTCTGAAATGTTCAGTAAGCCAAGTGAAAGTTTCAGATGATGTATATTGTTTTCCTGATATGTGAGCTGCAGATGATGCATATTTAAGAATTGTAGGATCACTGTCATTCTCTTTCCTGATAGAGTCTTTTCTGAGTCCCGGGATATCAAAATCTGTAATACCAAACGACTCACATTCCGGGATATCAACTGCTGCATAAATGTCAATCAGGTTTGCTGGCGAACCATGTGCCTGATTTCTGGTTTTCACACCATGAGAATGTGCCCATTCAGTCCAGGGTCTGGTAAAATTTTCCAGGAGCATATCACCAACAGTTTCGCGGTAATCAGAAATAACTCTGACAGATGTTTCTGTTGCTCCATCAGCCAGAAATTCCTGAAAATAGTCTTGAAGTCTATATCCTCTTCTTTTGTCAAATTGATCTAACAAATCGGGCGACCAATCGGCACCATAAACTTCATAAGAGTCATTAAAGAATGTATTCGGGAAAGGAGTCGAGCTTTCCGCAAATGCTTTATCAAACTGATCAAGATAACGCATTACTGCATCCTTATCGAAATGATTAAGTACATATCCTTCTCCCCCCGGAGCTGATCTTTTAACTTGTTGTCTTGATTTGCCTACGAAAAGTGCAATAATATTGTAATCTTCACCTACGGGAGCTACCCAGTCGAGATAACCTTCTTCGGTCAGCTTATCGGTGATGTCCAGAACTTCACCGTCTCCGGAATATGCCATTACTTTATCGAGATAAGAAATACCGGCTTGTCTTCTATCAGAAATCTCAATTTTATCCTCTAGTTTTTTCCCTCCACTTACTTTATAATTATTGAAGAATGCTTTTGTAGCAGCATCTTCAACGCTCACCGTTGGTCCGCCAAATGGCCATCCGGTACCGTTGTTCATGTCTACCCCCATACCCAGACGCCCAGCTTCTGTGATAGTGAAATCCAGCATCTTCATCCAATCGGGTGAGAGGTAGTTAATATAGTGATATTCTCTTCCTTTAACCCCATATATTGGAGTAATCTCAACTCCTCCTATGCCCGCATTGCTAAGTGCTTCAAGGTTATAAGTGAGACCGGCAGAGTCAACATCACTGCCCATCCACCACCATCGGGTCCAGGGCTTGCTCTCTGCAGTAATTTCCGGCCAGTTGGTATCTTCTGCTTTGTTAACACATCCTCCAAGAAATAAAGGTAGCATTAGGAATAAAATAATTATATTTTTCATATTGTATTATTTTAGTCATTCAATTGAGTTTCTAAATGTTTTCTGATTATAATTATGATTCTATATCACCGAATTATTAAAGTACTACTCCTTTTAATTCGTCCGGAGCATCCTCTGTATCTATCTTAAGCTTTTCGCCTTCGGTGGTAATAATATTTTCAATTATTGATATATCAACGTTGAATTCCGGGTGAAATAGATTTGAGTTCATATATTTCAATATTGAGTATCGGAGCTGAGAAGCCACCGGCCTGTTCTCAAGATTATTCTGCAGATCTATACTAATGACTACGAGCTTGCCATTGCCAACATTAGCCTCAAATAGCTTACCCAGCTTACGGTTAATAAACCATGTGTCTATAGGCTGAACAAGTGGTTGAAAATCTTCAGGAAAATTATTCAACTCCATCACCTGAGCTTTGTGAATAAGTTCCCACCATTGTAGTCCGGTATAATAATCTGTGGGGAAGTAGTTGAAAATAGGATGATTATCGTTTATAAGTGTACCAACTGTATGTGGCGGGCGCATCTTAAACCAAGAAGTATTCCAAAAGGCTGGTGTCATGTATTGAACAACATCCTTGCCTTGTTCAACATTGCCTGCGGTCAAGAAAAGCACCTTTCCTCCCTCATCCAAAATATTCCTTGTTTTCTCATCTAAAGTGCCAGTGATATGAATATTATCACTATTAACCTCAGGAAGGATTGAAGGATATACCCAGAAATCCCAGTTGTTTGTAACCTCCTTACAATCCAGCCAAACTTTAAGATTCATTTTCTGGGCCTTGTTGATATTATTCAAAGGCACATTTATTGTTCCCAACTGCTGTCCATTTCCAATTTTTATATTGTCTGCCATCAGAATTCCTTTGGCAAACACTTTGCCATATTCATCCTGAACAGACCAGTTTACTGATTCATCTCTCAACGCCTCTTTACCGAAATGTGAGATCTCGATATCGGCACTAAGCTGTTCGTTGTTTTTATAAACAAATTTATCCATCTGGGATAATAGTACAGTTGGTGCACAAAACTGTCTGAATTCAGTCGCATCAATATAACCCTTCTCTTCCCAGAAAGCATTAAGAACACCAACTAACGCGGTGCCTTGCCCGGAGTAGTCATTCAGGCTCAACAGCTGAAATCCGGCATAATCAGGTGTTCTAAGCGTTCTCTCAATTTCATGTTTGTAACAAAGTGCCTGAAGTTTACCCGAAGCCATGAGAAACTGAGCACTCATATCACCCATATTTCTATCCTTAAGATCTTGACGGAACAGCTCAAAGTTTCGGGCTTTCATTACTCCGGTATATCTGTCGATTTCCTTAAAATCGGGGAATACACACCACTGACCTGTTTCATGTGATACAAACGGTTCATTCACACTGTTTATTCTTTCACTAAAGTTAGATCTTGAATCAGGTATTTTATCCCACTCCAAACCTCTTGCCCCCGCTTTAACATGAAACTGACTGGCCGGCTGCCAAGCCCAGCTACCACCCACAGAGGCTCCGGTATATACCCTGCGGGAATCGGTTTCTTTCCAGTAATCTACAAATTTAGTTACCCATGGAACCCATCTGCCTCTGGGCTCATTACCTATTGCGAACATGCAGAAGGATGGGTAATTACCATAGTTTTTCACAATTCTTTTTGCCTCCTCCCAAAGATAGTCGTCGACTGGTCGCCCATCACCAAGAGAAGTGCCGTGATTTGGCCAGCTGGGTCCTTCAGGCTGCAGGTAAAATCCAACAATATCAGCAGCTTCCATTGCGGCCTCAGGAGGACAATAAGAGTGAAACCTCATGTGATTAAGTCCGTAGCTGCGGCAAATACGAAACACTCTTATCCATGATTCTACATCCATAGGTGCATATCCGGTTAGCGGGAAAACGCAGTTCTCCACAGTTCCGCGCAACATAGTCTTTCGTCCATTAACAAAGAATGACTTCCCCTCAATTGTGAATTCACGCATTCCGAAACGAATTTCCCTTACGTCTTTGCCTTGTTTGGTAATCAGAGTAGCTTTTAATCGGTACAGGTTAGGTTCAAACTCATCCCAGGTCAGAAAGTTTTCCCCCATAGGCAGTTCTATCTCCACTAAACCTGATTTATCACCTGTTGAGAAAGATCGTTTCACAGGATCTATCTTGTCTTTTTTTACACTGTTAAAGCTTTCTGCCTCAATCCTTATTTCGCCTGAACTGCTGCCGAAAACATTAACTCTTATAATTGCTTTTTTTCCTTTTATATCAGGATAAATCTGCAGATCCTCAATATATGAGTGGGGAGTGGTATAAAGCCCAATTTTTCCTACGATACCATTCCAATTCCCTTGTGTCTGGTCTGTAATACTGTGAGAGTCCTTGCCAACATCAATATCTTTGGTTCTATTATCTACCCGGATAGTAATACTGTTTTCTCCCTTTTTCAGCAAATCACCAATTTCATAGGTGTGTGGCACCGAGAGAGAGTTCTGCATGCCAACTCTTTTATTGTTAACCCATACAACAGTTTCGGTATGAGGACGCTCAAGAAATAGTACTACTCTCTTTTTGTTGAATGAGTCTGGTATAGTAATGTTTTTTCTGTACCAGGCAGCACCCACGTAATATTTTACGGGAGTAAGCCAGAAGGGTAGTTTCAGGTTCTCCTGTACTCTGAATTTTTCAAGTCTGGGATTAAAGAAAAAAGAACTGTCGTAGATACTTGCTGTCCACTCGGTATGTAAAGTAACATCATCACCTTTACGGCTTTCAGCCATCGAACCTGGCAGAGTTATATTGTCACTTAAATCTTTGGAATACCATTTTTCCTCTTCACCCATGTCATCCCTGTCGATCCTGAACTGCCAGTTTCCTGACAGGTCTAATTCAATCTGTTGTGCAGTAAGTAAATTACTGCAAACAAGCGCCAAAACAAACAAAAGCTTTCTGATGTTTTTCATTTTTCTTATCTCTTATACTACTTTGTAGCTTCCTTTAAAATATTAAACTCCTCATTTGTAATCCTGAAAGCAGTGCCATGCCTTGTTACCGATGGAAACTCAATTTGTTCTGATACATCCTCCCATACTTTTCCGTCTTTTGATCGGATGGCTCCATATCTTTTATCCCTGTATTTATCGAAATACACATACACATATTCACCTATCTGTATAGGCGAGGGTCCCTCCGCCCATTTATCTCCCGAAATGTTTTCTGACACATTAATGGGAAATCCTTTAGTAAGATCATCAGTAAATACTACTCTCAAATTTTTCTCTGCCGGTGCCGAGTTTTCATTCTTAAGAATCATCCAGTATAGGCCATTCTTTTTTATTATAGCAGCATCTATCACACTAAATCCGGGATCAAAGAATAGTTTTGTTTCACTAAATGATTTAAAATCTTTAGTGGTCACATAGTATTGACGGTGATTCAAACCCTTTTCGCTTTCTGAAGTGGGGATTTCAGGGAATTTTCCGGGAACAGTTGAAGCCCAAATAATATAAAAGAGTTCACTTTCTTTGTCGAAGTATAGTTCAGGTGCCCAACAGTTTTTTGTCTCCGGCTCATGATACATAACAGGTATGGTGCGTTGTTCCGACCAGTTTATAAGATCGGCAGACGACGCGTAACCGATATGCTGATCCCACCATCCGGTTGTCCACACCATATGGAAGATACCTTTGTTGTCCTGTACAATACTCGGATCACGCATCAGGCTGTCTTTACCAACCTGAGGTTTTAATAGCGATTGCCCGTCATTAAAGGCTTCCCATTTCAAACCATCATTGCTGTATGCAAGATGTAAACCATCTGCACCATTACCCATAAAGTATGAGAACATAAAGACGTCTTTACTAAATGGGATCGAAACATTCTCACTTTCAGTGATATCTACAGGCTTATTGTCAAGTGTCTTTATTATAGCGTTGTTCACCTCCCAATTACTCGCCAGTTTTATCGATCCACCTCTTTCTGCATCAATGTTGATGTCTGAAAGGTAAAAGTTCTCCATTAATGAAGTTTCGCTTCCACTTACATTAAATGCCCTTTTAGCGTTTGTTGCGGTGATACCGGTAAAGTGAATATTATTGAAATAGGGAATTCCTTTCTCAGCAGGCTCCACTTTCTCAAGCATCTTATCCCAATGTTCGGGCAGTTCTGTTCCCTCATACTTTTCCGGTAATTCAGAATAACTGTACGCAGGATTCCAATTCATAGAGGCTTCTATTGCAGTACCCACATTATTCATTTCAATATCTTGCAAATAGATATGCGATGTAGTACCGCCCCTGTTCATAGCCGATTTAAATCTTAATCCAACTGTTGTGCCTTCTGCTTTTAAATCGTGAGCAAGCACATATCTTATTCCACCTGATGTTTCACTGCCAATAGTAAACAATCCGCCTCCAGCACGCGAAATGCAGTTTCTGATTACCACATATTCAGTTGGCCTGTTTACTCTTAAACCGTCTGCATCCCTACCTGCTTTAAGGCAGAAGTTGTCGTCGTTACAATCTATATCACAATTTTCAACCAATATATGTGATGATGAATCTATATCAATTCCGTCGGTGCTGGGCCCATGACCTCCAATATTATTACGAATTATTACACCATCTACAGTACAATAGTCTGAGTAAAGTAAATGGATAGTCCAGAAACCGGCTCTTTTTAGTGTGATATCTTTAATTGTAACATCTTCTGAATCAGAGATAAGTACTGTTCGGGGACGCTTGCAGTCATAATCAACAATCCAGCGTAAACCTTCAGCTTCATATTCCCTTCTCATTTCCCAGTATTTGTCCCAAAAAGGTTTTCCCTGTCCATCCACCTCTCCTTTGCCAGAAATCTTCACATTTTTCTGATCAATAACATTTATAAGTGCAGATGGCCATACCATTTCAATACCGGCAACTCTGGTAGGAATATCGGGATAGTCCTCAATGTTGTGACTCCCCAAGATAGATACTCCCTCAGGTATTATCAGGTGAACTCCCTCTTTTAAATAGATTGAGCCGGTTAGATATTCACCCGGCTCAAATGTAACTATACCGCCACCTGCCTCAAAACATGCGTCAATGGCTTTTTGAATTGAAAATGTATTTAAAGTCTCTCCGTCAGCTACTGCTCCCCAGTCAGTAACATTCCAAACATCTGTTCCACTTGGAGTATTACGTGCACCAACATCATCAACCCAAGCAAGATCAGGATCACCCGATGCTTGTTTACATGATGTTACAATGAAAAGGATTGAAAATATTAACAGTATTATTTTTCTCATTTTTTATCAGATTCTAATTTCATTATCTCTATTGCAGTATTTATTATAAGTCCCAATCCATGTTTTTCGTTGTCACCCACCGGCCTGTTGTAATAGAAAGGAAGATCCTCGCT
>DHCC01000063.1:43840-48280 GCA_002398875.1 Bacteroidales bacterium UBA4912 | reverse complement strand
GGATGGAAGATTTTCGTTGAGTGTAGATAACAATGCTTCTATTCATATTTCCTATATAGGGTATTTGGAACAGGATATCAATACTGAAAGGAAAACCAGCTTTGACATTACACTGTTAGAAGACACAAAGGCTCTGGATGAACTGGTCGTTATTGGATATGGTGTGGTAAGAAAGTCAGATCTTACTGGCTCAGTATCATCTGTCTCCAATAAACAATTCAAAGATCAGCCGGTAAAGCGGGTGGAAGATATTCTCCAAGGTCGTACGCCGGGGGTAGAAGTGACAACCCTAAGTGGAATGCCGGGTCAAGGTATAAAAGTACGAGTTCGTGGAACAACATCGATTAATAAAAGCAGCGATCCTCTATACGTGGTCGATGGTATCGTTAGCAGTAGCGGATTGGAAGGGTTGAACCCCTCTGACATACAATCCATTGAAGTATTGAAAGATGCTTCGGCTACAGCTATTTACGGTTCTCGCGGTGCAAATGGTGTTGTTCTAGTCACTAGTAGAAGAGGAGAAGAAGGTCTTTCTCAAATTAATTTTGACTCTTCGGTAGGAATCCATACCTTGATAAAAAGATACGATGTGATGAATGCCTATGAGTATGCTACGGCATTAAATGATATTTGGGGTAGCAGTACAGTATCTGCAGCAGACCTTGATGCTTACAAGAACGGCACAAAGGGAATCGACTGGCAGGACATTATGACTAAGACTGGCGTTTCACAAGACTATGCATTAACTATGTCAGGGGGTAACAAAACTGCCCGTTATTTAGTTTCAGGTAATATTTTAGACTGGGATGCTATTTTCATAAACAGTAAATTCAAACGCTATAATTTTAGAGCAAATATTGATGCAGAAGTTAAACCCTGGCTCACAGTATCAGCTAGGTTGAATGCTGCTCGTGTACATTCACATAATCCAGGAGGAAGCCTAATGGAGGCAATTAACTATACACCTGCTATGGAAATGAGAAACGAAGTAACGGGCGTATATAATATGGACCCGTATAACTCTGTAGATGCCAATCCTTATGCCGCTAAAATGGTAAACGTTAGCGATAATTTCCGATATCACATAAATGCAAATACCACGTTATTGTTCAAGCTTTACCCAGAACTTACGCTATCGGTACAGGGAGGATATAATTACCAACATAACCCAAATTACTCCTTCACTTCGTCTTTGTATCGTCCGGCACAAATTCCAACTGCCTCAAATGGATCGGGGATGACTAACTATTGGCAAAATACAAATAATTTGACTTATCAAAAAAATTTCGGAAATCATAATCTCATCGCAACTGCCGTTTGGGAGATCAGTAATAATCAGTATTCCGGTTTATGGGGCTCAGGTTCAAATTTGAAAAACGAAAGTGTCGGATACTGGAACCTTGCTAATGGTGGCACACTATCCACAGGTAATGACTATTCGGAAGAATCTATTGCTTCAGGTCTTGGACGTGTTATGTATAACTATAATAACCGTTATTTTGTAACCGCCACATTCAGGGCAGACGGATCTTCAAAATTCCAGGGAGACAACAAATGGGGTTACTTTCCATCGGCTTCAGTAGCCTGGGATGCTGCAAGAGAAGAATTCATGAAAGATCAGAATATATTCCAACAAATGAAATTAAGAGCAAGTTATGGTATCACGGGTAATCAGGCAATTGATCGATACAGTACCCTGGGAATGCTTTCAGCTACTGACTACGGATTTGGAACATCATCTCCGTTTGCCGGTTATTGGGGATACACGTTTGCAACGCCTGATGTCTCTTGGGAAAAAACGTACCAATATGACTTAGGTGCGGATTTCAGTATCTTACAGGGGAAAGTAAATGTAACAATGGACTGGTTTTTAAAACAATCAAAAGATCTTCTTTTCCAAAAGGCTGTGCCTATGTATAATGGGGGGGGTAGTTTCTGGGTTAATCAGGGAGAGGTGAAGAACTCTGGCTTTGAACTTGGTATCACTGCGTACCCGCTGAGAGAGGGAGGAGCTATAAATTGGGAAACCAGTTTTAATGGCACCTACATAAAGAATGAAATTGTGGACTTGGCAGGCCAGGATTTTATATTAGATGCAACATATAGCAATTATGGCGGATCTATGCAGATCTTGAAACCAGGGTATCCATACGGTTCGTTTTATTTGTATCAATGGGAAGGTTTCAATGATGAAGGAGCTAACCTTTACAGGGCGGCCGATGGCACTTTGACAACCAGTCCCACGGCCGATGATCAGTATGTAATGGGACAAGCCAGTCCGAAATTTACGCTGGGATGGAATAACATGATTAGCTGGAAAAACTGGACCATAAACGTTTTTATCAATGGAGCCTTTGGTGCGGATCGATTAAACTTAACTCGCTATGCCCTTTCTTCAATGATCGGTATGTATAGATTTATCTCCCTAAGAGATTCCTATTTTAAAGGATGGGATAAAGTTTCAAACAAGGCAGATGCTATGTTCCCAAGTCATACCAATTCTGATAATAAATATTATGGCAATTCTACTTACTGGTTGGAAGACGCTTCCTTTATTAAATTAAAGAATATCAGTGTCGGATATACTTTGCCGAAGGAAATTACACGCATTTTTGATCTTCAATTTTCGGTTAGTGCACAAAATATATATACACTAACAAAATATAAAGGAATGGATCCTGAGGCATATAATGCTTATAACGGATTGGATTTAGGTGCCTATCCAGTACCACGTACAGTAACATTTGGTGCAAAACTAACTTTTTAACGGCAGGAATAATTATATTTTAAATATTACATATGATGAAATTAACTATATATAAATCAATTCAACTCATATTATTGATAGTTTCAGCATTCGGAATAATTTCTTGTACTGATTTCTTACAAGAAGACCCAAAAGGGCGATTGGCCACGAATGCATTCTTCACGAACAAGGGTGATTTGGATGCTTCATTGAACGCTTTGTACGCCATTGTAGCTGATGCGCAGTATGCAAATCATCATACAGGAACTAATTTTACTGTTGGTGATGATATTTCCACGCATCCGGCAAGTAATAAACAGCCCCTGCGTGAACACGACCAGTTTAACGTATCTGATAACAATCCCTGGATGCCATATTTATGGGAGCGACGTTGGAGAATGGTAAAAGCTGCTAATTTCGTGATTAATAACGTAGAAAGAACTCCTGATGTTTCGCAAGCAGAAATCGCTTCTGCTATCGCACAAGCGAAATATTGGCGTGCTTATGCATATTTTTACATTGTAACCACATGGGGACCGGTGCCTATTATGTTGGACGAAGAGGTAAATTATGAGTCAGAACTTAATTCAGAACAACAGATTTATGATCTGATAGTTGAAGATTTAAAGTATGCCGAAACCAATCTTCCTATCATGCATACAAAAGAGCCCTACGCCAGAGGCGGTATAAATATTGCCGTAGGTCAGGCCGCCGCTAAAGCAACACTTTCATATGTTTATATGTGTATGGCTGGCTGGCCTTTAAATAAAAAGGAATACTATCAATTGGCTGCCGACAAAGCGAAAGAAGTCATTGATGCTGTAAATAATGGCACTTATAATTATAAGTTGCTAGACGAATATTGGAAGGTGTATTCATGGGAGTACAACAATAGCAATCCGGAAGTACTGCTCGGAATTTATTACAATAGGGATAGAACGGCTAACATGTCAACTGTAACGGACTTTTTGCAAGATATGAAACAAGCCGGTTGGGGTGATATGAACGGTGAAATTAAGTTTTGGAAAGACTTTCCCGATGGACCACGTAAAGAAGCCACTTACTTCCCAAAAATCATGTTAGCCGACGGAAAGCTATATGACTGGTGGTATGATACTGAGCCTGCGTCAAGAGCCGTTGTTGCTCCATGTTTTATTAAATCTGCAGAAGGAGCGGTTAGAGGCACAGAGTTTGATTATGCCGATCCAAGTGCTATCAGCTACGCGGGAGAAAAGCAACATCAGGTAATCAGACTTGCAGAAGTATATTGCATATATGCTGAGGCTGTAGGCCGATCAGGACAGATTAATGCCTTAGCCGTGGATGTATTAAACAAGGTGCGTAACAGGGCAGATGGCACATTATCTAATATCTATTCAACCAGCATGACTCCTAATGAACTTGCGGAAGCCGGATACAATGAACACGGATGGGAAATCGCTGGTTATTGTTGGGGTGGATTAACCTCACGTGCTCGCAATATGTTCCGTATGTATCGCTACAAAGATCATTTCGAATTCAGGAAACTAAATCCATTGATCGAAGTAGCTCCGGGCATATATCGAAAAGAAGCAGTACCTGTAACCGGAACATGGAACGACAGCAAAATGTATATTCCTTATCCCTATCAAGATGTTATTTTGAATCCTAATCTAAAACGGTAATATATTAATAATCCTGTAACGAGTGAGGAT
>DHCC01000063.1:36079-43659 GCA_002398875.1 Bacteroidales bacterium UBA4912 | reverse complement strand
ATCCTCACTCGTTACAGGATTATTTTTCTGAATGCAACAAATTAAACAAAAAAGGTCATGAACAAATTACATCTCCTAATTATCTGTTTTTTTTCATTTTTTTTGCCATCCATCATCGTTCATGGACAAAATCTTTCAGGATTTCAAACAGCAGCTCCAAAACAGAATAACTCATTCATTACCAATCAAATAAACTTCAACGGATTCACAAATCACTGGCATGACACTTATACCAACTGGTTTAGATACGGTAACTTGTTTAAGATTGCCATGCCCGACGTGAAATCAACTATTCTACAGAGCAAGATTGATGTTGCGGAAGATTTGGGCTTGCCCGGATTGCTGATGCAGGAAGGTTTCATATCTAATCTTTTTACAAGCCAATACAGGATCTTAGAGAATCCATCTGCCGATGAATTTGATAGCGCAATAAAAAATGGAGATGTACTGGTTGTCACAGATCCTTCTACGGAGGTGGGACGCAACCTGGAAGAAAAAGCTATTTCCCTGTTCGAATGGGTGAAAGAAATAGATAGCCACCAGTTGAAAGCTACAGATCTCCAGCCTGTAAAAGCGTTCTATATGATCAACGGCTCCAAAAGGTTATTCGTTATCTCCTCTTCCTCTTCGGAACAAGTGAAACTGCTACTGGAACAGATCAATACAGCTAGGGGAGTAGTAGAAAAATACCGGATGCATAAAGGATTTTTTGGCGTCTCTTCTCTTTTAAAGAGCGTAACGATCGAACAAGGACATCCGCTAGAATTAATGGGGCTAGGTATGAACGAAGGTAATTCCTGGTTTATATTTGATGGGTACATGGAATTTCTAGCTCAAAAAGATATTGAGGGTTGGGTAAAAGAAATTGACTTGCCCATTGTAGCCGAAGTGGGCTTTTCACCAATATACGGATGCAAAGATTACGAGGATTTACAGGTACAGGATATGCCGGGACGCCAACCATGGATTGATTTTGCCAAAAAGAAAGAAGGATATGTATTTCGTAGGGTTTATGATCCGGGTTCGGAAAACTATCAATACGACGGTGTGATGGCAAATGCGGGAAATAAAGAACAAATCGATAATGAAGATGTCCCCTTTATTAATAAAACAGGTTATCTTAGCGGGAACCTCACATCTTCCATGATTTTATTCATCGAAAAAGATAAACCGCTGACCAGTGAAACACTATGGGAAGCCATTTTGAGCCGGAAAGAAGTTGCCGTATTAAGTAAAGCCATGTTCATGGGGCCTGCAAAATATCGCCATACAGTAGGATTACTCTATTTAGACAAAATTTACCTGGAAGATTATTACTATGATAAATTAGATTTGAAAGCTGAAGTGGACAAGTATAATTTACTGGTTACGGTAAAGAATTACAATGCTTCGCCGATAACGGGTAAATTCGACATTATCACATCAACTGCCGTAAAGGTTACTAATTTGCTCGGTTCTATCACGTTGCAAGGTGGCGAAGAAAAACAATTTAAAATTCCTTTACAACCGGGTAAAGAGGCTATGGGTAGAACCAATCCGATAGCAGTAAACTTTGTTTCGGGAGAAAAAACGAAGAAAACACTCACCATGCTGGATTTACCACCGTCTATCTCTACCCATCAATTGCTTTATTCACACGCTCCGGAAGTAACTTATCCGGTGACAATCCATAATTATACGCAAAAAACCAGCTTTCCGGTCGAAGTCTCCGTTTACAAAAAAAACAATACTAAAAAAGCAATTTACAGTCAGACAAAAACATTTCACACAGAAACAGCTTCTTGGGAAGAACAGATTTTCAAGCTAAATGTAACTCCCGGGGATTATATCGTGAGGACAAGCGCCTTAGACCTTACTGCTGAGACACAGCTCGGCGTCGGCAAAGCAGAAGGCAAACCGTACGTGTACGAAGTAGACATCGACGGTGATGGAATTAACGAGTATCGTATGGAAAATGATTCTGTAAAGATTACCCTTCTAACGACAGGCGCCCGCATAATTGAATATATTATCAAAAGCAAAAATGATAATGTATTTTACAAAGGATGGCCGGAAAAGACTGCCGACCATAGGAGACCCTATCGTATGAGAGGATATTATCCGTATGGTGGTTTTGAAGATTTCCTTGGACAGGCAAGTATGGAGACACATCGCGTTTATGACGCGAAAATTACAAAAGCGGAGGGTGATTACGTGCAGGTGGAAATGGAAGCAGAATACTATGGAAATACCATCAAGAAGATTTTTACTTTATATGGGAACACTCCATTGGTAGAGGTGCGGTTTGCGTTGGTATTCAAGGATAAAGATGCAAATGTTCTGGGTCCTCAACCCATTCTGGAGTTAGGAAAAGAACACGGAACTGAGGATGTGTTCACGGTCCTCACGACAAAAGGAATGAAAGAGTACCGGATGAGACCAGATGATTACTACGGACAAGCTATAGAAGCACAAGAAGGGTGGAACGCCGGACAAGATACTAAAGAAAATATAGCTTTTATAGGGGCTTTTCCTGTGGAACAACCAATATTCTTGCATATGTGGATGAATCTCCCCCACAATTCAGATGCTCCACATTCTTATGTTGAATTTCA
This sequence comes from Bacteroidales bacterium UBA4912, assembly GCA_002398875.1. GTDB lineage: Bacteria > Bacteroidota > Bacteroidia > Bacteroidales > Dysgonomonadaceae > Proteiniphilum. The sequence goes on along the minus strand of DHCC01000063.1, from coordinate 41,065 downwards.
ACCCTGGACACCCATTATACAGCAAAGCACGATGTATTTCTCCTACTACTTGTGGGCAGAGGGGGGAGATTGGAAAAAAAGTTTAGAAGAGTTGAGAAAGAGAAACCTGATTTCCATTAGAAAATCAGATAATAAAAATTAAAGTTTTAGCATGGAAAGATTATTCATATTATTGTTATCGTTCATAATAAGTAACTCCTTATCTGCGGGAAAAGAGAATGTAAAACATTCCGAGCAAATCAGTAAGGCTTCAGTAAAAGAAGTAAAACTATCTATGCCCACGTATATGTTCTCTGACCCAGACCCCGTAGCAAGACCTGAAAACTCTTACTATCCCTATTTTCGTTTTGACGGGTATAGTGAAAATTCTATCCCAAAAGAATGGAACGTGGTCGAGATGGAAAATGATTACATCAAGCTGTCGATCTTTCCTGAAATTGGTGGAAAAATTTGGGGTGCGATCGAAAAATCTACAGGCAAGGAATTTATTTATTACAATCATGCCGTTAAATTCCGGGATATTGCTATGCGAGGTGCTTGGACATCGGGAGGGATCGAATTTAATTTCGGGATTATTGGCCATGCCCCAACAACGGCTACCCCGATCGATTATTTCATCAGGTCGAACGAGGACGGCAGCGTCAGTTGTTTTATCAGTGCTACGGAATTTTTGACACAGACTACGTGGCAGGTAGAAATCAACCTGCCCAAAGACAAAGCTTATTTTACAACACGTACGATCTGGACAAACACTTCGTCGTTGGAACAACCCTATTACCAATGGATGAATGCCGGTTACAAGGCAGCGGGCAACCTGGAATTCTGTTATCCGGGACAATACCAAATCAGCCACGGTGGGGATGTTTATGCTTTTCCCATTGATGAACAGGGCCGCGATATATCCTGGTATGAGAAAAACAACTTTGGAAGAGATAAATCATACCACGTGATGGGAAAATACAATGATTTTTACGGTGCTTATTGGCATGATGACGACTTTGGATCGGTCCATCACGCAGCGTATGACGAGAAACTGGGTATGAAAATATTTCTCTGGGGATTATCCCGGTCCGGTAATATCTGGGAAAACCTGTTGACCGATACCGACGGCCAGTACGTGGAGCTTCAATCTGGACGTATGTATAACCAACCGGCGACAAGCAGCGCGTACACTCCCTTTAAACACTTTTCATTTGTACCGGGCGCAACCGATGTATGGAAGGAATACTGGTTCCCAACGAAAGATACGGGAGGTATTTCCAAGGCAAGCTCCATCGGAACGCTTAACGCGATTCGAAAAGAGGGCAAACTGATCGTTACTTTCTCGCCTTTGCAACAGGTTCAAACCACGCTTGCCGTGAAAGACGCGGAGCAGGTTTTATTTAGTGAAACGCTTCGATTGAATGTACTTGAAACATGGAAAAAAGAATTCCAGTTGACAAGCAAAGCCCCACTGATCATCGAAATCGGGGATAAAGAGCTGGTGTGGTACGAATCACCGGAGCATGAGAACATGAATCGCCCGAATAGATTACCTAAAGATTTCGATTGGGATGGAGCATACGGCCTTTATGTTAAAGGTGAGCAGTGGATGAATCAAAAACATCTCCGTCGAGCAGAAGAGTCGTTCATCCAGTGCCTTGCGAAAGACAAGTATTATCTGCCTGCATTGAATAAAATGGCCTCCATCTGCTACAGGACAGGCCGTTACGAAAAAGCATTGGAATACGCTAAAACCGCGTTGAGCTTAGATGCTTATAATGGAGAGGCCAATTATATCTACGGCCTAATCAGTTATGAATCGCGGATGGCGGATGCAAAAGACGGATTTTCCGTTGCCTCCTATTCGCCAGCTTATCGCAGCGCGGCTTACGGTATGCTAGCCAAATGCTTCCTGAAAGAGAAAGACTGGAAAAAATCCCTCCATTATGCCTCTCTGGCGTTGGAAACAAATCCCCGCAATCCCGATGCCATCTTAGCTCGGTTGATTGGACTGCGTTATTCCGACCTGCAGGCTGAGGTTAAGGATTTTGGAACGAAAATACTGGAAGAGATGCCGTTAAATCACCCTGTTCGTTTCGAATTAGCGCTGATGTCGGGCGATATGGATAGTTTTCGCAGATTGGTCCGCAGTGAACTTCCCTGGGAAACTTATATCGAAATAGCGCTATGGTATTATTCTGCCGGTTTGTGGGATGAGGCATTGCAATTATTGTCATTCGCGAAAAGCAACCCGATCGCACTCTACTGGAGTGCCTACATAAACCACCTGATGGGCAAGGAGGAGGAAGGAGAAAAATTGCTGAATATGGCGATATCCGCTTCTCCCGAAGGTGTATTCCCTTTCCGCCCGGCAACACTCAAAGCACTTCATTACGCGAAAGCAGTCTCTAACTCTTGGAAAACGGATTATTACACGGCGATTCTTCTGTGGCATCTAGGCGATAAACCGACGGCTTTGGTATTGCTGGATAAACACGACGATGTACCTTTTGCCCCTTACTATCAGAGCCGTGCCCTATTGAAAAATGGAAAAGATGGATTGTCCGATTTGCTGAAGGCCGAAAAAATAGATCCGACATGGCGGGTAGGATTTTCTCTTATCAACCACTATCTTCGGACAAACGAATTTGCTTTAGCAATGCAGCTTGCTAAACGCTATGCTGACAGGTTCCCGAATAATTACATGATCGGATTGAAATATGCCAAGGCGTTGCAATTGAACGGTAAATATAATGAAAGTATCGCTCTGTTAAAGCGGACAAATGTACTGCCGAACGAAGGCGCTTATGAAGGGAGGGCTATCTACCGAGAATCCCATCTTTATCAGGCGGCCGACCAACTAAAGCGGAAAAGATATGCACAAGCCATTCGCTCTGTAGAAGATTCTAAAAAATGGATTGAAAATCTGGGAGTAGGTAAGCCGTATGATGCGGATATTGATGAGCGGCTCGAAGATTTTCTGATGGCTATTATTCTCGAAAAACAGGGAAAAGAGGCAGAAGCCGCTTCTTATTATCGTAAAATAACCGAAAAGGGTATTTTCGGTAGAAAATCCGTTTCGAATGAATTGCTAGTCGCAATCGCCATGAAAAAATTGGGCAATATGCAACAAGCGGATTTAGTTGCTGACAAGTGGTTAGCCAATCAGTCTGATTCAAAAATAGGTCAATGGGCTACAGCAATTTATAAAGGAAATACACAACTGGCAACGAGTCTTTTAACGGAACGATACACGGTTGAAGATACCAGACCTTGGGAACAAGCGACAGGGGATGCAAACTTTAATCTGATATCGGAAATATTGCAAATTATCAAGTGATTCACTCACTAGAATGGATTGGAGAAGGCTATAGGCATTTACATTGACACTACGGTCCAGAAGAAGAATGATAAGAATAAGGTTTATTCCCTGCATGAGGTTGATATACACTGCATTGGTAGTTGGTTTTTTTAAGGCACGACAATATAAATCTTTGAAATTAATAATCACAAATTTTTAATAAATATCCTATGAAAAAATATGTTCTATTATTCTTAGGGATAATTGTACTCTGCAACTGTTCACAAGAGAAAACTAAAGCACAAATTGAAAGCATCGGTGAATTCCCCATTATGGCCTGGATAGGTGTTCCTGAAACAGAAACCACTGTTGAGCGATTCAAAGAACTAAAGGAATCAGGTATCAATATCAATTTTTCCAGTTATTCAAGTATCGAAGCTGTTGAAAAAGCATTGGATGTGGCATATGAAGTAGGTATAAAATTAATGCCTTCTTGTCCGGAATTGATATCCGAACCTGAAAAGACCGCACAGCGATTAATGACACATCCGGCTCTGGCGGGTTATCATTTGATGGATGAACCGTGTGCGACAGATTTCCCTAAATTAGGAGCATGGGTGAAACAGATCCAGTCGGTTGACAAAGAACATGGCTGCTATATTAACCTCTTTCCTAATTATGCCAATAAAGAACAATTACTCGGGAAGGATAGAGTATTAGAACTTGGAGAGGATCCTTACATCAAACATGTTGAGTTGTTTCTGAAAGAGGTGCCTGTACCATTTATTTCATTTGATCATTATCCAGTTATTGAAGATAATGGTGTACGGACGCTACGAAAAGAATGGTATAAAAATCTGGAGATTATTACGGCGGCATCCAAAGAATCAGGACTTCCGTTCTGGGCTTTTTCACTTGCAATAGCACACAAGCCTTATCCCATTCCAACTGTTTCTGAAATTCGCCTTCAGATGTACAGCAATCTAGCTTATGGTGCACAAACCTTACAGTATTTTACTTATTGGCACCCAGGTGAAAGCACGACTTGGGACTTCCATAGTGCTCCCATTAATCTCGATGGAACTCGCACTATTGTTTATGATCGTATTAAATTGGTGAATCAAGAGATTCATTCATTATCTGGTGTCTTTTTAGGTTCTAAGCTAATTTCAGTATGGCATACGGGTGAGCAGATACCAGATGGAACCCGATCTATCGACGAGCTCCCCAACCAGATTAAATCTTTAGAAACAGTTGATGGTAGAGCCTTAGTTTCAGTACTTAAAAAAGAGGGAAGACGTTTTTTAATCATTGTAAACCGTGATTTTTTAGAATCAATGACGTTCACTATCAAGACAGAGGATACAGTAAAAAGAGTGTTAAAAGACGCGACCATTATCCCTGTTAACAACGCCTCAGAAAAAGTGGAAATCGATCCTGGAGACATTGCAATTTTCACATGGGAGACTTAGCTTCGTTCATTATATCTATATATTCAAAATCATATCACAAAAGTGAATGGCAAATAAATTCTAAAACAAAATTTCTATGTTTAAAATCGGAAAAGACGGATAACTAGCAAAAGAATAAGCTATATCATTTTGATAAACTTTGTTTTACGAGGATAACAACCTTAACTTAAACAATATAGTTTATAAAAAGAGAATAAAGTAATCAATTAGATTTCAAAGGACAAAATATTT